>CAYUXB010000007.1:16074-35275 GCA_964448525.1 uncultured Acidimicrobiaceae bacterium
GTAGACCGGGGGGAATCTCATCGCCGGACATTCATAGACTCCGGCCGTGACGATCGACGGTGAGTACGAGCCGAGCACCTGGGAGTGGGTGGCCAAGCAGGTCGCCCGCTACGAGTCGTCGGGCGGCACCGAGGGGACGACGGTCCAGGGAGTCCCGGTCGTGGTGATGACCATGCGGGGCCATCGCACCGGCAAGGTCCGCAAGGCCGCGGTCATGCGGGTCGAGCACGAGGGCACCTATGCGGCGGTGGCGTCCAAGGGCGGCGCCGACCACCACCCCGGCTGGTACCGGAACCTCCTCGCCGGGCCGGATGTGATCGTGCAGGACGGCCCCGCCACCTACGACGTGCGCGCCCGTGAGGTCGACGGCGACGAGAAGGCGGCCTGGTGGGCGCGGGCCGCGGCCGTGTGGCCGGCCTACGACGACTACCAGCGCAAGACCGAGCGGCCGATCCCCGTGCTGCTGCTCGAACCACGCACAGACTGAGCGCGTACGACAAAGCGCGATACATCACGTGCATGGCACACGGTGCTGGGCCTGCGCTGACCCGGTCGCGGCATCCGACCGCGTCCCGGCTACAGCGACCCGCCCACGAACCGCTTCGTGCCCACTGCCACCGCCTCGTGGACGGCGCGTGCCAAGCGGGCGCCCCAGGTCGAGCGCGGTCCGCCGTAGGCTTCGGTGCCGCCCGGCGGGCAGCAGATCACCACGGCGTCCGACGCGGTACCGGTGCCGGGCACGCCGGCGTCGAGCAGCGCCTGGGTCTTCGCCTCGGTGGCGGTGACCACCGCGTTGACGAGCGCGGCGTCCGACAGCGGCGCCGGCACGGTGACGACGAGGTTGATCGTGCCGGGCAGCCAGGGGCTCCACGTGTCGTCGGGCGCCGCCGCCCACGTGGGCCGGGTCACGCCCACGGTGGCCGCGCAGCCCGCTCCGCCGTCGCCGGCGATCGCGACGTCGAGCACCGGCGCCGCGGTCATCAGGGCCGTGCCCTCGCGGGGGGCCAAGCCGAGCTCCACGGCGATCTCGGTGAGGTGGGCGGCCGGGTCGGGGCGTTCGTAGTCGAGGGTGACCTCGGCGTTGACCACCCAACGGCGATCGCCGACACCGCCCCCGTGCGCGCCCGACGACGCGCAGCGGAACGGCGCGGCCGACCGCCACACGAGGACCGGGCGAGGGCGACCCGCGCCGTCGTCGGCGTGGGTCGCCCGTTCCGGGTCGAGGTCGAAGGGGGTCGTCAGTAGTCGATGCCCTTCATGGCAAGGACGCCCGTGTCGTAGGCGTGCTTGACCTTGCGCACCTCGCTGACCGTGTCGGCCAGCTCGACCAGCGCGACCGGGGCGTCGCGCCCGGTGCACACGACGTTGACCTTGTCCGGCCGGTCGCGCAGTGCGGCCACGACCTCGTCCGTCGAGATCCACCCCCAGTTCATCGGGTAGGTGATCTCGTCGAGCACGACCAGGCGGTGCTCACCGGCGGCGATGAGCGCGGCCGCGTGCCGCCACGCCTCCTGGGCGACGGCCTCGTCCTCGGACAGGTCCTCCGACAGCCAGGTGAAGCCCTCCCCGATGGCGAACCAGTCGACGCCGAGGCGGTCGCGGCACACCTTCTCCTCGCCGACCCGCCACTTGCCGCTCTTCAGGAACTGCACGACGCCGACCTGCCAGTCGCGGGCCACGGCTCGCAGCACGACGCCGAAGGCCGAGCTGGACTTGCCCTTGCCGTCGCCGGTGTTGACCACGACGACGGAACCGACGCGGCGACGTTCGGGCTCGGTGTGAGCGGTCGGGACGACCGAAGGGTCGGGGGCGATGGGGCTCATGTGACGACCTCTCGTCGTTCGCGGAACGGCAGGATGACCGGCTGGTCGCCGTCGTGGATGATGCGCACGCGGGCGCCGTAGTACCGGGCGAGGTTGTCCTCGGTGAGCACGTCGCCCGCCGCCCCCTCGACGACCACGCGGCCGCGGTCGAGCAGCACGAGGCGGTCGGCGTACTGGCCGGCCAGCGTCAGGTCGTGCATGGTCGAGACCACCGACAGGCCGTGCGCGGCGCGCAGCTCGTCGACCAGTTCGAGGACTTGCTGCTGGTGGCCGACGTCGAGGGCGGTGGTCGGTTCGTCGAGCAGCACGATCGGCGCGCCCTGGGCCAACGCCCGGGCGATGAGCACGCGCTGGCGCTCGCCGCCTGACAGCGTCGACACGACGCGTCCCGCCATCTCGACGAGGTCGAGGTGTGCGAGCGCGTCGTGCACGGCGGCCAGGTCGTGGGCGCCCTCCACCCCGAGCGGGCTGATGTGCGGATTGCGGCCGAGCAGCACGTAGTCGGCGACCGACATCCCCTCGGGGATGATCGGCGCCTGGGGCACGAGCGCGACCAGCCGTGCCCGTTCCCGGCGCCGCAGCGAGCCGGCCGGGCGCCCGTCGAGGTGCAGGTCCCCCGCCCCGGCGGCGAGCCCGGCCAGCCAGCGCAGCAGCGTCGTCTTGCCGGCGCCGTTGGGGCCGACGATCGACAGCCACTCCCCGCTGGCCACCGCCACGTCGACGTCGTCGAGTACCCGGGTCCCTCCGAGCTCGACCGTCACGCCCTCGGCGCGGATCATGCCGTCACCCCCCGCTTGGCGGTGCGCAGCACGAGCACGAAGAACGGCGCGCCGAAGAAGGCGGTCACGACGCCGATCGGGATCTCGGCGGGAGACGCGATCGTGCGGGCCAGCAGGTCCGCCACCACCAGGAACGCCCCGCCGAACAGCATCGACAACGGGAGCACGACCCGGTGGCTGCTCCCGGCCAGGAGGCGGACCGTGTGCGGGACGATGATGCCCACGAACGCGATCAGCCCGGACACCGACACCGCGGCGGCGGTGCCGAGCGATGCGGCCACCACCACGATCAGGCGGCTGCGGCGGGCGTCGAGCCCGAGCGTCGTCGCCTCGTCGTCGCCGACCGCCAGCACGTCGAGGGCCCGGCGCTGCGACAGCAGCACCAGGAACGTCACGACGGCGTACGGCAGCAACAGCCGCACCTCGTGCCACCCGGCGGTGGACATGCGGCCGAGGATCCACGAGTACACCTGGCGCACCGTGTCGAGGTTGCGCTGCTGCACGTAGGTCTGCACGGCGGTGAGGAACGACGCCACCGCCACGCCGGCCAGGATCAGCGACGACGTCGACGCCCGGCCGGACCCGGCCGCACCGAGCGCGTAGGTGAGGGCGACGGCGCCGAGCGCCCCGACGAAGGCCGCGACCGGTGCGGTCACCGGGGTGGCCCCGCCGCCCGCGGTCGCCACGACCACGAGGGTGACGCCCAACCCCGCGCCCGCCGCCGCACCGAGCAGGTACGGATCGGCGAGCGGGTTGCGGAACACGCCCTGGTAGCTGGCGCCCGACACCGACAGGGTGGCGCCGACCAGCATGCCGAGGACGATCCGCGGCAGGCGGATCTCACGCAGGATGTTCAGCTGCGTGTCGGAGAGGCCGGTGTCGAGACCGACGGCCGCACCCACGGCGTCCAGCGGCGCCATGGACACCGGACCGATCACGAGGGCCGCGACACCCGCGAGCAGCAGCGCGCCGACACCGGCCACCAACCAGGCGACCCGCAGCCGAGCCGTGCGCAACGCAGGCACCGGGCCCCGCAGGGCCACGGCGGTCACCCTCCGACCCCCGCAGGGGCGGCGGTGTCGCTCGTCGCCTCGATGATCGAACGGAGGAAGTCGACGGTGCGCGGGCCCCACCGAGACGCCATGTCCTCGTCCACCACCACCACGTTGCCGTTCCGGACCGCGGCCATGTCGGCGAACCCGGGGCGGGCGGCGAAGGTGGTCGCGTCCTGTGCGCAGCACTCGCCGTCGGCCAGGAACACGAAGTCGGGGTCGGCGTCGACGACGAACTCGGGCGAGAGCTGCGGGTAGCCGCCGAACTCGCCGTTCGGATCGGCCGGGTCTGCTGCGTTCTCGAGGCCGGCCAGGCTGTAGATCTCACCGATGAACGTCTCGGAGGTGACGGAGTACAGCGTCTCGTCGAGCTCGTGGTAGTAGGTCGGGGCCACCTCGCGCTCCGGCACGGAGGCGACGAGCTCCTCGATGTCGCTGCGCATCTGCGCCACCGCGTCCGCCGCCTCGTCCTCGTGGCCGGTGGCCGCGCCCACCTCGGCGAGCTGCGCGTACGTGTCGTCGAGGGTGACGGCGGCGTGAAGGTCCAGCACCTCGATCTCGATGGCCTCGAGGCCGGTGCTGATGTCCTCGGGCAGGTCGGTCGCCACGACGAGGTCGGGCTCGTAGCCGGCGATGGCCTCGACGTTGGGCTCGTAGCCCGACAGGTCCGTCACGGGGACGCCCTCGGGGAAGTCGCTCTGGAAGTCGACGGCCACCACCTGGTCGCCCGCCCCCACGGCGTAGAGGATCTCGGTGGCGGTGGGCGAGAGCGACACGATCGCCTCGGGCACGTCGGCCGCCGCGCCGTCGTCACCACCGGCCGACGCATCCGCATCGTCGCCGTCGCCGCCACAGGCGACGAGCAGGGCGGCGGCCGCGGTGGCCAGGGCGAGCGAGCGCTTCGCATGTAGCTGCATCCGGTTCCTCCTGTCGGTCGAGGTCTGTGAGGACTCGACGACAGGACCGGCCTGCCGCGAACCGCACCCTTTCCTCGAAGGCTGGTTCGTCAGGCTGATCGACAGGCGACCTGGCTCCCTCCGCGCACGGAGGTCACAGTTGCGGGACAGCGCCGGTTTCCCACCGGACTTCGCTGCCGTCAGCAGACGCCAGGACCGTACGCCTACCGCCTCGCTGCGTCCAATGTCGGCCCGGTGCCGTACGCTTCCCGCGGAGGTCGGCGGCGGGCACCGGCGACCCCACCCTGACCCATGACCGACCTGGTGCTGCGCGAGGTCGTCGTCGACGGACTTCTCGTCGACGTACGAGCGAGCGGCGGTGTGATCGTCGAGATCGACCGCCGTCTCGACGCGCGCCCCCGTGACCAGGAGATCGACGGGCAGCGCAGCGCCCTCATCCCCGGGCTGCACGACCACCACATCCACCTCGTGGCCCTGGCCGCCGCCGAGCGGTCGCCGTTCGTCGGGCCGCCGGTGGTCGACGACGCCGACCAGTTCGCCGTGGTGATGCGCCAGGCCCATGCCGCGCTCGACGACGGCCAGTGGCTCCGGGCGATCGGTTACCACGAGTCGGTGGCCGGCCCGATCGACCGGTGGCGCCTCGACACGCTCGTCCCCGACCGGCCGGTCCGGGTGCAGCACCGGGCAGGCGGCACGTGGGTGCTCAACACGCGAGGGCTGGCCGAGACGGGCATCGACGAGAGGTCCGACCGCACCGGCGTCGAGCGCGACCACACGGGGACGCTCACCGGGCGGCTGCTCGGCCTCGACCGCTGGCTGCGCGAGCGCCTGCCGCCGCACCCGGTGCCGGACCTGGCGGCCGTGGGCCGGCGCCTGTCCGCCTACGGCATCACCGGGGTCACCGACGCCACCCCGGCCGGCTCGGTCGACGACCTCGCGCCCCTCGCCGCCGCCCGTGTCTCGGGCGCGCTCCCGCAGCACGTCGTCGTCACCGGCGCACCCCGGCTCGTCGCGGCCGAGCTGCCGCGCCCACTCGGGCGGGGCCCGGTCAAGATCGTGATCGAGGACTACGCCCTGCCCGAGCTCGGCACGCTGGTGCGGTGGATGACGGCCGCACGCGAGGTCGACCGCCCCGTCGCCGTCCACTGCATGACCAGGGATTGCCTGGCGTTGGCGCTCGCCGCGTTCGACGAGGTGGGCACCCGCCCGGGCGACCGCATCGAGCACGGGTCCGTCGTGCCGCCCGACCTGCGGGCCGTCGTGGCCTCGAAGGGTCTGACCGTGGTGACCCAGCCGGGGTTCGTCCTCGAGCGGGGTGACCGCTACCTGGCATCGGTCGCCACGGCGGACCTCCCCCACCTGTACCCGTGCAAGTCGCTCATCGAGGCGGGCATCCCCGTGGGCGGCAGCACCGACGCGCCCTACGGGCACCCCGACCCGTGGCGCGACATCGCCACCGCCATCGAGCGTCGCACCTCCAGCGGCGCGCCGCTGGGCCTGCGCGAGGCGGTCGCTCCCGAGCGGGCGCTCAGCCTGTTCCTGACGCCGCTCGACGCGCCCGGGGGCACGCCCCGCCGGGTGGCCGTCGGCGAGCCGGCCGACCTGTGCCTGCTCGACCGACCGCTGTCGCAGGTGCTCGAGATGCCGTCGTCCAGCCACGTCGCCGCCACGGTGGTCGAGGGGCGGGTGGTGTGGGAGCGCACGGGCTGACAGCGGTCAGTTGACCCCGCGGTCGGTGTCGCGCCAGTACTGCTGGCGGAGGGTCTTCTTGTCGGGCTTGCCGAGCGGGCTGAGCGGGATCTCGTCCGCGAAGTCGACCGACTTCGGCGCCTGGATCGATCCCTTCGCTTCCTTGACCAGCTCGATCAGCTCATCCGCGGTGACCGTGGCGTCGGGCCGGCGGACGACGACGGCCTTGACCGCCTCGCCCCAGCGCTCGTCGGGCACACCGATGACCGCCACGTTGGCGACGGCGGGGTGCGACGAGATGACGTCCTCGACCTCGCGGGGGAAGACGTTGAACCCGCCGGTGACGATCATGTCCTTCTTGCGGTCGACGATCGTGTAGAAGCCGCCCTCGTCCTCGCGGGCGATGTCGCCGGTGTGCAGCCAGCCGCCGGCGAGCGCCTCGGCGGACTGCTCGGGCTTGTTCCAGTAGCCCCGCATGACGAGCGGGCCGCGCACGCAGATCTCGCCCGGCTCGCCCCGGGGCACCTCGTTCAGCTCGTCGTCGAGCAGCTTCACGTGCATCCACGGCACCGGCCGCCCGCACGTGGCCAGGCGGTCGAGGTCGTCGACGTCGTGCTCGTCCTTGCGCAGCACGCAGATCGTCATCGGCGCCTCGGCCTGGCCGTAGTACTGGAAGAAGATCGGGCCGAGCCGGTCGATCGCCTCCTTCAGCCGCGTGGGCGACATGGCCGCGGCGCCGTAGTAGACGGTCTCGAGGCTCGACAGGTCCCGGGTGGCGTAGTCCGGGTGGTCCATCAGCATGTACATCATCGTGGGGACGAGCATCGTGGCGGTGATGCGCTCCTCCTCGATGGTCTTGAGCACCAGCCCGGGCTCGAAGTAGGGCACGACGACGAGCGAGCCGCCGAGCAGCAGCACCGGCACGAAGAACGCGGCCCCCGCGTGGCTGAGCGGGGTGCACATGAGGAACCGTGGCTCGTCCGGCCACTCCCACTCGGTCATCTGGATGTTGGTCATCGCCGCGCCCGACCGGTAGCTGCCCATGACGCCCTTGGGCTTGCCGGTGGTGCCGCCGGTGTAGGCGAGGCCGGGGATGTCCTCGGGCCGGACGTCGGGGGCGGTGAGCGGACGCGGCTCGAACGTCGAGGCGAGCGCGATGTAGTCGTCGCCCGCCTCGCTCGGCCCGAGGGCCAACAGGTTCTTCAGGCCCGGCACGCGCTCGGCCAGCTGGGCGGCGCGCTCGCCGAAGAACTCGGGGTCGTAGACCAGCGTCTCGATGCCCGCGTCCTCGAGCACGTAGGCGTGGTCGTCGAGCGAGCCCATCGGGTGCAGCGGGGTGGTGCGGCAGCCGAGGATCATGCCGGCCCCCATGTTGAACAGCACCTCGGGCCGGTTGAGCGCCAGCACGGCGGCCGGGCTGCCCTGGCTGAGCCCCTTGGACTCGAGCGCCTGCACGTAGCGGCTGATCTCGTCGCGCACCTGCCGGGCCGTGAGCACGGTGTCGCCGAGGTAGACGCACGGCTTGTCGAGGTTGCGCTCGAGCGCCGAGATGAGCAGGTCCGGCATGAGCGGCTGCTGGTGCAGCGCAGGCGAATCGATGTCGGTTGCCACGTGGCGTCCCCCCGGTCCGAGATCTGACGGACCGTCAGACTAGCGAATCGTCGCGCGGCGATCAGGCGCCGACGACGGTGAGGCCCAGAGCGCGGCCAGCATGAGCCTGCCGCACATCGAACGTGAGGAAGGTCAGTCCGACCCCGAGCCGCCGCGCCGCGCCGAGGTGCAGCGCGGCGAGCGTGCGCACACCGGTCTGTTCCGCGATCGTGGCGGCGAGCTCGCACGTGACGGCGTCGAGCTCCACGATCGCAAAAGCCTCCAGATCGACGTGGAAGTCGCGACGAGCCGTAGTCAGCTCGTCGCCGCTCAGCAGCCTGGCGAGGTTGCGGCGCACCTCGACGACGGTGTGACGAGCGGTCACCAGCTGCGGGTCGTCCGCCAGCATCTCGACGGCCCGGTCCGAGTCCGACTCGTCGACGTACCGCTTCAGCAGCGCGCTGGAATCCGCGTAGAGCGTCACTCCGCCCGGTCTTCCGCGAGCACGTCGAGCGTCCCCACGGCGGCACGATGTCGGCGCACCGGCCGCAAGCCGGTCCGTTCGGCCGGCGTCACCCATCCCGCCGCGACCGCCGCCGGAAGATCCACCGGACCGAGCACGGGGCCGATCACCGCCACCGGACGGCCCCGGTCCGTGACCGTGATCGTCTCACCCGCCGATGCCTGACGCAGGTAGGCGGACAGCTTGGCCTTCAGCTCGCGGACTGCGACATCCATGTGGTCACAGTACCAGCAATCGTGACTACATGGATGTGCCGGCCTCTCTTTCTCAGACGACCGGCTGCGCCTCCTCGTCGCCGGGCGCGTGCTGGTCGTTGCTGCCGGCGCCCGGGGCCGGCGCCGGCCGGTCGCCGAGGGCCGTGACCACCTGGTCGATGTGGGCCTGGCCCTCGTAGAGCTGGCGCAGCAGCCAGAACCGCAGGAACCGGGCGAGCGAGTAGCGCACGAACACCGCGGCGCCGACGATCGCGAGCGCCAGCATGGCGATGGCGAGGATCTGTAGGGACTGGATGTCGCGGCTGTCGTCCTTGCCCAGCGACATCTGGTAGGCGAGGAACGCCACGACGACGCCCACCCCCATGGCCACCGCGCCCGCGGCCTGGTACAGGCCGTCGAGGCCGGCGCCCTTGCCCACCTTCAGCTCGGCGGCATCGGTCTTCAGGCGCTCGATCCGATCGTTCATGGCTCGCTCCTCAACGCGCTCATCCACCCAGGTAGGCGCTCGACAACTCGGACTGCATCTCCGCGGGCGTGCCCACCCGCGCGATCTCGCCGGTGACCATGATCGCCGCGCGGTCGGCGATGCCCAGCACGGCCTGGGCGAACTGCTCGACCACCAGGATCGAGATGCCCTCGCCCGCCACCTGGGCGACGATCTCGTAGAGCTGCTGCACCACGATCGGCGCCAGCCCCATCGACAGCTCGTCGAGCAGCAGCACCGCCGGGTCGGTCACCAGCGCCCGCGACATCGCGAGCATCTGCTGCTCGCCGCCCGACATGGTGCCCGCGAGCTGCGTGCGCCGGTCGGCCAGGCGGGGGAAGCGGGCGTACGCGGCCTCCTCCAGATCGGCCAGGTCGCCCTTCACCTGGGTGGCCATCCACAGGTTCTCCCGCACGGTCAGGTTGGGGAACACGCCGCGCCCCTCCGGGATCGTGCACACGCCGATGCGGGCCAGCTCGTGGCTCGGGGCACCGGTGACGTCGGTGCCGGCCACCCGCACCGCGCCCGCGGTCGGGCGCAGCAGGCCGGCGCACACCTTGACCGTGGTCGACTTGCCGGCCCCGTTGGCGCCGAGCAACGCCACCACCTCGCCCGGCCCCACCGCGAGATCGACACCGTGCAGCACCTCGATGCCGCCGTAGGCGGCCCGCACGCCGATCAGCTCGAGCGGCGGCGGCTCGATCTCGATGACGGTCACCCGGCTCCCTCCGGTGCGAGCCCACCCGGCGTGCCAAGGTAGGCCTCGATGACAGCGGCGTCGCCGCGCACCTGGTCCGGCGGCCCGACGGCGATCGTGCGGCCGTAGTCGAGCACGTGGATCGACTCGCACACGTCCATCACGAGGGACATGTCGTGCTCGACCAGGCAGACCGCCATCCCGTCGGCGGCGAGGCGGCGGAGCAGGTGCCCGAAGGCGACGGTCTCGTCCTCCGTCTGGCCGGCGGCCGGCTCGTCGAGCAACAGCACGGTGGGTTGGGTCATCAGCGCGCGCGCCAGCTCGACCACCCGGGCCTGACCCGTGGGGATCTCGGACACTTCGCGCTCGGCGATCGGGCCGAGGCCCGTGAGCTCGAGCACCCGTTCGGCCTCGGCCGCCGAGTCGTTCCGGCCTCGCCGCCAGCTGTTGTGGATGTCGCCGCCGACCCGCACGTTGTCGCGCACGGTCAGCGACGTGAACAGCTCCAGCCGCTGGAAGGTGCGGGCGAGCCCGTGCCGGGCCCGGCGGTGGGGCGGCATGCGGGTGATGTCCTCGCCGTCGAGCAGCACCCGACCGGAATCCGGGCTGAGCAGGCCGCACACGACGTTGAACAGCGTGGTCTTGCCCGCCCCGTTGGGACCGATCAGCCCGGTCACGCAACCGCTCTCGGCGACCACGGTCGTGTCCTTGAGCGCGGCCTTGCCGCCGAAGCGGACGTGGATGCCACGGGCCTCGAGCACGGCCATCAGCGGATCCCCAACGCGGTGTCGAGCATCTCTCGATCGGCGACCGTGTAGGGCCGGGCGACCCCGACGAGCTCGGGGGGCAGGTCGGCCGGCACGTCGCCGGGCGGTCCGCCCCCGCCCGCCGAACCACCGGCGTCGCCGTCCGCGGACTCGGGCACCAGCCGCTTGGCGAGCACCGGCATCGCCACGACGACCGCAGCGGTGACCACGATCAGCCACCAGTTGCTGATCGTGCCGTTGCGGGCCAGGAGATAGCCGATGCCGACGGCAGCGATGCCGCCGACCACCACCGGGCGCGCCCGCCGGACGGGCGCGAAGTCGACCAGGATCCTCTCGACCGTGCCGGTGGGGTTGCGGCCGATGCTCACGCCCATCAGGGCGGGCAGCACCAGCGTGAGGTTGGCGAGGAACTCGAAGAAGCCCTCGAGGTCCGGGTGGTCGACCCCCAGCTTGCCGAACGTGTCCTGCATGGCGACGAACAGCACACCGGCGGCCACCCCGCCGAACAGGGCCCCGCTCACGTAGCCGATGCCGCCCACGACGGTCAGCATGAGCAGCGACAGGCTGAGGAAGATGTCGAAGCGATCGATGTTGGCCGACCCGATCTGGCTGGTCATCAGCGCCCCGCCCACCCCGGCGATGGCGGCCGACAGCATGAACACCGACAGCTTGAGCGTCACCATGCTCTGGCCGAGCGTGGCCGACGCCGCCGGGCTGTCCTTCATGGCGGTGAGCCGGCGGCCGTAACCGCTGTGGCGCAGCGCCACGAGACCGACGCCGAGCACGGCGAACAGCACGGTGACGAACATGAGGAACGACGGCATCGCCGCCAGGTCGACCGGCCCGAACTTCGGGCGCGGCACCGTCAGGCTGCCGTTGGGGAAGATCGTGAACCGGGTGTGGAGGATCGGCAGCTTCCGCTCGGTGATCTCGCGCAGCACCATGCTCGACACGAACACGCCGAACGCCATCGTCGACAGCGCCAGGTACAGGCCCCGCAACCGCAGCGAAGGCAGCGCCACCAGTGCGCCGACCACCGCGCACACCACGGCCGCGGCGACGTAGCCGAACAGGGTCGAGCGGGCCTCGCCTCCGCTGCCGCTCACACCGAAGTGGTGCACGACGATGGCACCGATGGCGCCGAACGACAGCACCGCCAGGTTGATCTCGCCGGCGAACCCGGTGAGCAGCACGAGCGACAGGGCGATGACGGCCATCGTCATGCCGAACGCCAGGCTGTTGACCGCGGTCGGGGCGAGGATGCCCCGGAGCAGGAACATGCCCACGACCAGCACCATCGCGGCGATGAGGGCGTTGCGCATCGTGGGCATGCGGTACCGCTCCCGCGACCGCAGCACGGTCGCACCCCGCAGGCGGTCCTGGGGCAGGAACAGCAGCACGACGAACAGGGCGATCATCGGCAGCGACACCCGGAAGTTGCCTGTCCACGTCCAGTCCTCCGCCGGGAAGTAGCCGATGACGTAGCTGCCGGCGAGGCCGAGGACGAGCGCGCCCACGAACGTGCGCGGCACGCTGCGCAGGCGCCCGAACATGGCGGCCGCGAACGCGTCGATCACCAGCAGGGTGAGCGCCTGGGCGCTCATCGCCTTGCCCATGATCGGCGTGATGAGCACGCCGGCCAGCGCGGCGAGGAAGGCCCCCAGCGCCCACGACGCCATCGCCAGCCGCTCGGGCTTGCCCGCGTTGAGCTCGAGCAGATCGGGGTCGTCGACCACCGCACGCATCGCCACCCCGGTGCGGGTGCCGTAGAAGAGGAAGCGCAGACCGATGGCGACGCCGATGGCGATCACCACCGCCGCCAGCTCGTGCCAGGTCAGGTTGACCCCCAGCACGTTCACCGTCTTGTCGGCCCCGAAGAAGAGCAGGAACAGCCGAGGCGAGCGTGGCGTCGGGTCCCACACCCAGGTGCACAGCGCCAGGAACCCGAGCATCACGCTGACGGGCACGACGATGCGGGCCACCTCGGACGTGCCGCGCAGACCCCGCATGACCACGCCGTACAACCCGGCGCCCACCAGCGGGGCGAGCACACCCAGGACGATCAGCAGCGCCAGCGGCGCCGGCCAGCCCCAGCCGAAGCGCAGCTGCCAGTAGGTGAACGCCGCCAGCATGGCCACCGCGCCGTGGGCGAAGTTGAAGATGCCCGACGTCGTGTAGGTGACCACCAGCCCTGAGGCAGCGATGCCATACACGCCCCCGGTGACCAGACCGAGGATCGTGTACTGGATGAAGGTGTCCATGGCTCGCCCCGCCGCCGGCTACTGCTGGTACTTCGTCGAGACCCGGTTCTCGTCCAGCTCGGCCTGATCGACCACGCGGCCGGTCAGCTCGATGACGCCATCCGGGTCGCAGCCCATCTCGCCCTCCTCCTCCGGGTAGGCCTGCACCCAGCTCGTGCCGTCGAGCTTGAGGAGCATGCCGCACTCGGGTGGCAGGTTCTCGCCGGGGTTGGTCTCCGCGTGCAGGCCCCCGCCGTCCCAGGACGTGATGCCATCGAGCTCGTCGAGCACGCACTGGCGGGTGAGGTCGGCACCGCAGGCGTCGGCCGCGGTGGCCCACAGCAGGAAGGACGAGGTGGCCTGCTGGCCGAGCTGGCTGGTGTCGCCGTCGTTGGCCGCGAGGATGTCGAGGTACTGCTGCGTCGCCGGGTGGTCGGCCGCCTGCTCGAACGGGAAGAAGGCCGAGCGCAGGTAGACGTTGTCGCCGTTGCCCGTGGCGTTCCAGTCGGCGAACGACTGCAGGTAGGCGTTGGCGTCGACCAGCCAGATCGGGTGGTAGTCGATCTGCGCCGCGTGATCGAGCAGGTTCTGCATGTTCGGGTACGGCTGGCCCGAGTAGTAGACCATCTCGGCGCCGCAGTCCTTGAGGCGCTGGGCGAACGGCTTCCAGTCGGACTCGCCGGCGACGTTGTACTCGACGGGGCAGTCGAGGAACTCGAAGCCGTACTCGGGGAACGTCTGGAGGACCTTGTCCTTGGTGTCGATGGTGGCCGGGAAGTTGCCGTACATGACCGAGGCGTTCTTGATCTCGTCGGGGAACAGCTCGGCGAGCTGCCCGGCCCACCCGGCGGTGAACACGTCGGCCGGATTGGGCAGCGGCTGCGCGGTCAGCGGCGCGTTGGCGAAGACCGGGCTCACCGAATAGGTGGGCACCGACGGCAGGTCGCAGCCGAGCCGGATCTCCTCCTGGTCGACGTCGTTGGCCCAGGCGGTGCCGACCAGCATGAACACCTCGCTGCACGCCTCGGTCACGACGTTGCGGACGTTGCTGAACGCCGCGTCGTAGTAGTTGCCCACGACCTCACGCCCGTTGATGCCGCCCTGCTCGTTGCACCAGTTGATCATCGCCTCGATGGCGGCGCTGGTCTCGGCGCTGAGGCCGGGCGACACGGGGAAGCCGGCGTCGTCGCCGTAGCCGATGACGACCTGGTCCGCGGTGACGCCCTGATCGCCCGCGGGGCCGCCGTCGCCCTCGCCGCACGGCGACTCCAGCGTGCCGAAGCCGTCGGCGGGCGTGGACTCGCCGTCGCCCTCGCCGGAACCCTCGTCGCCGCTCGCCTCCGCGCTGGCGTTGGGGTCGTCGCCACGGTCGGAGCTGCACGCCCCCACCAAGACGGCGAGCGCCGCCAGTACGCCGATGAGACGCCGTCTGTTCATGCGCACGTCAGTGTCCCCCCTGTCGTCGCGGGTTCCGCCCGAGCCACCCATGCCCGGATCTGACGAACCGTCAAGTGGGGACCGTAGCGCGTGGATCGGCCGCGATGCGGGGCGGTTCCGCCACGGATCCCGGCGGTGTCGCCGCCCCGTTAGAGTTGTCCACCGCATGTACAAGGGCGACCACTCTCCGCGTTTCTATCCGAACCGTCCCGTCACCGCCGTCATCCCGGCCTGGAACGAGGCTCAGACCATCGGAGCGGTGGTCTACGCCGCTCTCGACGCCACCCTCGTCGACGAGGTCATCGTCGTCGACAACGCGTCGACAGACGGCACGGCGGCTGTCGCCGCCACCCACGGTGCTCGAGTGGTCTTCGAGACCGTCCGCGGCAAGGGCGAGGCGATGCGCACGGGCGTCGACGCCGCCCCCTACGCGGGGATCGTCGTGTTCCTCGACGCCGACCTCGTGGGCCTGCGCCCCGGGCACGTCGACGATCTCGTCGCCGCGGTCGTCGAGGGCGACGCCGACATGGCGTGCGGCCTGTTCGACCGGGGGCCGGTGGCCAACCGCCTCTTCCTGTACGGCCTGCCGGTGCTCAGCGGCCAGCGGGCGCTGCACCGCGAGCTGTTCGACCGACTCGACGGCAACGATCTCCACGGCTACCGGGTCGAGGCGGCTCTCAACAGCCTCGTCGCCCGATCCGGCCTGGTGCGCCGCGACACGGTGCTGCCCGGCCTCTGGCACCGCACCAAGGAGGAGAAGCTGGCCAGCCCGGTCCTCGGCCACGCCACCAAGCTGGCGATGCTCGCCACCGCCTGCTGGAGCTACGCCCGCTGGGCGGTGGCCCACCGGGTGCCCCAGCCAGCAGGCTGACCGCCCGGCCGGTCCGGCCGCCCGCTACTGCTCCCAGGGGCGCTCGCGCGGCGCGTCGTAGAGGACCCCGACCTCTTCGCCGTCGATCGCCCGGTTGGCGTGCGCCAGCCACTGGTCGGCGCCGGCGAGGGGTTGGGGCATGGCGTCGCGGGGGAACCACCCGACATCGCTCGTCTCGAGCGGGTGCGCGGCCAGCTCGCCACCGGTCGCCCGGCACAGGAACACGAGGCTGTGCAGGGGCACGCGCGTGAACCCGAGGCGCAGGCCGTCGAGGACGGCGATGAGCCGCACCGGCTCGCAGTCGATGCCCGTCTCCTCCTTGACCTCCTTCACCGCGATCTCGCTGGCGGAGTAGCCCACGTCCGCCCAACCGGTCGGGTAGAGCCAGATGCCGCTGTCGGCCCGCTGCACGAGCAGGATCTCCCCCGCGTCGTTGTGCACCACGGCCCCGACCGCCACCTTGGGGGTGATGTAACCGGCGACGCCCGTGCCGACACCCTTCATCCACTCGTCGACGAAGTGCTCGGCGTCGAAGTCCTCCTCGGCTTCCGCCGCGGCGCGGATGTCGCCCGCCACCGCCAGCACCTCCTCGAACCGTTCACGCTCGTACAGGCTCTCGGTGAACCCGAGACCGGTGCGGGCGATGCCCGACAACGCCTCGGCCCAACGGATCAGGTCCTGACGGGTGGGGGGCAGGCGGCGGCTCACCCCGCCGACCCTACTGAGAGGCCGGGCGGGAATCTTCCGGACCGTCGGAACGAAGGCGGGGCGCCGTGCGTCGTGACTACAGTGGGTCCCGGTCGCGCTGGGATCCGTAGGCGACCAGGTGGGGGGCACGGTGGGATCGACCGCACGACGGTGGAGGGTGCGGACGGCCGCGTCCGTGCTGGCGGCAGGAGCCCTCGCGCTCACGGCCACGGCACTGCCGAGCGCCGCCCAGGAAACCGACCCGACCACCACCACCACGACGGCACCTGTCGCGCCGTCCGCGACGATGCCGTCCACCAGCGAGCCGCCGCCGACCGCGTCCGCGCCCACCACGACCGAGGCAGCGACCGAGCCGACGAGCCCGACGACCAGCCCGCCGGCGACGGGTTCGGCCACGACCGCCCACCCCGCCGGCCCGGCGCCGGCGCCCGCGGGCGCGGCCACCGACGACAGCCCGGCGACGACCACCGTCCCAGCGCCGCCGGGGGCCGTCGAGGCCCAGGCCGTCGACATCGAGCTCGCACCCGCCACCGACCTCGTCGACGGCGACCTCCTGACGGTGAGCATCACCGGCCTCGGCCCCGAGGCGTGGGTGCGCGCCGTGCAGTGCCCGGTGGGCGCCGTGGACGTCTACAACGACTGCGACGTGTTCGGCGAGTCCTACACGACCGCCGATGCCTCGGGGACCGCCACCCTGGCGGTGCGGGCCAACGCCCGGATCTGGCGTGGCTGGTCCGGCGGCGAGCCGGTCGACTGCCGCACCGGCGACGGCTGCACCCTGACCGTCACCACCGACGGTGACGGCATCGTCGCCCAGGTGCCGTTGTCCTTCGCCCCCGACGGCCCCCTGGCGCCCCCGCCGACCGCGTCGATCGCGCCCGACGGCCTGCTGTCGGACGCCCAGTCCGTCGAGGTGCACGCGTCGGGCTTCGTCTGGTCGTCGCAGGTGCTCCTCGTGCAGTGCCGCGCCGGCGCGCCGATCACCAGAGGCGACTGCGACCAGGATGTGATGACGAGCGGGATGGTCGGCCACGACGGCTCGGTCGCCACGCCGCTCCAGGTCTTCGCGGAGATCGCCCTGCCGACCGGCGAAACGGTCGATTGCCGACCTGCGGACGCCTGCGTGATCGTGGCGACCCCCGACTACCTGCAGTCGCCGGAGAAGCAGGCCGTGGTCCCCCTCACGTTCGACCCGGCCACCGAGATCGTCCGCCCCACGCTGACCGCCACGCCGGACACCGATCTCGTCGACGGCCAGACCGTCACGGTCACCGGCGAGGGATTCATGTCGGGGTACGTCTTCGTGAACATGTGCGCCCCGGGAGCCACCTTCTACGACGACTGCCTGGGAAGCGACACGTTCGCCGAGGTCGATGGCACCGGCAGCTTCTCCGTCCGGACCAAGGTGTCGGCTCTCGTCCCCACCGCCACAGGTGAGGTCGACTGCCGCACGAGCGCGGATCCGTGCGTGCTGATCGCCACGTCGGGGTCCATCACCTCCGCACGTGCCGGCCGCGCCGACCTGCACTTCGATCCCGAGGCGCCGCTGCTGCCGGGCCCGGCCGTCACCGTCGCGCCCGACCGCGACCTCGGCGACGAGGCGACCATCACGATCACCGGCACCAACTTCGGATCGACCGAGGGCTACCCCGCGCTGCTCGAGGTGTGCCGAGTCGGCGACGCATCGCTGTGCGACGAGCAGACCTCGACCGAGCTCACGCCCGACAACGCCGGAGGCTTCGCGGTCGAGCTCGCCGTCGCGGCCACGTTCCCCACCTGGAGCGGCACGACTGTCGACTGCCGCGAGGCGCCGGGCTGCGAGGTCGTCGCCCGACTCGGCTACCAGGGCCGTCGTGCGACCGCCCCGCTCGCGTTCGGCCCTCCCGGCAACGGCGGCGAGCGCTACCTCGACCTGGTGTTCGACGACGTCGAGGTCACCTCCGGCATCGTCTATCGCCACACGTCCGACGCCGCGGGCACCGGTGTCGACCTGACGCTCGACGTGTACCAGCCCGCCGGCGACACGGAGGACCAGCGACCGGTCGTCGTGTGGCTGACCGGCGGCTGGTTCGGCGGCGGCGCCGGCCCCGACATGGGGGCCTATGCCGAGGCCTTCGCCCGGCGGGGCTACGTGTCGGTCACGATGAACTACCGGCAGCGGCCCGGGCTGCGGTGCTGCCCCACCGACGACATCGAGGGCGTGACCGCCGCCATCACCGACGCGGCCGCCGACGCCGGGGCCGGTGTCGCCTGGCTGCGCGACCGCGCCGACGAGTACGGCATCGACCCCGATGCCATCGCGGTCGGGGGCCACGAAGGCGGGGCCGCCGCCGCCTTCGGGCTCGCCCACCTGCCGGGGCAATCCGCCCGGGCGACCGGCACGTCCATCGCCGCTGCTCTGCCCATCGCCGGTGTCGACCTCGGGCGCCCCGACCCGGGTGAGGCCCCGTTCCTGGCCTTCCACGGCAGCTTCGACAACACGGCGCCCCTCCACCTGTCGACGTCCGCGTGCGACCGCGCTCGAGCCGGCGGCACCCCGTGCGGCGCGGTGGGCTACCCGGTCGGCTGGGGCGGGGGCCTCGCCTCGTCGCGCCAGCGCGACATCGTGCGCCGGTCGGCCGACTTCCTCGCCGAGGTCGTGCTCGACCCGCTCGGCTACCTCGAATGGACCGGCCCGACCACGCCCACCGGGCCGACCGACCCGGGCGGCGGCGGCGGGGACGGCGGCCGCAGCGACGGCGACGGCGGGGCCGGGGGCAACGTGCCGATCGTCCCCGCTCCGGCCGTGCTCAGTCCTGGCGTCGCCGTCGCGGGGCCCGTCGCTCGGGCCGCCGGCACGCTGCCCCGCACCGGTGCCGGGCTGGCCCGGCTCGCCGCGGTGGCCCTCGGGCTCACCGCCGTCGGCGGGGCCAGCCTGCTCGCCCGGCGGCGCCAGCTCCAGGTGGGCGACCTCGACGCCGGGGACGCGCGCCTCGTCGCCGCGGCCGCACTGGCGATCGTGACCCTGACGGCGGCGGCGTTCGGAGCCGTGACCCTCCTGGAACCGGACTCGGGCTCCGACGGTGACGCCGAGAGTGCCGCCGTGCACCGCGACCACGACGACGACGACCACGACGATCACGCCGACGGCGACCACGACACGGAGACCGGCGGCCACCCGCTCGGCACCCACGGCGTGGCGCACGGCCCCGGCACCGGTCACCACGACGGCGACCACGATACCGGCGACCACGGCACCGACGACCATGACACCGACACCGACGAGCATGCGGCACACCCGCCGGCCGGCACCCCCGCGGGCGTCGGGCACGAGCACGGCACCGGCACCAACCAGCCGGGCACGCCCCCGCACGCGCACCCGAGCGACCCGGCGCATCCCCATCCGACGCACCCGGGGCCGACGCACCCG
>CAYUXB010000007.1:35375-37110 GCA_964448525.1 uncultured Acidimicrobiaceae bacterium
CCGACGCACCCGGGGCCGACGCACCCGCATCCGACGGTGCCGACCGATCCCCCCGATCCGACACCCGAGCCGGGCTTCGACCCGAGCTGGACACCGGAGCAGGTCGCCTTCGCGCAGGCGCTGATCGTCGACACCGAGACCCAGCTCGAGCGCTACGCCAACGTGGGCGTCCTGCCGTTGCTCGGCTACCAGTGGATCTTCGACGGCAAGGGCGTCGACGAGTACCAGCACTGGATCAACCTCGGGCGCATCGTCGACGCGGACCGACTGAATCCCGCCCGGCCCGAGTCGCTCGTGCTCCGCAACACTGCGGACGGGCCCGTCGTCGAGGCGGCGATGTACATGCTCGACCTCGGCTTCCACATGGGCAACATCCCGGCCGACATCGCTTGGCTGCCCGGCTGGCACATCCACGACAACCTGTGCTTCGGCCCCAACTACGAGCTCTACGGCGTCACGGTCGACGGCGTGTGCGAGCGAGGCAACGTCCTGCCGACCCCGCCGATGATCCACGTGTGGCGAGTCGACACCCGCTGCGGGCGTTTCGCGGGCGTCGACGAGTTCGGCCTCCAGTGCGACCACCACCACGAGCACTGACGGGGCACGAAGCCGACCCGCCGCACCGCGTCAGGCGGGTGTGGCGAGGGCGTGCAGCAACGCACGCTCGAGCTCGGCCAGCACGCCGGGGTCGGTGACCTTGCTGCCGTCGCCGGCCTGCACGAAGAACGAGTCGACCACCTGCGGACCGAGCGTCTGCACGCGGGCGCCGACGATGTCGAGGTCGAGATCGGCCAGCGAGCTGGTGATGCGGTAGAGCACACCCACCGCATCGGCGGCGTGCACCTCGACGACGGTGGAGGTGTCCGACGACGTCAGGTCGAAGCGCACCTCGGGTTCGACCTCGCTCGCCCGCGCCGGGCGGCGGCCGCCGTAGGTGCGCACCCGGTCGGCCAACCGGGCGCGGATCGCGAGCCGCCCGGCGAGAGCGAGCTCCAGGTCGGCGACGACCTTGTCCCACGAGAACGTGGGGCCGAAGCTCGACTCGACGCGGAACACCTCGATGGCCCAGCCGCCCTCGGTGGCGATCGACGCATCCAACACGCCGAGCCCGTGCAGCGACAGCACCCCGGCGACCCGACTGAAGAGCCCGGGCCGGTCGGGTGTCACGACCGTGAGCCTGTCGCCGTCGGCCACCACGGTCTGGCGGCACGCCCCGAGGAGCGCCCGCTGCTCGGGGCCGGGGAACTCGCCGGCCACCTCGTGCGCCTCCCCACCGCCGAGCACGTGGTCGACGCGGCTGACGAGCGCCCGCACGAGCCCGGCCTTCCAGTCGCTCCAGGCGGCCGGTCCCGTGGCGAGCGAGTCGGCTTCGGTGAGCGCGGCCAGCAGCTCCAGCACCTCACGGCTGCCCACCGCGCTCGCGACGCGTTCGATGGTGGCGGTGTCGTCGATGTCGCGGCGGGTGGCCACGTCCGCCAGCAGCAGGTGGTGACGGCACAGAGCGACGAGCACCGCGGTGTCGTGGTCGTCGAGGCCGAGGCGCGGGCCGATGTCCGCCAGCAGGCGCACGCCGTTGTCCGTGTGGTCGCCGGGTTCGCCCTTGCCGATGTCGTGGAACAGGCCGGCGAGCACCAGCAGGTCGGGGCGACCCACACGTCCGACGAGCGCGCCGGCGCCGACCGCGGCCTCCCACAGGTGCCGGTCGACGGTGAAGCGGTGGTAGGCGTTGCGCTGC
>CAYUXB010000008.1:0-3752 GCA_964448525.1 uncultured Acidimicrobiaceae bacterium
ATCACCGAGTACGACGACCACCTGTTCTGCATGATCACGATGAACCACCACCCGCTGCACACCAACGAGTGGTTCGCCGAGAACGAGACGGTGCAGAAGCAGAACGTCGTGGTCGGCAACCTCGTGTACTCGCTCGTGCTCGGCATGTCGGTGCCCGACGTCAGCGGGGCGGCGGTGGCCAACCTCGAGATCGACACGCTCAAGCACGCGAAGCCGACGTTCCACGGCGACACGATCTACGCCGTCACCAAGGTGCTGGAGAAGAAGGAGACGTCCGACGGCAAGCGGGGGATCGTCACCGTCGAGACCAAGGGCATCAACCAGCGCGAGGAGGAGGTCTGCTACTTCAAGCGCCGGCTGATGGTGTGGAAGCGCGAGCACGCCCCGGCCCGCCAGTACCCCTACGACGAGACGGTCTTCACCGACGACTGAGTCGGCTGCCGGCGGGAGCGTCAGGAGCCGGCGAGCAGGCCTCCCTGGCCCGACGTCTCGTCGGAGAAGGCGAGGAAGTCGTCGGTGACCTCGACCGATTCGTCGGGGATGTCGACGGCGATCGACGCGTCGTCGTAGTCGGTGACGTGCAGGGCCATGCCGAGCACCAGGGAGTTGTCGTCGTCGGGGCCGAGTGCGTCCAGCATCGGGCCCATGTCGACGTCCATGTCGACGCGGCGCACCCGGTCGGTGTCGTCGACCCAGATCTCGAGTGCGACCTCGACCGACAGTGCCGATTCGTACACCTCCTCGGCATCCGCGCCGGACCCGCCGGATGCGTCGGCGAGCCCGGTGCGGAACTCGTCGAGGTCGATGCCCTGGGCCAGGAGCATGTCCTCGTAGGTGGCCGTGGCCGACAGTCGGCTCGTCTCGGCACCGTCGATGCGCGCATCGCCCATGTCCTCGACGCCGGTGCCACGGGCCGCGATGTCGAGGAACAGGTCCGGACCGGCGACCTGGGCGCCGGTCGTCGACGCGATCTCGGTCATGGTGAGTCCGGTGAGGTCCACCCGGCCCCACTCGTCGTCCTCCAGGTCGGCCAGCGACCCGAGGGCGGCGGCCACGATGTGGCGGCGATCGTTGGCGGCGGCGAGTTCCATCAGCGACCTGAAGTACGAGCCGGCGATGTAGACGTGGTCGCCGTCGGACACGGTGTGCATCACCATCTCGCGGCCGGAGGGCAGGGCATCCGCGAGCTCTGGCGCCAGGTCGCTCGCGTCGACGGTCATCGATGACAGGTCGCCGTCGACCTCGCCGGAGATCGCGCCGTCGGCCTCGATGTTCCGCGACCTGCCGTTGGCCTCGGCGTCGATGGCGATGTCGACCTCGTAGCGGTAGGTGGCGTCGGCCACCTGTTCCGCCACTGTGGCGAGGTAACCGGACGTGAGTGCGCGGGCGTCGGATCCGTCGCCGGTCGCGACGTCGTCATCTGCGGGGGCGGCGCATGCGCCGGCTGCCAACGCGCTGATCACAGCGAGCGCGCCGATGGTTGTCCGGGATGGCCCCATGAAGTGCCTCCAGCATCGTCGATCACATCTGTCGTAGATCGTGAACCATCGACAGTAGTCGGCCTGTACGTATGGCGTCGCCACGGCCGCTCACCGGTGCGCCGGACTCCCTGGCGCAACTTGTCTGCAACTTGTATCTTCGTCCTGGCACAGAGGAGGCGCACATGGCGCAGATCAGGGACACCGCCCAGGGCTTCGACGGCAACGCCGAGGCGTACGAGCGGGCCCGGCCTTCGTACCCCGCCGAGGCGATCGCCCACATCGTCGGCCACGCCGGCATCGGCCCTGGTCGGCGGGTCCTCGACCTGGCCGCGGGCACCGGCAAGCTCACCCGGCTGCTGATGCCCACCGGGGCCGACGTCGTGGCGGTCGAGCCCGTGCCGGGCATGCGGGCGGTGCTCGAACGAGCGCTGCCCGACGTCGAGGTGCACGACGGCACGGCCGAGGCGCTGCCCCTGCCCGACGGGTCGGTCGACGCCGTCACGGTCGCGCAGGCGTTCCACTGGTTCGAACCCCCGGTGGCCCTCGCCGAGATCGCCCGGGTCCTGAAGCCGGGCGGCGCCCTCGTCCTCGTGTGGAACACCCGCGACCGCGGCCACGACTGGGTTCGACGGTTCGGCGACCTCCTCGTCGACGACCCGAACGCCGAGCGGCCCTACGACAGCTACTACGAGGTCGACTACGCCGCGGTCATCGCGGCGGCCGGCAGCTTCACGGCCGCCGAGGTGTGGTCCCACGACTGGGACCAGCCGTGCGACCCGGACCTGCTCGTCGCCCGCGCCGAATCGGTGAGCGTCGTCGGCTCGCTCCCGCCGCGCGACAAGGAGCGGGTGCTCGACCGGGTCCGCCACCTCGCCGAGACCCATCCGGACCTGGCCGGCCGCGACTCGTTCCCGTTCCCGTACACGACCCGGGTCTACCGCTGCCGCCGCCGGTGACAGTCTGGGAGCCGTGACCGACTCCCGCGTGCCGCCCGCCGCCGCCCGCTTCGGCGACGCCGCCGACCTCTACGACAGGGCCCGACCCGCATACCCCGAGGACCTGCTGGACGTCCTCGCCGATCGCACCGGCCTCGGGCCCGGGTCGGCGGTGGTCGACCTCGCCGCGGGCACGGGCAAGCTCACCCGCCAGCTCGTCGCCCGCAGCGCGACGGTGTCCGCCGTCGAGCCGTCGGCGGGGATGCGGGACGTGCTCGCACGATCGGTGCCCGGCATCACCGTCCTCGACGGCACCGCCGAGGACATGCCGCTGCCCGACGGGTCCGCCGACCTGCTCACCGTGGCCCAGGCGTTCCACTGGTTCCGCACCGAGGCCGCGCTCGACGAGATCGCCCGGGTCGTTCGGCCCGGCGGGTGGCTGGCGCTCCTGTGGAACGCGCCGCCCCCGCAGGGATGGGCACGCGACCTGTGGGACCTGCGCCACGACCTCACCGGCTTCGACGGCAGCTATCCCGGCAGCGGCTGGCCGCCCGTGGTCGACGCCGATCCGAGGTTCGGGCCGCGCTCGGTCGAGACCGTGGCCCACCGGGTCACCACCACCCGCGACGAGATCGAGGCGGACAGCGCCTCCCGCAGCTACGTGCACATGCTCGCGGCCACGGATCGGCAGCGGGTCCTCGATCGGATCGCCCGCTTCCTCGCCGAGCACCCCGACACGGCCGGGCGCACCGAGCTCAGCTACGAGCGGCCGTGCGTGCTGCACCTGTGCCAGCTGCTGCCGTGACCGAACGGCGGACTGGCGCGTTGCTGGCCTGGGGCGACGTCCACCTGCGGGACCTGCCCTGGAGACGTACCCGCGACCCGTGGGCCGTGCTCGTCTCGGAGGTGATGGCGCAGCAGACCGGCGTCGACCGCGTCGTGCCTCGGTACCACGCGTTCCTCGACCGCTTCCCCACGCCGGCCGCGTGCGCGGCCGCCCCGGCCGGTGAGGTCGTCCGGCTGTGGGCCGGACTCGGCTACAACCGCCGGGCCCTCAACCTCCACGCTGCGGCGGTCGCCGTGGTCGATCGGCACGGCGGAGGCCTGCCCGACGACCTCGACGACCTGCTCGCGCTGTCGGGCGTCGGCCCCTACACGGCGCGGGCCGTGCTGGCGTTCGCCTTCGAGCGGCCGGTCGGCGTGGTCGACACCAACGTCGGCCGCGTGCTCGCCCGGTGGGAGGGCCGGTCGCTCGGCCGGGCGGAGGCCCAGGCCATGGCGGACCACCTGGTCGACCTCGCCAGCGGTCCCGGGGCTGTGGAACCCGATGCGGTCG
>CAYUXB010000008.1:3852-20325 GCA_964448525.1 uncultured Acidimicrobiaceae bacterium
GACCACCTGGTCGACCTCGCCAGCGGTCCCGGGGCTGTGGAACCCGATGCGGTCGAATCCGGTGCCGCGGGCGCGTCCGGTCCCGGGGCTGTCGAACCCGATGTCGTCGGGGCTGGTGTGGTCGCGGCGGGGAGTCGGGCATGGTCGTGGAACCAGTCCGTGATGGAGCTCGGGGGCACAGTGTGCCGGCGGCGACGTCCTCGCTGTGACGTGTGCCCCGTCCGGGCGTGGTGCGGCTGGGCGGCGGCCGGCCTCGCGGCGCCCGACCCGGCGGACGGCTCGGCCGGGGTCGGCACCGGCCAGCCCCGGTTCGAGGGCTCCGACCGTCAGGGCCGGGGCCGTCTCGTCGACGCGCTGTGCCGCGGGCCGGTCGCCGTGGCCGATGTGGCCGCCGTCGTCGGCTGGTCCGACGACCCGGCCCGGGTCGACCGCGTGACCGTCGGCCTGCTCGCCGACGGCCTGGCGGTGCGCGACGGCGACGTCCTCCGTCTCCCCTGACGCCCGTCCCGCGACTCCGGCGCTTCCAGGTTGCGGTCACCGCAACCCACAAGCGCCGGAATCCGGAGCCGGCCGCTCAACACCCGCCTCGCGCCCGCCGCGCGGCCCGTACCTCGGCGACGACCTCGTCGGGGGACTGGATGAACCGGTGCCAACTGAACCGCAGGATCAGCCAGCCGTCGAGGTCGAGGTGGAAGTCGCGGGTGCGGTCCCGGTCGTAGACCTCGGGTCGCAGGTGGTCCTTGCCGTCGAGCTCGATGTCGATCCGCCGGTCCGCGTAGGCGCAATCGAGCCGGTAGCGGTTCCCGCAGCCGGTGACCTCCACCTCCGACAGTGGCTCCTCGAGGCTCGCCTCGTCCAGCAACCGCAGGAACAGACGGGCGAACTCGTTGTCGGGCACCGTCTTGCCGTTGCGCATCTCGAGCGCCTGTCTCGCCAGCGTGATCCCGCTGCGTCCCGACCGGCTGTGCAGCAGTAGCGCCTCCCACAGCTCGCCCCAGATGGCGAGGCCGAGGCGGCGGATCTCGTCCAGCGCCCGCAGCGTCGTCTCGAGGTCACCGGACTGCCCGGCGACATCGAGGAACGTGCGCGCCGGACCGGTGACGGGGACGCCCCACCGCACCCGTGGGTCGGCGAGGTGCATGGTGCTCGACTCGTGGATCGTGACACCCGGCCGCGGGGCGCGGGCCTTGTGCCGCTCGACGCTCACGTCGACCTTCCCCGGCGCCGGGAAGCCCCGGAGGCCCCAGAGGTGACAACCGCTGCGATGCGACACCAACCCGCCGGCGCCGGCCGTCATCGTGCTCGACAGCGCTCGCCCGTTCCACGTCTGTGGGACGCCGGCGACCCGGCAGACGCCACGCGCCTCGCGGGTCCAGAACCCACGGTCGACCAGGCGCTTGGCGGCTTGGCGCGACAGGCCGACCGCCTCGCACTGGGCGGTCGTGATGAGCCCGTGGTGGCGAGCGGCGAGGGCCAGGGCGCGACGCAGCGCCGCGTTGACCGGGGGCATGGGCCTCCCTCCGGGTCGGTGGACCGGCGGGGGAAGTCGGCTCGAACTGTAGCGCTGCGTCCACCTGCCTCGTGCCGGCCCCGAGGCGGTGGCGCCGTCCCCAGATTCCGGCGCATCTCAGTAGCGCTCAGCGCAACCCAGAAGCGCCGGAATCCCGGGCGACAGGGAGGTGCCGCGTACGCTGCCGGCCATGGGACGCCTCCGCTCGATCCTCGACACCCTCGGGGGCGGACGCCGCAACCGGTCGGGACGTCCGGCCGGCGTGCGCCGCGCCGACGGGCCCCAGGTGGCGTACGCGCCGGACCGGGACGGCGATCCCGATCCGGGCGAAGTCGTGTGGGCGTGGGTGCCGTACGAGGACGATCCGCAGCAGGGCAAGGACCGCCCGGTGCTCGTCATCGGCCACGACGGCGACCGGCTGCTGGCGGTGCCCCTCAGCAGCAAGGACCCGTCCCGCAAGCGCGACGCGCACGAGTGGGTGGAGGTCGGTATCGGCGGGTGGGATCGCGAGCAGCGCCCGAGCTTCGCCAACGCCGATCGGGTGCTGCGCTACGCGCCGGCCGACGTACGCCGCGAGGGCGCAGCGCTGCCTCGAGCGCGGTTCGACGCGGTGGTCGCGAAGGTCCGCGAGCTGGGCGGCCTCGGCTGAGGCGGAGCGCGGGCTGCGGGGCGAACGCGACGTGAGGCGGAGCGCGGGCTGCGCGGCGAATGCGACGTGAGGCGGGGCGCGGGTTGCGGGGCGAGCGCGACGCGGGGGCGACGGGTTTGCGTCGACGCGTGCCCCGGGGTCCGGCCGTCGGCATCGGCATCACGGCCGGCCGACAGGGAGGCCGTCGATCAGCTCTCCGCGAGGAAGTCGAGCACCAGGCGGTTGACGGCCTCGGGCCGCTCGACGTGCAGGAAGTGGCCGGCGTCGTCGACGAGCTCGACCCGGGAGCCCTCGTGCGTGAGGATCGCCGCCGCCTCGCCGGCCAGGTCGACCCCCATGCACCCGTCCGTGCGGCCGTGCAGGTAGAGGGTGGGCAGCGGGGGAGCGGCGTTCGACGCTTCCTGCAGCGCGGTCACCTCGGTGCTGTCGTCGAGGTCGACGCCGCTGAGCGTCGCCCGGTAGTAGCCGATGGCCGCGGCCAGGTTGGCCGGGTCCCGCAGCGCGTCCTTGACGTGGGGAACGTCGGCCGACGCGTCGTAGCCGGGCGACCAGTCGGCCCACAGCCGGTCGATGAACGCGAGGTCGTCCATCGGCACGGCCATCTCTGCCAGGGGGTGCTGGAAGAAGAACATGTACCACGACCGCTGGAGCTGGTCGTAGGAGAAGAAGGCACCGGCCAGCGTCGCGGGCGGGGGCACGGCCATCGTGACGAGCCGTCGCCACGTCGTGGAGGGTTCGTGCACCGCGGCGTACGCGGCCAGCGCCCCCCAGTCGTGGCCGATGAGAACGGCGTCGTCCCCGCCGCCGAGAGCGGCGTGGAGGGCGCATGCGTCGAGGCCGAGCACCGCGCTCTGGTAGTGGCCGTCGGCGGGCACGGACGTCGGCGCATAGCCCCGCAGCCACGGCGCGACGGCGTGGTAGCCCTCGTCCGCGAGCGCGGGCAACAGGTGCCGCCACGTCCACGCTGAGTCGGGGAACCCGTGCAGGCACAGGGCGAGGGGCGCCCCGGGGTCCCCGGCGGAGAGAAGGCCGAACTCGAGCCCGTTGGCCTGGATGGAACCCTGGGTGACGGTGCCCGTCCCTGCATCTGTCATGACCGGAACGTACCTGAACGGGCGTACCCCTCCCGGCGGCGACACCGCCGGTGATTGTGGTCACACCCACCGCTTCCACCGTTAACGTTTGGGTAACGTCGCTTGAGCGCTCGTGGCGCACAGAGGGGAAGCCTTGCTGAACGTCTCCTTCTTCGGTGTCCGGGGCTCGACCCCCTGTCCATGTGACGAGAACCGCCGGTACGGCGGCAACACGTCCTGTGTCCTTCTCGACGCGCCCGGCCACGATCCGATCGTGCTCGACCTCGGCACCGGGCTGCGTCAGCTGGGCCAGGTCCTGCCGCGGGACGGCTCGTTCCGGGGCTCGGCCCTGGTCACCCACATGCACTGGGACCACGTGCAGGGCCTGCCCTTCTTCGCCCCGATCCTGGCTCCCGGCGCCCAGTTCGACATCTACGGCCCACCGCAGGAGGAGGGCGGTTCGCTGGCGGACGCCTTCCACCAGTTCGTACGGCCGCCGTTCTTCCCGGTCACGGTCGAGCAGCTCTACGGTCAGATCTCCTTCCACGACGCGTCCGACTGCGACATCGAGATCGACGGCGCGAAGGTGCGGGTGCGCCCGGTGCCGCACGTCGGCGCCAACAACGGCTTCCGGGTCGAGGTCGGCGGGGCCACCATCGCGTACGTGGCCGACCACCAGATGCCCCACGACGGGAGTCACGCCGTCACCGATGCGGTCCTCGAGCTGTGCGACGGTGCCGACCTGGTCATCCACGATGCGCAGTTCACGAACGACGAGTTCGCCGAGAAGTACTACTGGGGCCACTGCACGGTGGACTTCGCGGTCTTCGTCGCCGCCGAGGCCGGCGCCAAGCGGCTGGCGCTGTTCCACCACGATCCCGCCCATGACGACGCGACCATCGATGCGCTGCTCGCCCGGGCGCAGGAGGCGGCCACCTCGACGTCGCTGTCGGAGGTCATCGCGGCATCCGAGGGTCTCACCCTCTCCTTCGGCGGCTGACGACGAATATCTGACGGCCCGTCACCTGTCGATAGGGTGCAGGTCGTGAGCGCCGAACAGTACGGGTCCCCCGCGATCGAAAGCGCCCGGTACCGCCAGGTCCTCGGCCACTTCCCGACCGGGGTCACGGTCATCACCGCAGCAGGGGCCGGCGGGCCCGCCGGCATGTGCGTCGGCTCGTTCGCGTCGGTGTCGCTCGACCCGCCGCTGGTCGCGTTCTTCGCCGGCAAGTCGTCGTCCAGCTACCCGGCGATCGAGGCGGCCGGTCACTACTGCGTCAACATCCTGGGCGACGAGCAAGAGGAAGAGGCCCGGGTCTTCGCCGGCAAGAGCGACGACAAGTTCGCCGGCATCGGCTGGCGGCCGTCGGCGGCGACGGGTGCGCCGGTGCTGAACGACGTCATCGCCTGGATCGACTGCCGCATCGAGACGGTGCACGAGGCCGGCGACCACTGGATCGTCGTCGGGCGCGTGCTCGACCTCGAGGTCGGTCACGAGAGCGGCCCGCTCGTCTTCTTCCGGGGCGGCTTCGGCCGCTACACGGCCTGATCGGTCGTCGCGGTGCCCATCTACGCCCTCGGAGACGTCGAGCCGACCATCGATCCCACCGCCTATGTGCACCCCGACGCGGTCATCATCGGCGACGTCCGCCTCGGTCCCGGGGCCTCGGTGTGGCCCGGGGCGGTGCTGCGGGGCGACGGCGCCCCGATCACGATCGGCGCCCGCACCTCGGTGCAGGACGGGTCGGTGCTGCACTGCACGCCGATCCACGCCACGACGGTGGGCGCCGAGTGCGTGATCGGTCACCTGGTGCACCTCGAGGGATGCACGATCGAGGACGGCTGCCTGGTGGGCACCGGTGCGGTCGTGCTCCACGACGCGGTGGTGCGCACGGGGGCGCTGGTCGGCGCCGGCGCCGTCGTGTCGGGCGGGGTCGAGGTGCCGTCGCGGGCGATGGCGCTCGGCATCCCGGCGAAGATCCGGCCCGACGCGGTCGACCCCGACACGATGATCCGCATGGGCATGCTCAGCTACGTCGAGCGCGGTGCCCAGTACCGCGAGCAGCTCCGCCGTCTCGATTGAACCGATCTCCACAGCTGGCCCGGTCGCTGCAGCGACCAGATCGGTGGTGGAAACCCCGGTGGTGGCCGTGGGCGCCCGTGGCAGGGTGACCGGATGGAGCTGCGACGGGTGTGCGTGTTCTGCGGGTCGAGCCTCGGCGCCCGGACGGAGTACGTCCAGGCCGCCCGCGGTCTCGGCGTGGAGCTGGCCGCTCGCGGCATCGGGTTGGTGTACGGGGGCGCCCACGTCGGGCTCATGGGCGCGCTGGCGGACGCCTGCCGCGAGGCGGGCGGCGAGGTGACCGGCGTGATCCCGGGTGCGCTGGTCGAGGCGGAGGTCGCCCACGCCGGCCTCGACGACCTGCGGATCGTCGACTCGATGCACGAGCGCAAGGCGCTGATGGCCGACCTGTCCGACGGGTTCGTGGCCCTGCCGGGGGGCTTCGGCACCCTCGAGGAGTTCTGCGAGGTGCTCACCTGGAGCCAGCTGAGCCTCCACACCACGCCGAAGCCGTGCGCGCTCCTCGACGTCGGCGGCTTCTACGCGCCCCTCGTCGAGCTGTTCGACACCGCCGCCGACCAGGGGTTCATCCGCCCGGAGCACCGCGCCCTCGCCCTGGTCGCGACCGACCCCTCCGGCGCGATCGACGCCCTCGCCCGGTGGGAGTCGCCGCCTCCGACCCGGAAGTGGGTTGACTGAGCGGATGAAGGTCCGCCGCGTCGCCGGTCGCCCCGTGGGCGCGCGCACCCTGGCACTCGTCGCCGCCGGCGGGGCGCTGATCGGCGCGGGGGCGGGCGCCATGATCAGCGCCGGCCTCGGCGTCACACCGTGGGACGTGCTCACCACCGCGGTGGCCGACCTGTCCGGGGTGACCGTCGGCGTGGCCGGGGCGGCGCTGAGCATCGCGGTCTACGTGCTGTGCGCCCCGTTCGGGCGGCTCCCCGGTTGGGGCAACCTGGTGCTGCTGGTGGGTGTGAGCGCCTCGGTGGACGCCACCCTGGCGGTGACCGACGAGCCCGGCGCTCTGGCGGGCCAGGCGCTGATGTACGTGGTCGGCGTACCGGTGGTCTGCTTCGGCGTCGCCCTCATCGTGCGGGCCGACATCGGCGTCGGGCCGCTCGAGATGGTGATGCTCGTCGCCACGGACCGCTTTGTGCCACTGGTGCGCGCCCGGGTCGCCATCGAGGCCACGACGCTGGCCGTGGGCTGGGCGCTCGGCGGCGCGCTCGGCCTCGGCACCGTGGGCTTCGCGTTGGCCGCCGGTCCCCTGATCGCCGGGTCGCTACGGCTGCTCGGCCGGATGGGCCCGCCGGGCGCAGACGTCGGCGTCGCCCCGAGCGGGGTGATCTCCTCCGCCGCCGCTACCGACGCAGGGCCGGGTCGGCGCGATCGACCCCCGAGGTCGTGATCCCCCGCGGGGTCACCACTCCGTGCTGGACGCCAGGAACTCCAGGCTGTCGATCGGGACGTTGCGCAGGATCGTGAAACCGACCGCGACGACGGTCCCGGCGACGACGAGCCACCGGGGCACGCGCACGGGCCGCATGGCCCGGCCGACGAGGGGACGCAACCAGAGGCCGATGGCGAAGGCGTACACGACCAGCAGGATCGGCAGCAGGAGGTTGTGGTCGAGGGCGCCGACGATGTCGCCGCGGAGCAGGTCGTGGGTACCCCGCAACCCCCCGCACGCCGGGCAGTCGATGCCGAACAGCGCCCGGCTGGGGCAGAGCGGGTAGGCGCCGCCGGAGGAGGGGTCGACGAGCCCGACGTACGCGGTGACGCCGGCGAGGGCGACGAGCGCCCCGGCCCGCCCCAGCCGCAGCCGGTGCGCGAGGCCAGTCGCCGGTGCGTCCGGGTGCCCGTGGTCGTCGCGGGCCGCGCCGACGGCGGAGCGGTCGTGACCCGGGTCCGGAGCGGTCGCCCCGGCCGGGGACTCAGGAGCGATGGCGGGGTCCATCCGGGGGCCACGGTAGCGTCGGTCGGCATGGACGTGGGAACGGTCGGCATCTGGACGGGCCAGCTCGAGTTCCAGCCGGCTGCCAGAGCTCGCGAGGTGGCGGCCGAGTTGGACGAGCTCGGCTACGGCGCGCTGTGGGTGCCCGAGGCGGTGGGACGCGAGGCGATCTCGCACGCCGCCGTGTTGCTCGACGCGACCGAGCAGATGGTCGTCGCCACCGGCGTGGCCAACATCTACAACCGCACGCCAGCCGCCGCGGCGTACGCGCAGCGGCTGCTGGCCGACGACTCCGGTGGTCGCTTCCTGCTCGGCCTCGGCGTGAGCCACGGCCCGATGGTCGAAGGCATGCTGGGCCAGAGCTGGACCAGGCCCTACACGCGCATGGTCGAGTACCTCGACGCCATGGACGGCGCGTTCACGGTGTCGCCGGCGCCCGCCGAGGATCCGCCCCGCGTGCTGGCCGCGCTCGGACCCCGGATGCTGGCCCTCGCAGCCGACCGGGGTTGGGGCGCGCTCACCTACTTCGTCCCGGTCGAGCATGCCGCGGTGGCGCGCGAGCACCTCGGCACGGGGCCGATGCTCATGGTGGAGCAGGCCGCTGTGCTGAGCACCGACGCGACGGTCGCCCGCGACGCCGCCCGCAAGCACATGGAGATGTACCTCACGTTGCCGAACTACGTGAACAACCTGCGCCGCCTGGGCTGGGCCGACGACGACCTCGCGGGCGGCGGCAGCGACGCCCTCGTCGACGCGCTGGTCGCGTGGGGTGACGTGGCAGCCGTCGGAGCCCGGGTCGCCGCCCAGCTCGAGGCCGGCGCCGACCACGTGTGCGTGCAGGTCCTCGATTCCGACACGACGGCGCTCCCCCTCGACGCCTGGCGGGAGCTGGCACCGGCGTTGCTCGGCAACTGAGCCGGCCAGGCCGCGCGCCTCGTGACGGCCAGCGGCGGCCGCGTCCCGACCTGCTCAGCCAAGGTGCAGCGGCGGTCGCCGGGCTCGCAGGCGGCTCCGGAACCGCGACCAGCGGAGAGAGCCCGATCCGGCCACCAGGAAGCCTGCTCCGGCCAGGGCCAGCCAGGTCAGGTCTGCCCCGGTCACCGGCAGGCCGCCGCCGCCGGCCGAACCCGGACCAGACGGACCAGATGGACCGGACGGTCCCGGCGGAACGGGCGGTCCCGGCGGAACGGGCTGGGGCGGGGCGCAGACGGGCGATCCGGGCGGGTACGCGACGGCTGACGCCACCGTCGGGTTGGCGATGACCTCCACCACGATGTCGGTGAGCAGCTCGGCCGCGGCCGAGTCCGGGTCAGGAACCCATGTGCCGTCCGCCTGCCGGGTCCAGCCCGGCCAGGAGATCGGGTTGCCGGCGGCGTCCACGGTCACGCCCGGCCACAGCACCGAGCCGGTCAGCTGGTCGGGAGCGAGCGCGATGGTCTGGGTCGGGTCGCCGGTCGGGTCCCCGTCGTTCCACGCGCTCGGGCTCCACAGGTTCATCGTCAGCGAGGTGGGGGTGAAGCCGACGGGGCCGATCGCGTAGTCGAAGACCGGGATGTCGTCACCGCAGTCGGAGCTGACGACGAGCGTGAGGCCTTCGACCGGCGTCTCCTCCGTGGTCGTGTTGTCCTCGGGGTTCTCGTCGGGCTCGTCGCTTGTGACCGTGGCGGTGTTGACGATGGGTTCCGGCGGCGAGGTCGGATCGGGCTGCGGCAGCTCGCCCACCGTGACCGCGAACGTCACCGTCGCTGTGGCGCCGGGGAGGAACGGTCCGGGGAACGTGGCGGTAAGGGTGCCGCCGAAGCCATCGGCGTCCTGCCCGGTCACCTCGACCGTCCAGCCGGTGGGCGCGGTGATCGACGTCTCGTCGACGGCGACGGACGGCGGGATCGCTTCGGTCATCACGACGTTGGTCGCCGCGCCGCCGCCCACGTTGGTGACGGTGATGTCATAGAAGAAGGTGTCCCCCTCGCCGACCACGACGTCCCGATCCCCCTTGACGACCCGCAGGTCGACGGGCAGGGGCCGGTTGGTGGCCGTGCACGTCACCTCGGCCTCGAGCGGGACGACCACGGTGGCGTCGCCCGACATCGGGGCGCCGGTGCACTCCCAGCCCACCAGCTCGAAGCCGGCGACGCCGTCGGCCTCGCTGAGGGCGAAGCTGCCGGCCTCGACGGACACGCCCGTCACCTCGGGGTCGCCGGTCGCTCCGGTGATCGTCGTGGGGCCGGTTGCCGTCAATGTCCAGGCCGTGGGCTCCACCGGTGAATCGGGGCTCTGGTCGAGCGCCTTGACCAGGGTGAGGGTCGGGCCGATGTCGTCGTTGGTGATGGTGCAGGTGACATCGTCGCCCGGGTCGAGCGCGATCTCGGCGCCCGTCTGGGTGCCGCCCACGCACGTCCACTCGCTCGCCTCGTAGCCGCCGGGGCCCTCCTCGTCCAGCGTGTAGGTGCCCGTGTCGACGGGAGCGCCCGTGATCGCGAGGTCGCCGGTGGACCCGCTGATCGCGCTGGGCCCGTCGGCGCTCAGCGTCCAGTCGGTGGCCGCCGCGGTGCCGCCGTCGTCGTTCACGACCTCCTTGACGAGGGTGAGCCGGGGGACCGCCGGCGTGAGGTGGTCGGTGGTGCAATCGGTGCTGCCGGGCGGGCAGGTGTCCGGCGGCACGTCGCCGTCGCCCGTGGCGACGTTGCGCAAGGCTACGCCGAAGGCGTCGGGGTCGACCGTCACCGTGTAGCTGACCGTCGCGGTGGCGCCGGCGGGCAGCGAGGGCACGGTCCATACGAGGTCGGTGCCCGTCACCCCGGCCGTGCCGGCGCTGGCGGTGATGCTGGCCGGGTCGAGGGTGGCGTCGTCGAGGACGTCGGACAGGTCGTCGGTCACGACGATCCCGGTGACGGCGGCGTTGCTCGTGTTGGTGACCGTGAGCGTGTAGGTGACGTCGCTGCCGGGAACGACCGAGGTGCGCGTCCCCGGCGTCGACGTCTTGGCCAGGGTCCAGGACGGCACGGCCGCGTTGGTGGCGGTGCAGACGACCTCGGCCGCGAGCGGGATGGTGACCGTGTCCCCGGCGAGCGGCGCCCCGGTGCATGCCCAGCCGGTGAGCTCGTAGTCGTCGGGGCCGGTCTCGGACAGCGTGTAGGCACCGGCGTCGACGGGAGCACCGGTGACCGCGGGCTCGCCGGTCATGCCGCTGATCGGCGTGGGGCCGGTCGCGGTGAGGGTCCATTCCGTGGGCAGCGTGGGGGAGGCCGGGTCCTGCTCCAGCTCCTTGATCAGCGTGAGCGTGGGTGCGATGTCGTCGTTGGTGATCGTGCAGGTGACGTCGTCGTCGAGGTCGAGGGTGAGGCTGGTACCGACGAGCGTGCCGCCGTCGCACTCCCAGGCCGACGGCGCGTAGCCGGCCGGGCCGCCGGTCTCGTCGAGCGCGTACGTGCCGGGCTGCACGGTCGCCGACGTCACCGCTTCCGACCCCGAGGCGCCGCTGATGGGGGTGGGCCCGGTGGCCGACAGCGTCCACGCCGTCGCCAGCGCGGCGCCGCCGTCGTCGTTGACGACCTCCTTGACGAGCGTGAGCCGTGGTGGGGTGAGCTCGCGGTTGATGACGGTGCAGGTGATGTTGTCGAGCGCGGCGACGTCGACGGTGAACCCCGCCGCCCCGGCGTTGGTCACCGCCACGGGTTGGTTGTCGTCGTCGACGCACGTGGCGTTGGCCCCGCCGGTCTGCGTTTCGAGCACGAACCCCGGCTGTGCTTCCTCGGTGATCGTGACGGGCCGGGATGGCTCGGTGGTGTCGGCGAACGCGGCGGTGAACGTCACGTCTCCAGCGGCTTCGGTGGTGGCGCTCGCCGGCGTCACGTCCTCGCCCGTGGACGTGAAGGTCCAGCCCGCACCCGGCGAAGTGGTTCCGGTGGCGGCGCTGCGCACGAACTTGTCGACGTTGATCGTGGCGTTGCAGATGCCGCTGGCGAACTGGGTCAGCAGCGCGGCCAGCGCGTCGAAGTCGCCGAGGAAGTAGTCGACGTCCTCGGTCGGGCCGGAGATCGCCCGCAGGCGCTCGACCGATCCGGGCGACTCGCCGGTGCCGATGCCCACGGCGACGATCCGCGTGAGCTGGTCCTTGATGGCGTTGGCCGAGTCGATCGCCGCCTCCACGTCGATCTGGTCGACCCCGAGGCCGAAGTCGGTGTTGCCGGGCGGCTGGTCCGGTGGCACGCCATGCGCGGTCGGATCGCCGTCGGTCAGGAACAGCACGGCGTCGTAGCGCTGGCCCGACTCGGTGACCTGCGCCAGGCCGCGGTCCCAGTTGGTGCCGCCGTTGGCGGTGGTCGGACGGGTCAGCCCGGTGATCTTGTTGCGCGCCGCGGTCGCCCCGGGGGACGAGGAGACCTCCTGAAGGACGAGTGGTGCGTTGGCCGGTGAGGTGTTGGCCGGGGCGAACGTGGCGAAGTTGAAGATGCCGACGGCCGACGCCGTGCCCTCCAGGGCGGTGACGAAGGTGCGGGCGGCGTCCTTGAACTGGGAGAGCTCGGTGTCGTCGACCGAGTTGGACAGGTCCATGACGACAGCGACATCGAGGCCGCACCGCTCTTCCGGGGGCGGGATGAGGGGGTTTGCGCTAGGGGTACCGGTCGGGACGAACGCGTCGGGGTCGGGCGCGTCGATCTCCGGCTCCTGCGCACCCGCCGCCGGCGCGTCGATCTGCAGAGCGGCCAGCGCGACGGCGACGGCGACCACAGCGCGCATCAACCGTCCGGACGGAGTTGGGTCCATCGTTGCCACTCCTCGTAGCCCTGCTGGTGCCGTGTGAAGTGTTACAACCGCCCGGGCGGAAAGGAAAGGTGCGAATCCGCGCGCGAAACCTGTTGTCCGGTGCGGCTCGTCCCCCGATAAACTTGACCCGCGGGTCAAGATACGCGGCCCGGGACGGGCTCGCAGCCGAGGGGAGCGCATGTCGGACAGCAGCAGCGGAGGACGCCGGGGCTGGCGCCTGATCGTGCGCGAGGCGAAGCGCCGCCGGCGGGGCATCGCTCTGGGCGCGGCGGTCGGCCTCGTGTGGACGGGGGCCAAGGTCAGCACGGGCCTCATCGTCCAGCAGGCCATCGACAAGGGCATCGAGGGCGACGACATGTCCGCCCTGCGCGCCTGGGCGATCGTCCTCGGCGTCGTCGCCCTCATCTCCGCTCTGTTCACCGGTCTGCGCCGGTACGTGGCGTTCCGCGAGGCCCGGGCGGTCGAAGCCACCTTGCGCGACAGGCTGTTCGCCCACATGCAGCGCCTGCACTTCGCCTACCACGACGAGGTGCAGACCGGGCAGCTGATGAGCCGGGCCAACACCGACCTGCAGCAGATCCAGGCGTTCGTGGTGATGATCCCGCTCACGATCAGCAACGCCATGACCGTCCTGGCGGTGACGGTCATCCTCGCCACGATCGACCCGCTGCTCACGCTCCTGGCCCTGGGCTCGCTGCCCTTCCTCAACGTGCTCGCCACCCGCTTCTCCCGCCGGCTCCACCCGCACGTGATGGGCATCCAGCGCGAGTCGGCCGAGCTGGCCGCAGTCGTCGAGGAATCGGTGGCCGGCGTCCGCGTCGTCAAGGGCCTGGGCGCAGAGGAGGTGCAGGCCGAGCGGCTCTCCTCGGAGGCCGACGACGTGTACCGCGAGTCGATGGCCGCCGCCATGACGCGGGCCCGCTACCTGCCCGGTCTCGAGCTGCTCCCCAACATCGGCCTCATCGCGGTGCTCGGCTACGGCGGACACCAGGTGCTGAACGGCAACCTGTCGCTCGGTTCGCTCGTCGCCTTCAACGTCTACATCGCCATGCTCGTGTGGCCGCTGCGCATGCTGGGCATGATCGTCGCCCAGGCTCAGCGGGCCACCGCTGCGGCCGAGCGCGTCGACGAGGTGCTCGCCACCGAGCCCGAGGTCGCCGACAGCCGCGATCCCCGGCCCGTTCCCGCCGGCGCGGGCGAGGTGCGCTTCGACCGGGTGCGGTTCAGCTACGGGCGGCCCGACCCGGTGCTCGACGACTTCGACCTCGTGATCGCGGCGGGCGAGTCCGTCGCCCTGGTGGGCCCCACGGGCACCGGCAAGACGACCGTGGCCCGGTTGATCCCGCGCTTCTACGACGTCGAGGCGGGCACGATCACGATCGACGGCACCGACGTGCGCGATCTGCGGCTGCGTGACCTCCGCCGCTCAGTCGGCATCGTGTTCGAGGACACGTTCCTGTTCAGCGACTCGATCGCCGCCAACATCGCCTTCGCCGACCCGTCGGCCTCCGCCGAGGCGATCGAGCGTGCCGCCCGCCTGGCCGGCGCCCACGAGTTCGTGAGCGCCCTGCCGGAGGGCTACGCCACCCGCATCGGCGAGCGCGGCTACTCGTTGTCGGGTGGCCAGCGCCAGCGCATCGCCATCGCCCGGGCGATCCTCGCGGATCCCCGCGTCCTGATCCTCGACGACGCCACCTCCGCGGTCGACCCGAGCAAGGAGCACGAGATCCGCGACGCCCTCACCGAGGTGATGCGGGGCCGCACCACGATCGTCATCGCCCACCGCCCGGCCACGATCGCCCTCGCGGACCGCGTCGTCCTCATCGACGAGGGACGGGTGGTGGCCGAGGGCACCCACGGGTCGTTGCTCGGTACCAGCGCGCGCTACCGGCAGGTGCTGGCGTCGGCCGCCCGCCGGGTGGCCGAGGACGTCGAGTCGGCGACCGAGTCGGGGTCCGAGTCCGAGATCGCCGCGACGGGAGGTCGGCGCTGATGTGGATGGGTGCCGGGGTCGACGAGGACTCCAAGCTCGACGTCTCGTCCGCCACGCAGGTGCTGCGACGGTCGGCCCGGCTGTTGCGGCCTCACCGGCGGCGCGTCGCCGGGGCCATGGCGATGGTCATGTTGTGGACGGCCACGGTGCTGGCCGGTCCCTACCTGGTGCGGGTCGGCATCGACCAGGGGATCAAGGAGCGCGACGCCGGGGCGCTGAACCTGGCCGTCGCCGGCTACGTGGTCGTGGCCGTGCTGGCGTACATCACCAACCGGCGCCAGATCGCGCTGATCAGCCGGGTCGGCGAGGACTTCCTGCGCGAGCTGCGCAACAGGGTGTTCGACCACCTGCAGCGGCTGTCGATGCCGTTCTACGACCGGTCGAAGGCCGGGGTTCTCGTCTCGCGCATGACCTCCGACGTCGATTCGCTGGCCGAGCTCATCCAGATGGGCCTGGCCATGTTCGTGTCGAACGCCCTGCTTCTCGTGGTCTCGCTGGTCGTGCTCGCGTCGGTGTCGTGGCAGCTGCTGCTCATCTGCCTCGTGGCCCTGCCCCCGGTGATCCTGGCGAGCGTCAAGTTCCAGCGCGATTCGAACGACGCCTACCTCGAGGTGCGCGACAACATCGGCAATACGTTGTCGCACCTCCAGGAGGGCATCGCCGGCGTGCGGGTCGTGCAGGCCTTCGCTCGCGAGGACGTCGAGGTCGACCGGTTCGAGCAGGGCAACCGGCAGCTCTACGACAGCCACATGCGGTCGGTGGCCATCTCCGCCTGGTACCTGCCGGTGATCGAGCTCGCGGGGTGGGGCACGACAGCGCTGGCGATCGGGGTGGGCGGCTGGTGGGTGCACGAGGACGTCCTCACCATCGGCACCGTGGCGTTCTTCGTGCTGACGCTGTCCAACCTGTTCGAGCCGGTGCAGCAGCTGAGCCAGCTGTTCAACATGGTGCAGTCGGCGGGCGCCGGCCTGCAGAAGCTCTACGAGCTGCTCGACACGCCGGTCGACGTCGACGAGCGTCCGGGAGCGGTCGACCTGCCCGACGTGGGCGACATCGAGATCGACGACGTGTCGTTCGCCTACGGCGACGGTCCCCGCGTGCTGCGGGATGTGAGCCTGCACATCCCGGCCGGATCGCGGCTGGCGCTGGTCGGTCCGACGGGTGCCGGCAAGTCGACGTTGGCCAAGCTCGCTGCCCGCCTCTACGACCCGACGGAGGGACACGTGCGTTTCGGCGGCGTCGACCTGCGCGATGCCACGCTGTCGTCGCTGCGGGGGCGCATCGTCGTCATCCCGCAGGAGGGTTTCCTCTTCAACGGCACGATCCGTGACAACGTGCGGCTGGCCCGAGCCGACGCGACCGATGCCGAGGTCGACGAGGCGCTCCGCGCCGTCGGAGCCTACGACCGCTTCGCCGGTCTGGTCGACGGCCTGGACACCGAGGTCCGCGAGCGTGGCAGCCGCCTGTCGGCGGGGGAGAAGCAGCTCGTGTCGCTGGCCCGCGCGGCTCTGGCCGACCCGGCGGTCCTCGTGCTCGACGAGGCGACCTCGAGCCTCGACCCGGGTACGGAGGCCCTCGTCGAGGGCGCGGTCGACCGACTGCTGGAGGGACGCACGGTCGTCGTGATCGCCCACCGCCTCTCGACCTCGGAGCGGGCCGACTTCGTCGGCGTCGTCGACGGCGGCGAGCTGGTGGAGCTCGGCCCCCACGACGACCTGGTGGCACGCGGCGGGGCGTACGCGGCGCTGTACGAGACGTGGGTGGCGGGCACCGGCGTCTCCGCGCCCGGCTGAGGCCGGATTCGGGCAGCGCGGGCCGCCCGCCGTGTGCGCGGCCGGCTCGGTCGTTCGGCGTCATCCCGTTGCGGTATCCGCAACCCAGGAGCGCCGGAATCGACGAGCGGGAGCGCGATCGGTCCGTCAGGTGGCCTCGTCGTCGGGCGGATGACCTCACAGGTAATCGTTCGGGCGCGGCGGGTCCGTCACGATCGTCTCGACGGCGAGCGACCTCGCCGAGAACGCTCCGACGAAAGGAACCCCATGCCCGCCTACGCACTCGCCCACCTGCGCACCACGACCCTGCACCCGGATGTGTTCGACTACATCGAGCGGATCCAGTCGACGCTCGATCCCTTCGGCGGCCGCTTCATCGTTCACGGCGCCGAGGTGGACGTGCGGGAGGGGCAGTGGCCCGGCACCGTCGTCATCATCGAGTTCCCCGGCGTCGACGAAGCCCGCGCCTGGTACGAGTCGCCCGCATACCAGGAGATCCTGCCGCTCCGCACCGACCACATCGAGGGTGAGGCGATCATCGTGCCGGGCGTCGCCCCCGGCTACGACCCCCGGACGACGGCCACCGCCCTGCGGCGGGCCGCGGAGGGCTCGTCCCCGGCCGCGTAGGGCTGGCCCGCCCGCTGGGCCCGGTCCGCTCGCCGCCGGCCGACGGGTCCGACCCGATCGCCCACT
>CAYUXB010000008.1:20425-32906 GCA_964448525.1 uncultured Acidimicrobiaceae bacterium
CCGCTGGGCCCGGTCCGCTCGCCGCCGGCCGACGGGTCCGACCCGATCGCCCACTCGCGAGGCGACGGCGGGTGCGCCGACGCCCTCCGGCTGCTCTCGGTGGCAGCCCGGGCGGGACGGGTGGTGCCACAGGCCCCGTGGATTGCACACCGGTGACGATCCGCGCATCCGGGCTGGTCATGCCCCCTCGTGGGTAGACGCCGGTTCGACCTACCCAGGTCGAGAGCTCGGGGAAAGGACCCACACACATGTTGCTGGCTGTCGAAGCCATGGACGCGACGCTGAAGATGATCTTCTTCGGCGCCGCGGTCGTCCTGTTCGTGCTGGCCGCGATCGGCTACTCGCGCGGCAAGGTGTCGTTCCTGGCAGCGGGCCTGGCGGTGTTCGCCTTCCCGTACTTCTGGGACGCTCTCGCCGCGAGCTGACCACGACCGCGACCGCGGCCGGTCACCTCGTCATCCCCGGCGAGGTGGCCGGTCGGCGCCCGGAGGTGGCGGCCAGGTGTCGTGGCGGCTGGCGGCGGGTACCCGAGCTCCGCCGGGGAGGGGGGTCGCCCGGACCGGAGACGCCACGACCGGAACGCCAGGGGAACCGAACGGGAACTTCGGGAACGCAACCGGAACGCCGGGGGCCGGGAACACCAGGGGACGGAACGCCGGCGTCGGGAACGGCAGGGGGCGGGGAAGACCAGGGGACGGAACGCCGGCAACGGGAACGCCAGGGGGCGGGGAAGACCAGGGGACGGAACGCCGGCGTCGGGAACGCCAGGGACGTCCGGCCCGGGAGGAGACCACAGATGCTGCGCCACATCGCCAATCCATCGGCTGGACGCGACCGCTCCGGGCGGATCGTCAGGATCCTGGCCGCGGTCGGCGTCGGCGCGCTGGTGGTCGTGCTGCTGCGTGGTGGCATCGTCGACCTGCCCGACTTCCTCGACGGCGGGCGGAGCGACCCCGCTCCTCGCGGGTCGGTCACCTACGAGGGCCAAGAGGCCCGCACGGCCTCCGAGCGCCTGCTCGTCGACATCGGTGACGGCGAGGCGTTCGTGTCGATCAAGGCGAAGCAGAACCACGACAGCCACGGGTGGTGGATCAACGGGGACTTCCAGTCGACGAACGGGACGTCGAGCGTGTCCGACCCGGACGACAGCAGCGCCCCGGCCCGGCTGGTGGTGGCGGTGGACTACTGCGCGGACGGCCTCGTCACCACCGAGGTGCGCGGGGAGGGCAGCGAGGACGGCGGCGACGGCGAGGGCGCCGGGCGGGTGGTGACCGCCGTGCGGTTCGAGATGGGCGAGCTGTACGTGTGCGACACGACGCTCGAGCACACCGAGGCCAACGATGCCGCGTTCCGTCAGGATGACACGCCGCGCGACTTCCACGGGAGGTTCGTGAGCTTCGTGGCCCGCGCGGCAGAGACGACGGCGGCCGCGGCGGCGTGTCCCACCGAGGAGCTCGGACGGTTCCGCACCGAGGAGTACACCGAGTTCGTCCGCGAGCGGTTGGCCGAGCGCTACGGGTTGGCCGAGGCGGACGTCGAGGTGGTCGCCGGCGACGTCGGGGCCTCCGACGATGCCACCAAGGACGACCTGAGCGAGGCGCTCGATCGGGTCACCTCGCTGCGGGACCCCGACGACCCGTCCGTGAGCTACGAGGCCATGTCGATCCAGTACCTCGCCGGCGACGGCGAAGCCGTCACCGACGCCTGCTACCTCGAGCCGGGCGGCCGCGACCTCGACGATCTCGGCACGCCGGCGAGCTGAGCAGCCCCGTCGGGCCGGGTCTCAGCCGGCCGATGCCGCGGCCTCGACCACGGCATCGGCCGGCGGCGCCGCCTGCACCAGGGGGAAGTGGCAGGCGACGACGTGCTCCGTCCCGCCGTCGGGGGCGACGACGTGACGGAGCTGGGGCTCCTCGACCGCGCAGCGCTCCTCGGCCCGCGGGCAGCGGGTGCGGAAGCGGCAGCCGGTCGGCGGGTCGAGCGGCGAGGGGAGGTCGCCCGTCAGCGACTCTCCCGACAGCGGCAGGTCCGGGTCGGGCTCGGGCACCGCGTCGTGCAGCGCCGCGGTGTAGGGGTGGGCGGGCGTCGAGTACAGCGCGTCGGCCGGGCCGACCTCGCACAGCTTGCCGAGGTACATGACCGCGACCCGGTCGCTGATGTTCTTCACGACCGCCAGGTCGTGGGCGATGAACACCATGGTCAGCTCGTGGCGGGCCTTGAGGTCCTCGAGCAGGTTGAGGATCTGCGCCTGCACCGACACGTCGAGCGCCGAGACCGGCTCGTCGCAGATGAGCAGGGTCGGGTCGAGCGCGAGGGCGCGGGCGATGCAGATGCGTTGGCACTGGCCGCCCGAGAACTCGTGCGGCCGGCGGCGTCCGGCGGTCTCCGGGTCGATGCCGACGTCGCGCAGGGTGTCGGCGACCTTCGCCGCGTCGCCGTCGTCGCGGCCCCAGATCGACAGGCCCTCCGCCACGATGTCGAGGACGCGGCGCCGGGGGTTCAGCGACGAGATCGGGTCCTGGAAGATCATCTGCATCTCGGGACGCAGCTGGCGCAGCTGCTCGTTGCCGAGCCGGCTCAGGTCGCGCCCGCCGAAGTGGACGCTGCCCGCGGTGGGCCGGGGGGACTGCATGATCGCCCGGGCGGTCGTCGACTTGCCGCAGCCCGACTCGCCGACGAGGCCCAGGGTCTCGCCGCGGGCGACGTCGAACGACACGTCCGAGACGGCCTGCACCTTGGCGCCCCGGCGCCCGCCGAAGGTGACCACCAGGTTCTCCACCGCGAGGACGATGTCGTCGCGCTGGCGCAGTGCTGCGGTGCCGCTTCCGGCCATCAGGGCGTCTCCGTCGGAGTTGCGTGCTCGGGGTGCACTAGATCGCCACCTCGTCGGTCGGGGTGCTCACGGGGGCGGCGTCCTCGGTCGAGGCGTCGACGGGGAGTCCGGTCGCCGTCACGCCGGCCGCCCGGTTGCGGGCCAGGGCCTCCTCACCCTCGGGCGTGCCGACGGGGAAGAAGCAGGCGTGCTCGTGGCCGCCACCGACGTCGACGAGGCTGGGTGTCTCCTCCAGGCAGCGGTCCTGCGCGGCCCGGCACCGAGCGGCGAAGGGGCAGCCGATCGGCAGGTCGACCAGGTCCGGTGGGCGGCCGGGGATGACGCTCAGCCGGGTGTGGCCGGCGTCGGAGAGCCGGGGGATGCACTGCAGCAGGCCGTCGGTGTAGTGGTGCCGACGCTCGTGGAACAGCAGGCGGGTGGGCCCGCGCTCGACGACCCGGCCCGCGTACATGACCGCGATGCGCTTGGTGCGGCCGGCCACCACGCCGAGGTCGTGGGTGATGATGATCATCCCCATCGCCCGTTCGGCCCTCTGGTGGTCGAGCAGGTCGAGGATCTGCTTCTGGATGGTGACGTCGAGCGCGGTGGTCGGCTCGTCGGCCACCAGCAGCCGGGGGCCGCACGCGAGCGCGATGGCGATCGTCACTCGCTGGCGCATGCCGCCGGAGAGTTGGTGGGGGTAGACCTTGATGCGCTGCGCCGGCTCCGGGATGCCCACCGACCGCAGCAGGGCGATGGCCGAGTCGCGGGCTTCGGCGCGCCCCATGTCGAGGTGGAAGCGCAACGACTCGGTGATCTGGTCGCCCACCCGCATCGTGGCGTTGAGCGCGGTCATCGGATCCTGGAAGACCATGGCGGCCTGCACACCCCACACGTCGCGCATGGCCTTGGGGCTCAGGCCGACGAGCTCGCGCCCCTGCAACCGGACGCTGCCGGTCGTCGTGGCGGCGCGGGAGGTGACGAGGCCGAGCACCGAGCGGGCGAGCACGGTCTTGCCCGAGCCCGACTCGCCGACGATGCCGAGCGTCTCGCCCGCCTCGACGTGCAGCGACACGCCGTCGACGGCCACCACGGTGCCCCGTGGCGTGTCGAAGGTCGTGCGCAGGTCGGTGACCTCGAGCAGGTGCGGCTCCTCCGCCGGCGGTCGGTCCGTGGGCGCGGTCGTGGTGCCCGGGTCGGCGTCAGCACGCCCGGCGTTCGCGCCCGTGCCCCCGTCGGCCGGGCGGCTGTCGGCGGGCGGGGTGCCGTTGCGCCGGGCGCTGGCTGCGGTGGTCGATGCGTCGGTCACAGGCCGGAGTCCTTCACGTCGAAGCTGCGGCGCAGCGTGTCGCCGACGAAGTTCAGCGACAGCACGGTGAGGAACATGGCCCCGGACGGCACGAGCGCGCTGTGCGGCGCCTCGTCGAGGTGGGGCTTGCTGGCGGCGATCATGCCGCCCCACGTCGGGTCGGGTGGCTCGATGCTGAGGCCCAGCAGGGCGAGCGAGCCTTCGAGCACGATGACCAGGCCCATCGCCACGAGGGCGAACGCGGCGACCGGGGGCACGACGTTGGGGATGATCTCGCGGAACAGGATGCGCGATCGCCGGGCGCCCAGCGTGTGGGCGGCGTGGACGAACTCTCGCTGCGCCACCGCCAGGGTGTTGGCCCGGGCGACCCGCGTGTAGATGGGTATCGACAGGAAGCCGATCACGAGCGAGATCACCGTGAGGCTGCGGCCCACATAGGCGAGGAGGGCGAGCAGCAGCACCAGACCGGGGAACGCGGCGAGCACGTCGACGCCCGCCATGACGACGGTCTCGGTGCGCCCGCGGATGTAGCCGACCGCGGTGCCGATGGTGCCGCCGATCACCATGCCGATGGCGACCGCCGACACGCTGACCACCACCGACACCCGGGCCGCGTGCACGATGCGCGAGAGCTGGTCGCGCCCGAGGGCGTCGGCCCCGAGCAGGTTGTCCGGGTTGGGCGAGTCGAGGCGGGCCACGACGTTGGGCGTGTTCGGGTCCTGCAGCGGGAGCCACGTGGCGGCGATGCCGCAGAAGGCGACGAGGACGAGCCAGGCGACCGCCAGCCAGAAGGCGAGGCCCCGACCGCGACGACCGCGGCGGCCGCGACGGCCGGAGGCGGCCGCGACGCCGACGGCGTCGACGTCGGCGGGGGGTTGGTCGTCGGCGCCGAGTCCGACCACGCGGTCGGCGGCGTCGTCAAGCGGTTGCAGCGCGGCCATGACGGATCCTCGGATCGAGCGCCGTGTAGAGCAGATCGACGACGAAGTTGATGACGACGAACGAGACGGCGATCACCAGGGCGACGCCTTGGACCATGATCAGGTCCCGCTGCAGGATCGAGTCGACCAGCAGCCGCCCGATGCCCGGCAGGGCGAAGAGCTGCTCGACGATGACCGCGCCCCCGATGATGGCGCCCACCTGCAGGCCGACGACGGTCATGAGCGAGAACGAGCTGGGGCGCAGCGCGTGGCGGAACAGGATGCGCCGGGTGGGGATGCCCTTGGCCCGGGCCATCGTGATCGAGTCCTGCTGAAGCGTGGTGATCATGTCGGCCCGCAGCAGGCGGGTGTAGACGGCGCACTCGCCGATCGCCAGGGCGAGCGCGGGCATGATGGCGGTGCGCAGGTTCTCGAGGGGGTCGTCGGTCAGGCGCACCCAGCCCGTCGCGGGTAACCACCCCAACGTCTCGGCCAGTATCCAGATCAGCAGGATCGCCATCATGAAGTTGGGCACCGCCAGGAGGCCGAAGCTGGTGCCGGTGATCACCCGGTCGGCCGCCCCGCCCGCCCGGAACGCAGAGAGCGTGCCCAGCGGGATCGAGGCGGCCAGGGCGATGACGATGGCGAGCACGCCGATCTCGAGGGTGACCGGCAGGCGCTCCCCGATCGCCTCGGTCACCGACTGGCCGGTGCGGTAGGAGCGGCCGAGGTCGCCGGTCACGGCGTCGCCGAGCCACGAGATGTACCGGCTGGGCAACGGGTCGTCGAGGCGCAGGTCTTCGCGCACCGCGGCGACCGCCTCGGGATCCTGGGCCCCCTCGGGGCCCAGGATCAGCACGGCGGGGTCACCTTTGAGCAGGGTGGACATGCCGAAGGTGAGGAAGGACACGACGAGCAGCGTCGCCACCATCATCGGGAGTCGAATGAGCAGCTGTCGCATCGTTGCGTCCTGATCGTTGCCGTACGAGGTGCGGAAGGTGACCGGTTACTCGGTCGTCCAGACGAAGCCCCACATGGTGGTGGCGCCCGAGGTTCCGCTGCCCTCCGCTCCCTCGGGGAACGTCCAGGCGGCGAGGCCCTTCACGGCCTCCTGCGTACCGAGCACCGACAGGGTCGAGCCGTGGTACGTCATGGGAAAGCCCTCGTTGACGGTGGTGGAGATCTCCTCGACGAGGGCCTTGCGCTCGTCGATGTCCGTGGAGGTGCCCAGGGCGTCGAGGTTCTCGTCGATGGTCGGGTCGGTGAACCGCGTGAAGTTGAGCCCGCTCGAGGACGAGAACGCCTGCTCCAGCGTGGGCAGCGGGTCACGGTCGAGACCGGCCCGGAAGCACTTGGCCTCGTAGTCGCCGCTGATCGCCTCGTCGATGTGGGTGGCCTGCTCGACCTGGCGGAGCTCGACGTCGGCCCCGACCTCGCCCCAGAACGACTGGTAGAGCTGGGCCATGTCGACCAGGCTCGGGTCGGGCGGGCAGTCGTAGCGGAACGTCACCGGCTCGCCGGCGGCCTTGCCGTCGGACCTGGCGGGGTCGTTGATGTACTCGTCGAGCAGCTCGGTCGCGGCCTCGGGGTCGTAGGTGGCCCAGGCCTCCGCGACGGCCTCCGAGTAGTACGGGTCGTCCTCGCTGAAGATCTGCGTCGACGGCGGCACGACCCCGGTGCCCCCCTGGATCTCGATGATCTGGCCCTGGTCGACGGCCCGGGCGAGCGCCTCGCGCACTCGCACGTCGTCGAGCGGGGGAACGGTGGTGTTGAAGATGTTGACGCCCGTGATGTTGCCGAGCTGCTCGTAGCTGTCGACGCCGTCGAGGTCGCGGACCCGGACGCCAGAGCTCTGGCGGAGCGTCTGGAGCACGTCGATGTCGCCGGTCTGGAGGCTGGAGATGCGGGTGTCCTCGTCGGGGATCGGCCGGAAGACGATCTCGTCGAGGTACGGCAGGCCTTCCTGCCAGTAGTTCGGGTTCTTCTTCACGACGAGACGGTTGTCCCGCTCCCACGAGTCGAACACGAAGGGCCCGGTGCCGACGGGGCGGGAGCCGGCGTCGTCGCCGGCCGCGGCGGCCGCGGTGGGCGAGAAGGGCCAGCCGACAGCCAGGCCGAGCTCGTCGGCGAACGCCGAGTACGGCTCGCTCAGCTGGTAGGTGACCGTGAGGTCGTCGACGATCACCATCTCGACGTCGGCGAGGGTGGCGGCCGTGACGGCGCCGGGTGCCTTGAGGTAGTCGTCGAAGACCGTCTTCAGGGCCTGGGCGTTGAGCGGGGTGCCGTCGTGGAACGTGATGTCCGGGCGCAGCTTGAGCGTCCACTCGGTGAGCTCGGCGTTGGGCTCGATCGACTCCGCCAGGTACGGCTGCATCTCGCCGTCGGCATCGCGCCGCATGAGCGGGTCGTAGATCGCGAACGCGACGCTGGTGCCGGCATTGGAGAACTGGCCGGTGCCGGGCAGCCAGCTGTTGGTCTCGGCCTCCAGGCCGACGGTGATCGACCCGCCGGCAACGGGGTCCCCCTGTTCGGAGATGTCGCTCGTGGCCCCGGTTGCTTCGCCGTCGGAGCCGGCCTCGTCGTCGTCACCGCCGCAGCCTGCGGCGATGAGGCCAGCTGCGACGAACGTCCACAGGAACCGCTTGACTGCACGCGGCCGTCTGGTCGGAACAGATCCCACCGGAGTCCCCTCCATCTCGCACCGGGCCCGGAGTGTCCGGACCCTCCTCCTTAGCGGTCCGCTAAGGAGTTGGAGCCAGAAGCTAATGCATTTGTGTGAAATCGTGCAAGGTCTGGTCTAGTCGGTGGCTGCACCGTCGTCGGGCAGCGCACGGATGAGCCGGTCGATGGTCGCCGCCATTCGCTCGTCGAGGTCGTCGGCGTCGACATCGAGCTCTCCCGCGAACTGGTCGCGCAGGACCATGTAGCCGTAGATCATCGAGGCGAAGGCGACGTGGATGCCGTCCTCGTCGAGATCGTCCGGCAGGACACCCGCCTCCATGTCGCGTCGGATGCGGTCACGGGTGCCCTCCGGGTCGGGGATCATCCGCACGGCCTGATCGCCGTCGAGTATCAGCAACGCCGCCAGTACGGCCGCCTGCCGGTGGGTGAGCATCGTGCGGAAGAACCGTTCGTAGCGCGCCGGCGCGGTCATCGTCTTGCCCGGCAGGAAGTCGGAGATCCGCTCGGCGACGTTCGCCCGCAGCGCCGCCCGCAGCAGGTCGCGCCGCGAGCCGAAGTAGTGGTAGACGAGGCCGCGGTTGACCCCGGCCTCCTCCGCCACCTGCCGCAGGTTGAGCCCGGCGAGCACCCCGTGGCGCTCGAGCAGCATCAGGGCCGCCTGCTGGAGAGCGGACTCCGTGGCGGGACGATCGGGTTGCCTCGTGCGCGGCTGTGGCGACATCGGGCCATAGTGGCATCCAGAACACGACGATTCGCATTCGTGTCACTACGCGCTGCGGTGCTCAGGTCAGGAACACCTGCAGGGCGCCGACGGTCGCCACCGGTTCGCCGAACGCCGCGGCCGCCGGCCCCGCGGCGCGCCCGCCCCACGCGAGGTAGACGTCGGCCCGGGCGGTGACCTCGCCCGCCGCCTCCCGCCCGCCGGCCCCCGAGGTCGTCGCCACGTCGACCGAGCCGAGGAACGTGCAGTCGAGGTGGAAGCACAGGTTCGACGACGCCTCCCAGTCGCCGGTCGACGCGACCCGCAGGCCGTCGAGCTCGACGCCATCGGTCGCCGCCTGCTCCGACACCTCGTCAGCCAGCGCAGCGACATCGGGCCCACCGTGCCGCTCCGGCCAGGCGGCGACCGCCTGGACGGTCACCAGCGCGGCCAGCAGCGCGAAGCCGGCGAGCCGCCACGTCGGATAGGCGGCGCGCGACGGGTCGAGCGAGGGCCGCAGGAGGGGCCGGTCGAGCGCCGCCGCCGCGAACGGCACCAGGGCCAGCACCGCGAACCAGAGGTAGCGGGCCTGCACCATCGTGAGCAGGAAGCCACCGACGTAGACGGCCACGGCGGCGCCGAGCACCAACCAGGCGCCCGCCCGCCGCGGCTCGCGGGGGTCGCGGGGATGGCGCAGCCACGGGGTGCGCACCAGGAACCACGCGCCGGCGGCCGCGTACAGCGGCACCGCCAGGAACTGGTCGACGACCAGCCCGGCGCCGTCGCGCAGGTTCGCGCCGACGTTGTCGGCCAGTCGCCGGCCGGACGAGCTCGACACGTCCCAGCCGTCGGCATCGAGCCGCATCGTGCTCGGATCCTCCCAGGCGGACAGCGCGCCGTCGTGCGGCGGCTCGACCAGGTCGCGCACGAGCGGCTGGCCCTCCGAACCCGGCCCGACGACGGCCACGTTGTAGCCGAACGCCCGGCTGAGGGTGGGCTCGCCGTAGTGCCAGGAGACCAGCAACGCCCAGGGCAGCACGACGAGCGCCATCGTGCCCAGGGTGACGGCCGCCGGCCGCCAGGCCGCCCGACGGCCCGGGGCGCCCTCCCGCCGGCGGACCACGGTCACCACCACGGCGCGCACGGCGACCACGAGCACCACGACGGGCAGGGCGTAGGGCTTGGTCAGGAAGGCGAGACCGGCCCAGGCGCCGGCGCGCCAGGCGTGCCCGGTCCTGCCCGCGGCGCCGTCGGCGCCCCCGTCGGCGCCCCCGTCGTCGGCACCGCCGTCGGCGCTGTCGTCGGCGCTGCCGGAGGCCAGCAGGTCGCTGCAGAACATGAGCAGCAGGCAGGCGAGCAGCAGATCGGCGTAGACGTTCTGGAAGACGAGGTGCAGCACCAACGGCACCGTGACCAGGACGAGTCCGTCGGCGGTCGCCGTGCGCACCCCGCAGGTGAGGCACAGGCGGCGGAGCGACACCAGCGTGGCCGCACCGATCGCGAGCTGCAGGATCTCGGTCGCCACGAGCGGCTGCACGCCGACCAGCAGCAGCGGCGTGAGCAGCCACGAGTACAGCGGGCCCCAGTAGCCGTTGATCGCCAGGTCCCAGTCGCCGGCGGCGTAGTGCTCGGCGATGCGGAGGTACGACAGGCCGTCCACGTGCACCATGTCTCGCAGCTGCGGCGCGGCCACGAGGAGGGCGAGCCCGATGCCCACGAGCAGCGACACCGGCGCCCATCGGCGCACGCGGCGGCTGCGGACCAGCAGCACGTCGCCCGCCACGGTGGTCGAGGCGCGGGCGACGCGGCCCTCGACCGCGACGTGCTCCCAACGGCGCCCCGCGTCGTCCGCGACGTCGTCCGACCCGGGATGTGTGGCGCGGGCCGGAGCGGCGTCCTGGCCATCCGTGGCCGGCGACGCGGCGCTGTGGGCGGCCGTCTCGCCGGCCAACCACCGCCGGGGGCTGCCCGGCCACGGCTCGGCGACCGGCTGCGCCCCGAACACCAGGTGCCGCAGCCCCGCGGTGGCGAAGCCGGCTGCCGAGTAGAGGTGGTACAGGGGGTGCCAGGCGAGGCCGAACAGGGCGACCCGGGGCCCGCCGGCGCGCGCCAGGAACCGCAGGAACGGCGCGTCCCATGCCACCACGAGCGCCAGCGCCGCGGCCGCCACAAGGCCGGGAACGGCCGCGGGCCGCAGCGCGGCCGTCGCGGCGGAGCCGGCGGCGAGGACCGTCAGCGCCGCCTTGGCCCGCTCGGCGAGCGTGACGTTCAGATCGTCGTCGACCTGGCGGGTGCGCAGGATGAGCGAGCTCCACGGCAGCGCCCGGTGCACCACGTCGGTCTTGAGCAGCGACCGGACGGTCCACCGCTTCAGGTGGGTGACCTGCAGATCCCTGCTCACCCGGATGCGGTGCCCACCCGCCTTCAGCCGGTAGCCGAGCTCGATGTCCTCGATGCTCGGGGTGACGTAGTCCTCGTCGAAGCCGCCGGCGGCGGCGAAGACCTCGCGGCGGATGGCGCCGCACGCACCCCAGAACGTCCACCCCTCGGACTTGGCCCGCTGGTGCACGAAGTGGTGGCGCAGGTTGGTGTACTGCGCGGCCAGCGTGTCGCCCGGCGGCCGGTCGTCGTACGAGCCGATGACCGCCGCCAGGTCGGGGTCCTCGACGAAGGCCTCCGCCACCCGGCGCACGGCGTCGGGAGGCGCCGTGACGTCGGCGTCGATGAAGAAGACCACGTCGCTGTGCGCCCGGGCAGCACCGGTGTTGCGGGCGACGGCGGGGCCGGCGTTCGGCGTCTGGACGACGACGCGGGCGCCGGCCTCCGCCGCCTCCGCCGCCACCTCCCCGTCGTCGCCGTCGACGACCACGATCAGCTCGTCCGGCGCCGGGTCGAGGGTGCGGAGGGCGGCGAGGCAGCGCGTGAACGCGTCGGACCGGCGGTGCACGGGGACGACGATGGCCACCGAGGGTGACGTCGCCGCGACCGCGGTCGCGGTTGTCGCAACGTCTGCGCGGCCCGGCTCACCGGCGAGCGCCGTCCTCCCCACGACGCAGAGACTACAGGTGGTGCCACCACGGGGTGGCGGATCGCAGCGGTGGCCGGGGGGCGGCTGGTACCTTCCCGAAGGTGCTGCCCAGCGTGGTCGACGCCGCACCGGCGAACCTCGGGGAACCGCTGACCGGCCGCCGGGGGCAGCGGCTGCGCGTCGCGCTCGACCGGCCGGCGGCGGTCGCTGCCATCTCCGGCGCGGTGATGGCGCTCTTCGTGGCGGCCCGGCTCCTGACGGTCGGTGACGGCGACCTGTCGAGCTTCGCTGTCGTGGGGGAGTCGTACGCCGACCCGGCCGCCACCGAGGACGTGCGGATCGTGGACGGCACGGGGTACGACGGCCAGTTCGCCTACCGCCTGGCGCTCGATCCGGCCGACCTCGAGGGCGACCGCAACGGCATCGAGGTCGACTCGCCGCTGCGCTGGGGGCGGATCGCGTACCCGGCGCTTGCCTGGGTGGCCTCGGCGGGGCAGGCGGGCCTGGTGCCTGCCGCGCTGGTCGGGGTGAACGTGGTGGCCACCGCTCTGTTGGGGTGGCTGGCGGCGCTGGAGGCCCGACGCCACGCGCTCCACGCCGCGTGGGGGCTGCTCGTCGTCGGCTGGGCCGGCTTCGTGTTCACCGTCGCCCGCGACCTCACCGAAGTCGTCGCGGCGGTGGGCGTGGTCGGCGGCCTGGTCGCCTGGCAAAGCCGCCGCACCGGCTGGTCGGCCGGGGCGCTGTCTGTGGCCGTGCTGGCCCGCGAGGGCACGGTGGTCGTGCTCGCCGCGCTGGCCCTGGTGCGCCTCGTCGGCTGGCTGCGGGGGAGGTGGCGGCCGGGCGTGGTCGACCTCGCGTGGCTGGTGCCCGCCGTGGTCTTCGCCGGCTGGCAGGCCTGGTGCGGGGTCGTCACCGGGGAGGTGCCGGTGCTCACCAGCGTGGGGGAGCACGTCGGCGACCCGAGCGTCGGCGCCGGGGTCGAGCAGGGCTGGCTCGGCGAGGCCGACTGGCGCTTCGCGGTGCTGAAGGG
>CAYUXB010000008.1:33006-34164 GCA_964448525.1 uncultured Acidimicrobiaceae bacterium
CAGATGACGGTGACGCTGTGACGGCCGACGCCCCGCCGGTGCGCATCGGCCTGGTGGGCTGCGGGCGCATCGCCCAGCTGTTCCACCTGCCCGTGCTGGCCTCGGATCCGGCGTTCGACCTGGTGGCGGTGGCCGATCCGGACGCGGGGGCGCTCGAGGCGGCACGGCAGGTCGCTCCGGGCGCGGCCGTGCTGGCCGACGTCGACGCCCTGATCGGGTCGTCCGGCATCGAAGCCGTGGCCGTGTGCGCCCCGACCGGCCTGCACGAGGACCTCGCCGTGGCCGTTCTCGACGCCGGGCTCCACCTCTACCTCGAGAAGCCGCTCGCCCTGACGGCCGCGGGCGGCGACCGCGTGCTCGCCGCCCACGGCCGTGCGGGGACGGTGGCGATGATGGGCTTCAACCTGCGCCTCCACCCGGTGTTCCGCCGGGCGCACGAGCTCCTGCGGGCCGGCGCCATCGGTGACGTCGTGGCGGTGCAGACCCGGTTCTGCGCCGCGGGGCGCCAGCTCCCCTCCTGGAAGCAGGCCCGCACCACCGGCGGCGGGGCGCTGCTCGACCTGGCCTCCCACCACGCCGACCTCACGGCCCACCTGCTGGGCGACGCGGTCGCCGAGGTCGACGCCCGCGTCCGCTCGGTCGCGACCGAGGACGACACGGCCCTCCTGAGCTTCCGCTTCGCCGGAGGCGTGCTCGCGCAGTCCCTGTTCTCGATGTCGACCGCCGAGGAGGACGTCGTGGTGGTGCACGGCACCCGCGGCGCGCTGGTGGCCGACCGCTACCGCAACCGGGTCGCGGTCACGACGCCCGGTCCCGCCGGGCGCGGTGCCCGTGCGCGCCGGGCGTTGGAGGGTGCCGCCGACCTCGGCCGGGGCGTCTGGCGCACGGTACGGCCCGCGCCCGACCCGTCGTTCGCGGCCGGCCTGGCCGCGTTCGCCGCGGCCGTGCGGGGCGCCGGCGCCGCGGCGCCGTCCCTGGAGGACGGGCGCCGCAGCCTGTCGGTGGTGCTGGCCGCCGAGGCGTCCGCGTCCACCGGGCGGCCCGCGGTGCCGGATGTGGTGGGCGCAGCCGACGGGACGGGTGGCCCGGACGCCGGCGGCATCGGCGTGGCGAACGCCGGCAGCGGGGTCGGGGGAAGCGGCGTGGCGAACGCCGGCA
>CAYUXB010000009.1:0-33269 GCA_964448525.1 uncultured Acidimicrobiaceae bacterium
CCGCCGCGGACGTGTGCGCCAACCTCATCACCCAGGTCCAGGGGGGCATCGCCTTCCCGTGGGAGCACGACGCCCACCTCTACTTGCGGCGGGCGACCACGCTCCTCACCCTCCTCGAGCCCGAGGCGACCGCGGTCGAGCTGACCGGCCTCGTCCGGCGCGGCGTGGAGCGGGCGAAGACCGTGGAGCTGCCGCCGGAGGCCGAGGCCATCCGCGACGAGGTGCGGGCCTTCGCCGAGCGCATCGCCGGGATGCCCGCCGAGGAGCAGCGCACCGAACTCATCGAGAGCGGTTACGTGATGCCGCACTGGCCCAAGCCGTACGGGCGCGAAGCCGGCGCCGTGGAGCAGCTCGTCGTCGAGCAGGAGTTCGCGGCCGCCGGGGTCAAGCGCCCCGCCTACGGGATCACGGGGTGGAACATCCTCACCCTCATCCAGTACGCCACCGAGGACCAGGTGAGCCGCTGGGTGCGCCCCGCCCTCGACCAGTCGGTCATCTGGTGCCAGCTCTTCAGCGAGCCCGATGCCGGCTCCGACGCCGCCGGCGTGAAGACCAAGGCCACCCGCGTCGACGGCGGTTGGCTCGTGAACGGCCAGAAGGTCTGGACGAGCGGCGCCCACGTGGCGGGCATGGGCTTCGCCACCGTCCGGACGAACCCCGATGTGCCGAAGCACGAGGGCATCACCACGATGGTCATCGACATGCACGCCGAGGGGGTGGAGGTGCGCCCGTTGAAGATGACCAACGGGGGCTCCGAGTTCAACGAGGTCTTCTTCAACGACGTGTTCGTGCCCGACGACGACGTGGTGGGCCCGGTCGACGGAGGGTGGACGGTGGCCCGCGCCACGCTCGGCAACGAGAGCGTCAGCATCGGCGGCGGGCAGGGCGGCATGTCGCTGCCCGGCAGCGCACTGATCGACCCGCTAGACGCCAACCCCGACCGCCTGGCCGGTGGCGCCGCCCGGGTGGGGCGCTACATCGCCGAGCACCAGGCCATGGGCCTGCTCAACCTCCGCAGCGCGAACCGGGCGGTCGCCGGCGGCGAGCCGGGGCCCGAGGGCGCCATCACCAAGCTCGTCCTGTCCGAACTGGGGCACGAGGCCGCCGCGGTCCTCACCGCGCTCAACGGGCCCGACGCCGCCTTCCTCGACGGCCCCGGCGGCATCAGCAACATGCTCGTCCTGATGCACCGGGCGATGTCCATCGCAGGCGGCACCTCGGAGATCAAGCGCAACCAGATCGGCGAACGCATCCTCGGCCTGCCCCGGGACCCACTGGTGAAGTAGTCGGGGGCGATCAGCGTCGACCGATGCCGCCGACGTGTTTCGCCCCGGGTGCTCCGGGTAGCGGCCATCGCACCCCGCCGAGGAGACATCGTGGCGCAGATCACCGCAGAACCGACGAGCCGGGAACGGCGGACCTGACGCCGTGGCGCGCGCTGTCGTGATCACCGGCGCCGGGTCCGGCATCGGACTCGCCACCGCGATCGAGGCCGCGCGCCTCGGATTTCGCGCCGTCGCCGCCGTGCACCGACCGGAGCAGGTCAACGGTGCACGTGCGGCGGCGGCCGAGGCGGGCGTCGACATCGACGTCCGCGACCTCGACGTCACCGACGAGGCCGCCACCGCCGCCCTCCTCGACGCGGTCGAGCCGTGGGCGGTGGTGGCGGGCGCCGGCTACATGAACGCCGGCCTGATCGAGGACGTCCCGATCGACGACGCCCGCCGGCAGCTCGAGGTCATGCTGCTGGCGCCTGCCCGCCTCGTGCAGCTCGCGCTGTCGGGCATGCGGCGCCGCGGAGGCGGCCGGGTCGTCCTGGTGTCCTCGCCCCTCGGCGAGGCGACCCTGCCGACGCAAGGCTGGTACAGCGCCACCAAGCGGGCGCTCAGCGCCCTGGCCGACGGGCTGCGGGTCGAGGTCGTCGACGATGCGGTCGACGTCGTGCTCATCGAACCCGGCGCCGCCGACACGCCGCTGTGGGACAAGGCACGCGACCAGCTCGTCGAGCGACGCCGCCGGTCGGCCCGTCCCGAGATCTACGACCGGGCCATCGCGGTGCAGGACGAGGTGCGCGACAGGGCCGTCGACCCCGCCGAGGTGGCCGAGGTCGTCGGCACGGCCCTGCGGGCCGCCCACCCCCGCTTCCGGTACCGCACCGCCGCGGCGGCCGTGCCCTTCGCGGTGGCAGCCCGCATCATGCCGACCAGCGTGCGCGACCGGGTCGTGCGCAGCCTCGGAGGTGTGGGATGAGAGGCGAGTGCGTCGAGCGAACGGTCGACGCGCCGATCGAGGCGGTCGCCATCGTGCTGGGCGACCCGCGCACCTACGACGGCGTCGTGGTCGGCAGCAGGCGGATCCGCTGGTTCGACCCGACGTGGCCCGATCCGGGTGCCCGGTTCCACCACACCCTCGGGTTCGGGCCGCTCGTCATCCGCGACCACTCGGAGGTCCTCGAGGACGAGTTGCCGGCCCGACTGCGCCTGCTCGTGAACGTGGGCCCCCTGGGGAGCGCCGAGGTCGAGTTCCGGATGGCGCCCGATGGCGACGGCACCCACGTGGCGATCACCGAGACGCCGACCTCGGGCATCCTCTCGGCCACGTGGTCGCCGCCGCTGGCCGCGCTCACCCGGTGGCGCAACGAGCGCGTGCTCGGTCGCCTCGGCGAGGTCGCGGCCGGACGGGCCAGGGCGCGGGCGCGCGCCGGTGTCGGCGCCGGTGCGGGCGTCGGCACCCGAGCCGGACGGTGAGCGGCGACACCGCGGACGCGGTGGTGATCGGGGCCGGCCCGAACGGACTGGTGGCCGCCAACGTGCTCGCCGATGCCGGCTGGGACGTGCTCGTGCTGGAGGCGCAGGCCGACCCCGGCGGGGCCGTCCGCACGGCCGAGGTCACCGCCCCGGGGTTCCGCAACGACCTGTTCAGCGCCTTCTACCCCTTGGCGAACGCGCCTGCGCCGCTCGCCCGACTCGATCTCGAAGCGCACGGGCTCCGGTGGGCCCAGGCTCCGGTGGTCGTCGCCCATCCCCGCTCGGAGGGGCCCGCGGCGGTGCTCGAACGCGAGCCCGAGGCCACCGCGGCGGGACTCGACGCGACCTCCCCCGGCGACGGCGAGGCCTGGTTGCGCCTCTACGACCGCTGGCAGCGGGAGGGCCGCCCGATCCTCGACGCGTTCATGGCGCCGTTCCCGCCGGTCGCCCCGGGCGTGCGCGCCCTCGCCCGGGTCGGCCCCCGCCAGGTGCTGCCGCTGATGCGCACCCTGCTCCTCCCGGTCCGCCGCCTCGGCGACGAGGTGTTCCACGGCGACGCGGCCAAGCTGCTCCTCGCCGGCAACGCCCTGCACGCCGACGTGCCGCCCGACGCCCCGCCGAGCGGGTTCCTCGGCTGGTTGCTGGCATCGCTGGCACAGGACGTCGGCTTCCCGACACCGGTCGGCGGCGCCGGCGACCTGGCCGCGGCGCTGGTCCGGCGGCTGGAGGCCGCCGGGGGCCGCGTGGTCTGCGACGCCCCGGTCGAGCGGGTGGTCGTCGAGCGCGGCCGAGCGGCGGGCGTGCTCGTCGACGGGTCGCTCGTCCGGGCCCGGCGCGCGGTGCTCGCGGATGTCGACGCCACGGTGCTGCTCCGCCACCTCGTCGGGCCGGAGCACCTTCCGGACCGGGTGGTGGCCGCGCTCGCCAACTTCCAGCGGAGCTGGGCGACGGTCAAGGTCGACTGGGCGGTGCGGACCCCGATCCCGTGGCGTGACGAGGCCGTCGGCCGCGCCGGCACGGTGCACATCGCCGACTCTGTCGACGAGCTGGCCATCCAGGCGGCCGAGATCAGCGGTGGGCACGTGCCGGAGGATCCGTTCGTGGTGCTCGGGCAGATGACCACCGCGGACCCGACCCGCTCCCCCGCCGGCACCGAGTCCGCCTGGGCGTACACCCACATCCCGTTTCGCGTCCGCACCGGGGGCGGGTCGCGTCCCGTGTCGTCCGACGAGGTGGCGCGCGTCGTCGAGCGGATCGAGGACCGCGTCGAGGAGCACGCCCCCGGGTTCCGCCACCGCGTGCTGGCCCGGCACGTCCTCTCCCCGGCCGAGCTCGAGCGACGGAACGCCAACCTGGTGGAGGGCGACAACGCCGGCGGCACCAGCCAGCTCCACCAGCAGTTCGTCTTCCGCCCGATCCCGGGGCTCGGGCGCCCCACCACGCCCGTCCGCGGCCTGTACCTCGCGTCGGCATCGGCGCACCCGGGCGGCGGCGTGCACGGCGCCTGCGGGACCAACGCGGCGCGGGCGGCGCTGGCCGCCCACCGGGTCCGCCGCCTCGTCCCCGGCCGGTGACGCGCCCCCGCTGCCGGACGAGGGCGACGACGGACTAGTGCCCTAGTGCCGTCCGGGGGGTGCCGACGTCGGGCGGGGGCGGGCCAGCGCCACACCCACGGCCACCAGCGCCAGGCCGAAGGCGAGGAAGCCGACGTTCCACCAGAGCGGGTCCGCGACGTCGTCGCGCACGTTGTGGAGCCCGAGCAGGTGATGGTTCACGAGGCCCTCCACGACGTTGAACAGACCCCAGCCGGCGAGCATCGTGCCCGCGAGCGTGCGCACCGACGGCCCGCGCTCGCCGGCCGCCCATGCCCGGCGCAGCAACACGACCCCGATCAGCAGCAGGATCCACGTCGCCGCGTGGAAGAGGCCGTCGGCCACCGTGTTCTCCTCGAGGCCCACCACCGTGTCGGCAGGATGGTCCCCGGTGTTGGTCAGCATGTGGTGCCACTGGAGGATCTGGTGCAGGACGATTCCGTCCACGAACCCGCCGAAACCGACGCCGAGCAGCAGCCCGGCTACCACCTGCCGCCGGGACGGCGGCCCGAGCGTCCCCCGCTCGCCGGTGTGCGCAGACCGGCCTTCGGTCGTGGTCAAATCCGTTCCTCCCTCGTCGGCCCGCGGGGTACCGCTCCCCCACGGGCGGGCCGGGAAACCCGGCGATCGAGTCGGGTCAGGACAACGGGCCGACGAGCTTCCAGCCGCTCTGCCAGGACCACTCGTTGCGGGCGTTCAGGGAGATGTTGATGAAGCCCATGCCCTCCAGGTAGCGGGCGACGGACAGCCCGCCGACGTCGATCGGGCGGAACCCGATGGCGGCGAGCAGGTCCATGACCGTCTGCTTGGCATCGGCGTCATCTGACGCGACGAAGCCGTCGAGTTGCGTCCCGTCGACGGACGCCACGGCCTGGTTGGCGGCGAACACGGTGTTGAACGCCTTCACCACGCGTGCCCGCGGTGCCGCCTCGGCGACCATCTCGGCGCCGGACGTGCCTTCGACCGACAGGCCCGACATGTCGGCGGCGAGCGGGTTGGTCACATCGATGAGGATCTTGCCGGCCAGGTCGTCCCGCAGGTCCGTCACCACGTCGACCACCGTGCCGAAGGGGACGGCCAGCACGACGGCGTCGGCCTGGGCGACGGCTTCGGCGTTCGAGGTCGTCGTGGCGACCGGCACCTCGTCGGCCAGGGCCTGGAGCTCCTCCGTCGCCGGAGCGGCGACAACAGCCTCGTGGCCGGCGTCGGTGACGGCGCGGGCGATGGCGGACCCGACGTTGCCGGAACCGATGATGGCGAAGTTCATGGTGGCTCCCTGGACTCGGTGCGGGGATGACGCTCGTGCCGTCCCGTTCGGTCCGGGAGGCCGGGTTGGCGGGAGGACGCCCGACCCCCGTGCTCCGAGCATGACGGACCGCGCCAAGAGTAACGCTCACTGTGAGGGCGCGCCGCCGAGGAGGCATGCGGACATCGCCGCGGTGGCACTGAGTGCCACCAGCCGCTACGGTGACGCCGACCAAGGAGGGACGCCATGTCTCAGACCGAGACCGGCGGCGACGAGCGCTACATCGTCGTCTCCACGGACGGCCACGTCGGCCCGTCGGTGAAGGACCAGCTCCGCCCCTACTGCGACGCGAAGCACCTCGACGACTTCGACCGGTTCGTGGACGAGATGCAGGCGGCCGGCCTCCTCGCGTGGCGGTCGACCGAGTCGTCGAACGGCGGCGACGAGACCTGGACGATGGCCAAGCCCCGGCGGCGCCTGCGCACCGAGGAGGCCGAGGAGTTCGGCAAGGTCGCCGGCTTCCGCAACGCCGACCAGTTGGACCGTGCGTTCCTCCAGCGCAGCTACGAGGCGAGCCTCGCGCCCGGGTTGCAGGACAGCTCGGCACGCCTGGCCGACATGGACCGCGCCGGGGTGGCCTCCTGCGTCATCTACCACGGCGGCCTGAACGGCCAGTCGATCCCGTTCTCGACCACGGGCCTGATCTCGTGGGGCCACACCCGCTACAACGACCTCGAGCCTCTCGGCGTCCGCATCTACAACCGGTGGCTCGCGGACTTCGTCGCCGAAGCGCCCGAGCGCCACATCGGCATCGCCCACATCCCCATCTCCGACCCCGAGGCGTGCGTGCGCGAGGTGGAGTGGGCGGCCGACAACGGCCTGAAGGGCGTGAACCTGCCGGCGCCCCGGGGTGACTTCCCCATGCTCAACGACCCCGTGTGGGAGCCCCTGTGGCGGGTGTGCGAGGAGACGGGGCTCTCGCTCAACACCCACGGCGGCGGGGGCGAGCACTACCCGTACCAGGGGGCCGGCGCCCAGGCCATGTACATGATGGAGACGGCGTGGCGCACCCGCCGCGGCGCCTGGGTGATGGTCCTCGGCGGCGTGTTCGCCCGCCATCCGGGCCTCAAGCTGGTGCTGACCGAGCAGTGGATGGACTGGTCGGTGCAGGTGATGGCCGACATGGACGGCCTCTTCCACGGCCCGAACGGCGGTTCGCTGCGCGAGGCGCTCGGCCGGCCTCCGTCGGAGCACTTCCGGCAGCATTGCTTCTTCGGCGCCAGCTTCATGTCGAAGTGGGAGGCCGAGTTCGGCATCGAGCACGACCTCGTCGGCAACACCATGTGGGGCGACGACTACCCGCATCCCGAAGGCACGTGGCCGCACACCCGCGAGGCCATGGCCTCCACGTTCTGCGACATCGACCCGACGCACGTGCGCCGGTACCTCGGGGACGTGGCGATCGACGTCTACGGACTCGACCGGGCGCGGCTCCGGGAGACCGCCGACCAGATCGGCCCGACGATCGCCGACCTGTCGTCGGCCGGCGCTCCGCCGGAGGGCGAGACGCCGGGGCTGTACGCCTTCCGCACCGGGCCGGGAATCTTCGTCTGATGGGCGAGATCACCAGCCTGGATGCGCCGCCGTGCCGGAGCGTCACCACCGATGAGGTCGCGCACCTGCACGAGCACGGTTGGGTGCAGCTGAAGCAGTTCGTCGACCCGGACGTCCTCGGCCGGATGCTCGACCTCGCCCGTGAGCAGATGGGCGACGACGCGGACAGCAACCCGCTGCCACCCGAGCTCGAACAGGCGGTCGCGGAGGGGGGCAAGGGCCTCGACTACTTCAACGCGCAGCTCGCGGGGGGCCGGCGCGACCCGGTCGTCCGGCCGTTGATCGAGGGGATCGGCGCCAGCGCACGAGCGCTGCTGGCACGGCGAAGCGCGGACGGCACGCCTGTCGGCATCCGCTACTACCAGGATCTCTTCGTGCCCAAGCTGCCGTCGTCGACGACGTCGCGCCACGGGGGCAACGGGCCGACGGCGTTCCACCAGGACTACATCACCTTCGCCGTCGACCGCACCGGCGGGATGACGTTCTGGGTCCCGCTCGAGGCCTACGGGCCCGAGGCGGGCACCATGTCGTTCGTGAACGGCTCGCACCGGATGGGGGTGATGGGCGACTACACGACCTACGGCGACGGCGACGCCCTCACGGCGTTTCCCGAGCTGGCCGAGCTCGAGATGTCGGACCCGATCCACTACGAGCTCGGCGACGTCACCGTCCACACGCATCTGACGATCCACGGCGCCGGGGCGAACCGGATGGACCGGCCGCGGTGGGCGTGGCTGCTCGTCGTGCAGCCCGAGGACGTCTGCTGGAACGGTGCGCAGTGCCCCAACTTCGACCACTCGGCGATGGACCCGTGGGAGCCGCTGAACGGCAAGCGGTTCCCGGTGATCGGCTCATGAGCGAGCGTCGGTCTGCGGATCTCGCCGGCGATCGCCGCGCGAGCCGGCATCTCGCGTTCCCGAACCGGGCGTTCATGCAGACGTGCTGGGTCGTCCCCGACCTCGAGGCCGCCATCGACGGCTGGGTGCGCAGCGCCGGGGTGGGGCCGTTCTTCTGGTTCGACGAGGTCGGCGCCACCGACGGCCACCACCGCGGCGAGCCCGCCGACTTCCCGGCGAGCACCGCCGCCATCGCGTACGCCGGCGATCTGCAGATCGAGCTGGTCTGCCAGGACAACGACGACCCCGGCGTGTTCCGCGATCTGTTCGCCCGGGGCGAGCACGGCCTGCACCACATGGCGCTCGTCTGCGACGACTACGAGGCCGAGCGTGACGCGTACGTCGCCGCCGGCGCCGAGCTGGCGTTCGAGGCGCGCATCGGCGATGCCCGCACCTGCTGGGTCGACACGTCGCCGACGCTCGGGTTCATGGTCGAGCTGCTCGAGCCGAGCCGGTCGCGGGCCCGGGGGTTCGCCGCCATGCGCGCCGCGGCCGAGTCGTGGGACGGCAGAGATCCGATCACACGCTTCTGACGTGGCCGACCGACCGACCTTCCCGGCGCTGTTCGCCGACATCGTCCGCACGAGGGCGGACCATCCCGCGCTCATCGTCGCGGAGGAGACGCTCACCTACGCCGAGCTCGAACGGCGCTCGACACGCCTGGCCAAGGCCTTGCTCGCGGCCGGCGCCGGCAAGGGCACGCGCCTCGCGCTGCTGGCGCCCGATGGCGCGCTGTTCCTCACCACCTTCTACGCCGCCCTCCGCATCGGCGCGCTCGTCACACCCATCAGCACGTTGACGACGCCGCCCGAGCTGGCCCACATCATCCGCACGAGCGACGCGCAGATGCTCGTCGGGGCGCGCCGCTTCCTGCGGCAGGACTTCGGGCAGAACCTCGAGGCCGCCCTGCCCGGCCTGGCCGGCGCCTGCGGCGAGGCTCTCTGGCTGGCGAGCGCGCCGCACCTGCGAACCGTGTGGCTCGACGACGTCGACGGCCTCGGGTGGGCGCGACCGGTCGACGATCTGCTGGCACGGGCCGATGGCCCAGGCCGCGGCGACGGACCCGACGACGAGCTGCTCGCCGCCGTCGAGCGGGAGGTGTCCCCCGCCGACGACGCCTTCGTCGTCTACACCTCGGGCAGCACCGCGACGCCGAAGGCCGTCGTCCACGGGCAACGCTCGGTCGTCACCAAGCCGCAGGCGCTGGCGCCGATCTTTCTCATGACGGGCGACGACCGCACGATGCCGCTGCTGCCGGCGTTCTGGCTGGGTGGCATCGCCGCTGCGCTCCAGGCGCTGTGCACGGGCAGCACGCTGGTGTATCCGCGCTCCCCCGACGTCGACGACGTCCTCGACATGATCGAGCGGCACGACGTCACCTACGTCGTCGTGTGGCACACGCTGGCCAAGCTCCGGGCCGCGGCCCGGGAGCGGGGCATCGACGTCGACCGGATCCGCGGCCTCGGCCGTCCCCGGGGCGAGGACGGCGAACCGGTCCCCGGGCGTCTGCGGGCCAACCTGCTCGGGATGTCCGAGAGCTTCTCGGTGCACAGCGGCGGCCCGATCGACGTGCGGATGCCCGACGACAAGGTCGGCGCGTCGGGCCGGGCCGTGAACGGCATCGAACGCCGGGTGGTCGACCCCGACACCGGTCGGGAGGTCCCGCCGGGCGAGGTCGGTGAGCTGCAGCTCCGCGGCGGCGGTCTGATGTCGGGCTTCTACAAGGTCGAGCGCGACGAGGTGTTCACGCCCGACGGCTTCTACCCGACCAAGGACCTCGCGCGCATCGACGCCGACGGCGACGCGTGGTTCGTCGGACGCATCGGCGACATGATCAAGACCAGCTCGGCGAACGTGTCACGGCTCGAGGTCGAGGCCGCGCTCGCCACGCTGCCCGAGGTGGCGTTCTCGCTCGTCACGGGGCTGCCCGATGCCGCCGTCGGCGAGGCGGTCGTCGCTGCGGTCGTCCCGGCCCCCGGCGCCAGCCCGACCGAGCACGGCGTGCGGACGGCGCTGCGCGACCGGCTCTCCAGCTTCAAGATCCCCCGCCGCATCGTGTTCATCACCGACGACGACGTGCCGCGGACCGCGACGGGCAAGATCCGCCTCTCGGAGGTGGCCGCGCTCGTCGACGCACGGCTCGACGGTCGGACGTCGGCCGACGATCCGGCACCCCGACCGACAGGAGACACCGCGCATGGCTGAGAAGGCTGACAAGAAGCACCGCCCGTCGGCCGAGGAGATCGTGCTCTACGAGAAGGACACGGCCACGAAGATCGCGACGATCACGCTCGACCGCGCCGACGAGCTCAACGCCATGACCGTCGACGCCCAGCACCGCTACGCCGACCTCGTCCGCAACGCCAGCTACGACGAGGACGTCAAGGTGCTGGTGATCCGGGCCAACGGTCCGAACCTCGGGAGCGGCGCCGACCTCCCCGAGCTCATGGACATCATGGCCGGCAGGGGCGACGTGGGCATGAACCACATCGTGCGGATCCCCGAGGACGCCGACGTCGAGTATCCCCGGACGGGCACGTACCGCTACGGCGCGTCGAACGTGCAGTCCTACACCGACACCCGCGCCGGGATGCGCAGCCTCCAGGACTTCAAGAAGATCAGCATCCTCGAGGTCCGCGGCTACTGCTACGGCTGGCACTTCTACCAGGCCGCCGACGCCGACCTCGTCATCTCGTCGGAGGACGCGCTGTTCGGTCACGCCGCGTTCCGCTACGCGGGCTGGGCGGCGCGCCAGTGGCAGTGGGCCGAGATGATGGGCGTCCGCAAGTTCATGGAGATGGTCTTCACCGGCCGGCCGTTCACCGCACGCGAGATGGCCGACTGCGACTTCGTCAACGCGGTCGTCCCGTTCGAGGAGCTGGAGGCGATGACCGAGAAGTACGCGCTCGCCTGCTCGCGCTCGGTCTCCACCGACACGATCTTCGCCCAGAAGACGTTCTTCGAGATCTTCAAGCAGCAGAAGGGCGAGTACATGGGCAGCATCCTCACCGGCTGGCTCGAGTCGATGGGCCGCCAGATGAAGCCCGACCCGTCGACCCTGCAGCTCGACCGCGAGACGCTCGACAGGGGCCTCGGCAACTCGGTGCGCGACAACGACGAGAACTTCCCGCCCGAGTGGCGCCTGAGCCGGCGCGGCCGCGGCGAAGATGCGTGAGCGAGCCAGGGGGGTTCCGATGACGATCCTGACCAACGCCCACGTCTTCGACGGGAGCGCGATGCTGCCCGGTCGCCACGACGTGCGGCTCGACGGCAAGCGGATCGCTGCCGTGGAACCGCACACCGGCGCGGTGTCGGGCGGCGACGACGACCCGAATCGCGGGGGCCCTGCGGCCGAGCGCATCGACGTCGGTGGCATGACCGTGCTGCCCGGGCTGATCACCAGTCACCTGCACCCGGACTTCTACAAGTTCGACATCGGCGCCGGTGACCGCCCCGGCAAGGAGCTGCCGCCGGGCGTCATGATGGCGATCGGCGTGCGCACCTGCCGGGTGCTGCTCGAGAGCGGCTTCACCGGCTACTCGGGCGCGGCGTGCGCGCACGACATCGACGCCCAGCTCAAGATGGCGATCGCGCAGGACATCATCCCCGGGCCCCGCATCCGCGCCTGCGGCCACCACATCGGAACGACGGGCGACATGAACAACCGGGGCCCGTGGTGGAAGGCGCCCGAGACTCCCGGCGTCGACCTCTGCGCGGACGGGCCCGACGCCTTGCGCTCGCTCGTGCGCCGGGAGATCAGCCGCGGCGTCGAGACGATCAAGGTGTTCGCCAGCCCGGGCCACGGCGTGCGCAGCCGCTCGTCGCGCAACATCGCGCGCGACGAGCTTGCGGCCATCGTCGAGACCGCCCACGAACGAGGCGCGAAGGTGCGCGCGCACGTGGCCGACCGGGCGATGATCCTCGAGTGCATCGAGCTCGGGGTCGACGTCATCGACCACGGCGACGAGATCGACGACGAGATCATCGACGCCATGGTGCAGGCCGGCACGTTCTGGGTGCCGAGCCTCGTCTACCTCTGGAGCCTGTTCGAGACCGGGTTCGCGCACCGGTTCGGCACGACCCCCGAGCTGTACGAGCACGTGCGCGCGACGCTGCCGAAGGCCCAGCAGGCGGGCGTGCGGATCCTGATCGGCGACGACTACAGCGGCGTGTTCCGCGACCTGATCGAGGACGACCCGCTCGACCACCAGGTGGGCAACTACGGCCGCGAGTTCGCCTTCTACGCCGCGATCGACGGGCTCTCGCCGGCGGACGTCCTCGGCTGGGGCACCCGCAACGCCGGTCAGCTCCTGGTGGACCCGCCCGAACGGGTCGGCGTCGTCGAGCCCGGCGCCCTCGCCGACCTGATCGTCGTCGACGGTGACCCGCTCGCCGACCTGTCCCTGCTCGCGCGACCGGCCGATGCGCTCCGAGCCGTCATCCGCGACGGTGTCGTCGTCATCGACCGGCTGCCGCGTTCGACGCCGGTCCCCGCATGATGGACGCCAAGGTCGTGTTCGTGACCGGCGCCGCGTCCGGCATCGGGCGTGCCGCCGCCGACGCGTTCGTGCAGCGGGGCTACCGGACGGTGCTCGCCGACATGAACGAGGAGGCGGGCAAGGCCGCCGAGGCCGAGCTGCGGGAGACGGGCGACTGCACCTTCGTCCGCTGCGACGTCACCGACGACGACAGCGTCAGGGCGTCGGTGGCCACCGCGGTCAGCACCTACGGGCGCCTCGACGCCGCGTTCAACGCCGCGGGCATCGACGGCGAGCACGGCAAGCGGACGGCCGAGAGCAGCATGGAGAACTGGCACCGTGTGATCGCCGTCGACCTGACCGGCACCTTCTCGTGCCTGCGCCACGAGATCCCGGCGATCATCGACTCGGGCGGGGGCTCGATCGTGAACTGCGCCTCCACCGCCGGGCTCCGCGCCGCGCCGACGGTGTCGGCCTACACCGCGGCCAAGCACGGCGTCGTCGGCCTCACGAAGGTGGCGGCGAAGGAGTACGGCCGTGCCGGTGTGCGCGTCAACGCGATCTGCCCGGGCACGGTCGACACCCCGATGTTCCGGGCCTCGATGTCCGGCTTCGCCGACCGCCTCGCTGCGAGCACCCCCGTCGGTCGCCTGGCCGACGCGAGCGAGATGGCCGACGTCGCCGTGTGGCTGTGCGACGGCGCGCCCGGCTACCTCACCGGCGAGATCATCTCCGTGGACGGGGGCGTCGGTGCCTGATCCCTCGATCACCTCCAGGAGGACCACCCCCGGATGACCCGGAACCTGTTGAACACGATCAACATCGACGTGCCCGCCGACGCGGTCGAGGAGACCGTCGCGTTCTGGAGCGCCGCGCTCGGCGCGACGCCGCTCCGGACGAAGATGCGCCAGTACACGATCCTCGACAAGGCAGCGGAACCGAACCGGCTCGTCATCCAGGAGATCGAGACCGGTCATGCCGCCGTCCACGTCGACATCCACACCGACGACCTCGACGCCGAGATCGAGCGGCTGGTCGGTCTCGGTGCGACGCTCGTCGATCCGCAGTGGCGCGACCACCCCGGCCAGTGGGTGGTCATGCGCGACCCCGCCGGCATCGAGTTCTGCCTCGTCTACGGGCTGAACCCGCTCCGCGGGCAGGCAGTCCTCGACGACTTCGACCGCCGCGCCCGCGAGGTCGGCGACCCCCAGGAGCGCGAAGCGTGAACGCATCGATCGACGACATCGCCGAGGTCCGCCGACTCAGCGCCATCTGGGCGCTGCGGCTCACCCAGGGCGACATCCACCCGGTCATGGAGCAGGTCTTCACCCCCGACGGCACCTACAGCGCGTTCGGGCAGACCTATGGCCTCGAGGACTGGCCCGCGCTCGTCGAGGCGGCGCCGTCGGGTCTGTTCCTCACCGGCGAGCCCGTGATCGAGCTCGATGTCGACACCGGAACGGGCACCGGCGAGGTGCCGATGCTCTTCATCGACCAGACCAACCACCACATGCGCATGGGCTGGTACACCGACACGTACGAGCGCATGCCGGACGGCTGGCGGCTCAAGACCCGCGGGATGACGTTCCTGCGGCGCCACGGCGGCGCCGACTCCGGCAAGCCGCACGACCCGCTCCGCCCCGAGCCCACGTCGAGCGCGTAGGGAGGCGAGGCAATGGGTTCCGCTGTGACGAGCCCGAGGTCATGGGTTCCGGATCCGGAACCTATGACCTCGCCCTCCTGAAAACGGAACCCATTGCCTCGCCGACCGGACGGCCCGGGCTACGACGCGGGGAGGCCGAGGACCCGCGCCGCGACCAGGTTTCTCTGGATCTGGGCGGTGCCGCCCATCACGCTCTGGGCCCGGCTGTAGAGGTACGTGCTCAGCCACGTCGGGTCCGCGTCGCCGTGCCCGGCGCCCCCGACGGCGAGCGCGGCGTGGCCGACCGCCTGTTCGACCTCGGTCATGAGCAGCTTGTCGACCGAGCCCTCGGGGCCGTTGGAGATCCCGTCGAGTCGCTCCGACAGCCGCCGGCTCACGAGGTGGCGGAGCATCTCGGACTCGACGATGGCCCACCCGAGCGCGTCCTGCTGGTCGCGGCGGAGGTCGCCACGGTCCCTCGCCAGGTCGACGAGCTGGCGGACCGTCTTCGTGTAGCGGGCGGCGTTGCCGAGCTCCTGGGGCTCGCGCTCGTGGTTCACCACGGTCATGGCGACCCGCCAGCCCTCGCCGGGCTCGCCAATCATGTTCCCGACCGGGGCGCGGGCCTCGTCGAAGCTCACCTCGCCGAACTCGCGGGTGATCCCGTTGATCATCGGGAGCGGCCGCTGCGTGACCCCGGGCTGGTCCATCCGGACGGCCAGGATCGACAGGCCCTTGTGTTGTGGTGCGTCGGGGTCGGTGCGGGCGAGCAGGAAGCACCAGTCGGCCAGGTCGGAGTAGCTGGTCCACACCTTGTGGCCGCTGATGACGTACTCGTCGCCGTCGCGGACGGCCCGGGTGCGCAGCGACGCCAGGTCGGAACCCGCGTCAGGCTCGCTGAAGCCCTGGCACCACCGATCCTCGCCGCTGATGAGGCGCGGGAGGAACCGCCGCTTCACCTCGTCGTCGCCGTGGTGCAGCACCGCCTGGACGAGGTAGCCGAGGCTCGGGCGCGGCGGAGCCCCGGCATCGGCCAGCTCCTCGTCGACGATCACGTCGTAGACGCTGGGCATGCCGTGCCCGCCGTACTCCTGCGGCCAGGTGAGTCCGAAGAACCCGCCCCGGTGCAGCGAGCGGTGCCAGCCGGGCTGGCGTTCCCAGTACTCGTCCGAGGTCGAGGACGGGGGCAGGTGGGGGTTGTTGTCGACGAGCCACGCCCGCAAGCGGGAGCGGAACGCCGCCTCCTCGGGCGTGTCGCGGTAGTCGACCATCAGCGCGGGTCCCGTCCGTCGAGGTAGGCGTCGAGCGTGGCGTGGAAGTGGCGGATGCGGCTCTCCTGGTAGCTCCCGAGCGTGGTCGTCGGCCGCACCGAGGCTCGCAGCCCGCGCTGGACGCGCCCGAAGGTCGACCCGTCCTGGTTGAAGACCCGGCCGAAGACTCCCAGCTCGGGTGCGTCCGACCAGCTCTCGTCCGGGCCGAGGTAACGCGTCGCGGGTGCTGCCGGGCGCTCGTCCCCCTCGGGCACCGGCTCGAGCACCATGATGTCGATCACGCACGAGTCGGGGTCGTGGCCGTCCGGCCGGAAGCGGTACGCGAACGAGGTCAGGAACCCTGCCCACGGCATGAAGTTCGGGAAGAGGAAGTACTCGATGCCGTCGAGCAGCTCCGCGTCGGTGACGTGGGTGTGGTCGCGGCCGGTGCGCGCCCGCAGCGACGCCCGCACGCGCTCGCCGAGCACCTTGCGGGCGTTCGAACCGGGCTCGATGGTCACCTCGGCGTCCTTGGAGCCGAGCATGGCGCGGACGATCTCGACGTCGTCGAGCTCGCGGCCGAGGTGCTCGCTGTTCACGCCCACCGCGGTGATCATGCGGCTGACGTGCGGCCCGTAGACGTCGTACTCGGTCAACGAGTCGGCGGCCGTCGGGAGCAGCTGCGGGTGCACCGCCATCGTGTGGTACGCCTCGATGAACGCCTCCAAAGCCACCTTCCAGTTGCAGGGCATCGTCCGCACGATGTGCGCCGTGAGGTAGCGGTCCTCCAGGGGCCACTCGGCGAAGTGCCACGGCAGGTCCTCGAGGTGGTCCTCGAGCGGGGCGGCCTGGTCGTCGACGTTCACGAACACGAAGCCACCCCAGGTGCCCACCTGGGCCTGGGGCAGGCAGAACGACGCCTCGTCGACGTGGGGGAAGTCCCAGGCGCACGGGATCTCGCGCAGCGTACCGTCGAGGTTCCAGGTGAACCCGTGGTACGGGCAGCGCAGGCCCGTGACGCGACCCGGGCGTGTGCGCAGCTGGGTGCCGCGGTGGAGGCACGAGTTGTGGAACGCCCGGATCTCCTGCGGCGCGGTGCGCACCACGATCAGCGACCAGTCGGCGATCTCGTAGACGATCGAGTCGCCGACCTCGGGGATCTGCTCCTCGCGGCACGCCATCTGCCAGGTCCGGCCCCACATCCGCTCGACCTCGCTCCGGTGGAACTCGGCGTCGACGTAGCGGGTCCGGGCGATGCCGGTCGGTTCGAGGTGGCCGGCCGAGGTCGCCCGCAGGCTGACCGGGACCTCACGGGTCTCCTCGTCGAGGAGCTGCTGGTAGAAGCGCTCGCCCCGTGCCCCGTCGTCGATTGGCTCGCTCATGTGCGCACTCCAGGTCTCGGAAACGATGTGCTCGCGCCGGTCACCTCGACGGGAGCAGCACGGGCCGCATGGCCAGGCTGACGATCTCGACGTAGAGCCCGTTCGACTGGTGGTACGCGCACATCGCCGGCGCGTCGTCGGCGGCGGCGATGGTGGCGACTCGCGGCGCACCCCGCCGGGTCAGCTCGGCAGAGGCGGCGGCCACGTCGTCGACCCAGTAGCCGAGGTGGTGGGCACGACCGGGCGCGGTGGCGGTCCACAAGGTGCCGTCGACCGACTGGGCGAGCTCGACGTGGTGGGGACCCTCCTGGGAGAGGGCGTAGGTCGCGCGCACCGTGCGCGCGCCGTCGTCGGTGATCACCCGGACGTCGCCGCCGCCGGAGAACCAGGTGACGCCGAGGAGCTCGCTCAACTCCTCCTGGGCGGACGCGAGGTCGTCGACCACGATGCCCGTGTGGAAGAGGTTGGTGTGTCGCAGCGGGCCCCGATCCGTCACGAGCCCGACCCTAGACGAGTGTGGCACTCAGTGCCACCGATGCCGACGCCGCTCGGCTCTCAGTATCGATCAGGCCTCAGGCGGTGATCAGGCCTCGGGCGGTGGCCGGTTCCACAGAGGGGTGACGGCGGCCGGACCGGCGGGCGGCGAGAGCGGGGGCCCGGCGGTGCCGGTGACGTCGACGCGGTCGGCGGCGCCGCTCCGCAGATCGAGGTCGGCCACGCTCAGCTCGCCGACGTCGGCGAGGCCGGCGGAGCCGAACTCGGGATCGAGGGTCGCGTCAGCTCGCCCGCGTCGTGGACGACGACGACTTCACCGCCTCGGGCGGACGCGGCGGAGACCGCGCCGGCGGCGCCCTCGATGACGACGGTGCCGCCGTCGCCGAAGCCCGTGTCGGGCAGCCCCGGTCGGCACGCGGCGACCATCACGGCGACGGCGGCCAGGCACACCGTCCTGCGTCCACGTCTCATCGATGCTCCCCTCGGGCCGCCGGCCCCGAGGCATCATCCCCCCGGCGGCCACCGTTGTCGAGGCTCGCGCGGCCCGATCACGCCCGCACCACCACCACCAGGCACACGTCCGTCCCGGCAGTCGCACTCGGCGGCACCCGGTGGCACTCAGTGCCATTCGCCGACTAGACAGTCGCAGGTGAAGCCGTCCACGTTCGGTCGTCGAGGCGGTCCGTCAGGACGCATCGGCGCAGAAGGCGAGCAACGATGACCACCACCGACCAAGAGATCCGCTACGACCCCTACGACCCCGAGCTGCAGCGGGACCCGTACCCGATGTTCCGCCGCCTTCGGGAGGAGTCGCCGCTCTACTACGACGGGCAGCACGACTTCTTCGCGCTCAGCCGCTTCGAGGACGTCGAGGGGGCCCTCAAGGACCACGGCACCTTCAGCTCGGCGCGCGGCGGCATCCTCGAGCTGATCAAGGCCGACATCGAGCTGCCGTCCGGCGTGTTCATCTTCGAGGACCCGCCGATCCACACGGCCCACCGCGGCCTGCTGTCGCGCGTGTTCACCCCGAGGCGGATGAACGCGCTGGAGCCACAGATCCGCGCGCTGTGCGCCGAGGTGCTCGACCCGCTCGTCGGCACCGACCGCCTGGACTTCGTGGCCGACCTCGGCGCCCGGATGCCGATGCGGGTCATCGGCATGCTGCTCGGCATCCCGGTGCGCGACCAGGAGGCCGTCCGGGTCCGCAAGGACGACACGCTGCGGCGCGAGCAGGGCCAGCCGGGCGAGTTCAGCGAGGACCAGTTCGCCGACGCCACCTTCTTCGAGGAGTACATCGACTGGCGGCGCGAGCACCCCTCCGACGACCTGATGACCCAGCTGATGCGGGCCGAGTTCACCGACGAGACCGGCACGGTGCGGTGCCTCAGCCACGACGAGCTGCTCATCTTCGTCAACATCCTCGCCACCGCCGGGAACGAGACGACCAACCGGGTGATCGGCCACATCGGCAAGATCCTCGGCGACCACCCGGACCAGCGCCGCGAGCTGGTCGAGGACCGCTCGCTCATCCCCAACGCGGTCGAGGAGATCCTGCGGTTCGAGCCCCCGGCCCTCCAGGCGTGCCGGTACGTGACCCGCGACGTCGAGTACCACGGCCAGACGGTGCCCGAGGGCGCCACGATGATGCTGCTCATGGCGTCGGCCAACCGCGACCACCGCGCCTTCCCGCCCGACGGCGACGTGTTCGACATCCGGCGCCGGATCAACCACCACCTCACGTTCGGCTACGGCATCCACTTCTGCCTGGGCGCGGCGCTCGCCCGGCTGGAGGCGCGCGTCGCGCTCGACGAGATCCTGACCCGCTTCCCCGAGTGGGAGGTCGACGAGGCGAACGCCGAGCTCGACAGCTCACAGGTGCGTGGCTGGTCGACGCTCCCCGTCCATCTGCCCACCTGAGGAGACCCGCACACCGTGCCCGCGTACATCGTCCTCGACACACAGGACCCCGAGCGCCTCACCGAGTTCTGGTGCGCGCTCCAAGGCGTGGAGGTCCTGCTCAGCTACGACGAGGGCCGCTACACCGCCCTCGGTGCCAACCGCGAAGGCCTGATGCTCGTGCTCCAGAAGGTGCCCGAGCCGAAGACCGGCAAGAACCGGGCGCACTTCGACGTCGTGGTCGACGACCTCGACGGCCCCACTGCCGAGGTGGAGCGGTTGGGCGGCCGTTGGCTCGAGCCCGGACTCACCCACGAGCTCGAGGGCTTCTCGTGGCGGTGCATGGCCGACCCCGAGGGCAACGAGTTCTGCCTCTACCTGATGGCCCCCGGCCTCAACAACGACGCCCCGCTGCCACATTGAGCAACATTCGCTACATTGTCGTCAATGAAGACGATCAGTGTTGCGCAGCTGCGGCAGAACCCCGGACCGATGCTCGCCGACGTGCAGACCGGTGAGAGCTACGTCGTGACCCAGTACCGGCGAACGATCGCGAAGATCACACCACTGACCGACCGGACTCCCGTGACGGCGGCGGACGTCATAGGCGCGTTCGGGAGTCACGTCCCCGCGGACGACGGCGACTGGCTGGCCGAGCACGGGACCGACCGCGCCGCCGAACACGCCGACGACCCGTGGGACAGCGCGGGTTGAGGGCGCTGCTGGACACCAACATCCTGATCGCGACGGCATCGACCAGGGAGCCTGTGCCGGACCTCGGCGGGTTCGACGACCTGCTCGTGTCGACCCTGTCGTGGAGCGAGATGACCAGGGGCGTGCACGCCGCCAAGTCCATCTCCGTCTACCGCGAGCGGCACCGGATGCTGCAGGCCCTCCAGGCCACGTTCGGCGACGGCCTCCCGTACGACGACACGTGTCTCCCGGCCTACGACAGCGTGATGGGACGTGCGGCAGACCGTGGCGGAGACCTGAGAGCCAACCTGACCGACCGCCTGCTCGCGGCGACCGCCATCAGCTACGACCTCACGCTGGTCACCCGGAACGTCGGGGACTTCGCCATGTTCGACGACCTGCTGGACGTCGTCGAGCGGTAGCCGACGAGGCGCGGTCAGCGCGCGGCGCCGGCGCGCTCGATCGCGTCGACGATGCGCGCGGGCGTCAGCGGCAGGCGCGTCAGAACGGCGCCGAGCGGCGCCAGCGCGTCGTTGACCGCGTTCACGACCGCGGGCGGTGCGCCGATCGCGCCGCCCTCGCCGACGCCCTTGTAGCCACCGGGCATCGGCCCGGGCGTCTCCAGGTGGCCGTACTCGATGTCGGGGATGTCGGTCGCCGTCGGCAGCAGGTAGTCGACGAAGGTGGTCGACAGGGGGTTGCCGTCCTCGTCGTAGGGCATGTCCTCGAGAAGGGCGCCGCCGATGCCCTGCGCCGTGCCCCCGGCGATCTGACCCTCGACCACGTTCGGGTTGATCATGGGCCCGCAGTCCTCGCTCACGATGTAGCGCAGGAGCGTCACCTTCCCGGTGGCGACGTCGACCTCGCAGGTGCAGACGTGGGTGGCGTTGGCCCAGTTGGAACGCGCCTTGGGGCTGAAGCGGCTGCTGGCTTCCAGCCCGGGCGGGACGCCGTCCGGCAACTCGTGGGTCGAGAAGTAGGCGAGGTCCGCGATCTCGGCCAGCGAGATGTTCATCGCCGGTGTCCCGCGCACGTACGCCCGACCCCGGGCGAGCTCGATGTCGGCCTCGGCGGCCTCGAGGCGGTGCGCGGCGATGGCGACGATGCGCTCGCGCAGCACCCCGGCGGTCTCCCCGATCGCGCCGGCCAGCATCGCGCCGCTGCGGCTGCCGCCGGTGCCCCCGCCGAAGCTGGTGAGCGCCGTGTCGCCCTGGATCGTGTTCACGTCGTCGATGGCGACCCCGAGCGCGTCGGCGGTGAGCTGCACCACGGTCGTCTCGAGGCTGTTCCCCGACGAGCCGCCGGCGACGTAGACGTTGACCGTGCCGGTCGGCTCGATGCGGATCGTCGCCGCCTCGGTCGAGAAGATGCCGAACACCGGGGTGGTCGGCTCGACGTAGTTCGAGAACCCGACACCCAGATGACGGCCCGCGTCGAGTGCCTGTGCCTGCTCCGAGCGGAACGCCTCGTAGCCGAGGATCGTGACCGCCTGCTCGAACGTCTCGAGGGGGCTCACGTTGTCGTAGCGCATGCCGATCGGGTTCTTGTAGGGCATGTCGTCGATCCGCAGCAGGTTCCGGCGTCGCAGCTCGACGGGGTCGATGCCCATCTGGCGGGCCGCGATCTCGAGAACGACCTCGCGAGCCAGCGTCTCGTACTGCCACGGCCCCCGGTAGCCCGACCGGCCGGCCGTGTTCGTGTAGACCGAGCGCAGCCGGAAGCCGGCCGCGGGCACCCGGTAGGGCCCGGGGAAGATCGCGCCGACCGACATCGCCGGCATCGCCGGCCACGGCGTGGGATAGGCGCCGGCGTCGGAGACGAAGTCGATGTGGACGCCCTGGACGAGCCCGTCGGCGTCGAAGCCCATCGTCAGGTCGGCCGACTCGTGTCGGGACCACCCGGCCGCCATGAGGTTCTCGCGCCGGTCCTCGATCCACTTCAGCGCGGCGGGCAGCTTCGTCGCGGCCAGCATGACGGCCATCTCCTCGCGCTGCACGAAGATCTTCTGCCCGAAACCTCCGCCCGTGTCCCGGGCGATGGCGCGGACGCGGTGCTCGGGGATGCCGAGCAGGCGCGCGCAGAACGCCCGGTGCTCGTGGGGCGCCTGTGTGGCGACCCACATGGTGATCTCGCCGAGGCCGGGCTCGTGCTCCACCACGATGCCCCGGGCCTCCATCGGCACCGCGGCGTAGGCCTGTTGGTGGACGGACTGCTCGACCACGTGGGTGGCGGCCGAGAACACCGGGTCGAGCATCGCCGCCGGCGCGCCGTCGTCGTGGATGACGTTGCTGCCGTACGACTCGTGCACGAGCTCGTCGACCTCCGCAGCCACCAGGTAGTCGACCACCGGGGGAAGCGGATCGATGTCGACCGCGACGAGCTCGCAGGCGTCCTCGGCGATATAGCGGTCCGTCGCGACGACGAGCGCCACCGGATCGCCGACGAAGCGCACCTCCCCCTCGGCGAGCGGTGGCCGGGGTGTCTCGGGCGAGTCGGGGCCGAGCTGGGAGTGCCACTGCTCGTGGACGCCCGGGTTGAGGTCGGCGGCGACGAAGACGGCGTGGACCCCTGGCAACGCGCGCGCTTCCGCCGTGTCGATCGAGACGATCCGACCTCGGGCCAGGTCGCTGCGGACGAAGCAGGCGTGCAGCATCCCCGGGCGGGCGATGTCGTCCACGAAGCTGCCCCGCCCCCGCAGGAGGCGTTCGTCCTCGACGCGATGGACCCGGCTGCCGGTGTACCGGGTGAAGCCTGCCTGTGTGCTCGTCACCGTGGGGTGAACCTCCCGCGCTATCCCGCCGACTTCTCGGCGTTGCGGGCCCCGGCGGCGAAGGCGTCGAGACCAGCGTCGCGCGCCGACCGTTCGTCGACGACGTCGTCCCAGTGGGCGAGCAGGTCGTCCGCGGTGGCGACCCCGCCCGGGCCGGCCCAGCCCTTGTTCAGCGTGACGCCGAACCGGCCGTACCACCCGCCCCAGGCGCACAGGACCTGCCCGGTGACAGGGCAGCTCGCGTGGGTGAGCGCGACCACCATCGGGCTCACGCGCTCGGGCTTCAGGAACGCCGCGGCGGCCTCGTTGCGCACCAGCGCGGCATCCTCGCCCGCGTGGAACGTGGCCTCCTCCACCATGGCGAGGTGCATCCGGGTGCCCAGCGCACCCGGCGCCAGGACGTTCGCCTTGATGCCGTGCGCGTCGCCTTCGAGCGCGAGGGTGCGGGTGAGCCCCAGCAGGCCGGCCTTGGCCGCCGCGTAGTTGGCCTGTGCCTGCGCACCGAGCATGCCCGAGCTCGACGACACCGCCACGAGCCGACCGCCGCCGCCGGCCTTCATGGCCTTGTACGCGGGGTGGAACACGCGCATCACGCCGCGGAGGTTCACGTCGATCACCGCGTCGAAGTCGTCGATGGTCATCTCGTCGAAGGGCTTGTCGCGGAGGATCGCGGCGTTCGCGACCACCGCGTCGAGACGGCCCCACTCGTCCATCGCCTGCTCGGTGAGGCTCGCCGCCCCCTCGGGCGTGGCCACCGACTCGGTGTTGGCGACGGCTTGGCCGCCGGCTGCCCGGATCTCCCCGACGACGGTGTCGGCCAGACCGGGATCGCTCCCACCGCCGAAGGGGTGACCGCCGAGGTCGTTCACGACGACCCGCGCACCCCGGCCGGCGAGCTCCCGCGCGTGGCAGCGGCCCATGCCGCCGCCGGCCCCGGTCACCACGATCACGTCTCCGTCGAAGCTCAGCGTGCTCATTCGTCCCCTCGTCCCCCGTCCCGTGGCCACGACGCTCTGGCGGTGCCGCCCGAACGTCCTTCGGCGTGCGGGCGGGACGCTACCAGTCGGTGGCACTCAGTGCCACGGCCGGGAAGCCGGTGGATCGTAGGTTTGGCGAGTTCCCGGTGGTAGGAACGAGGCCATGTCGCGCCACGGAGGGTGTCGGTGAGCCGGCCGTCACAACAGACGTCGATCGAGGACGTCGAGAAGGCGGCCTTGGAGCTGCTGGCCGTGCGGGGGTTCGACGAGACCTCGGCCGAGGAGATCGCCGCCGCCGCGGGGATCTCCCGCCGGACGTTCTTCCGCTACTTCGGCACCAAGAACAACATCCCGTTCGGGAACTACGCCGCGCTCCTCCGGGAGCTGGAGGACTGGCTGCTGTCCCAGCCCGACGAGCGCCCCATGTTCGAAGTGATCGTCGAGGCCGTGGTGCGGTTCAACCGCGTGCACACCGACGGGCCTGTCGCGCATCGCGAGCGGATGGAGCTGATCATGCACACGCCCGCGCTGCGGGCGAACGCCGCCCTCGTCAACGCGGAGTGGCAAGCGGTCCTGGCGCGGTATGCGGCGAAGCGGATGGGCGAGCCGGCCGACGCTCTCGGGCCCCAGATCGTGGCCCACGTGTCGCTCGGCGCGGCGAGCGCGGCCTACCAGCACTGGCTCCGCGACGCGTCGAGCGACATCGTCGAGCTCATGCAACGAGCCTTCGAGATGGCCCAGCACCTCCCCGATCTCGAGGGCGCGCGGACCCCGGCCCCTCGCCGCGAGCCCCGGGCTCGAACCGCTCGCTGACGACCGTCCACGACCGGCCGCCGACGTCGGGACGAACGTCGGGCGGCGAGCGGCGCCGGCGATCGCGATCGGTTGCTCGCCTCCCGCACTCGTGGCACTCTGTGCCACGAACGAGGGGGAACGGTGACGGCCATCACGACGAGCGAGCTCTACTACGACCCGTATGACGTCGGGATCAACGCTGATCCGTACCCCGTTCTCCGCCGGCTCCGGGACGAGGCGCCGCTCTACGTCAACGAGCGCCATGGCTTCTTCGCGCTGAGCAGGTATGAGGACGTCGAGCGGGCCCTCGTCGACCGGGACACCTTCATCTCGGGCCGGGGCAACGTGCTCGAGCTGATCAAGGCGAACACGCAACAGCCGCCCGGCACCCTCATCTTCGAAGACCCGCCGATGCACACGAGCCACCGGGCGCTGCTCTCCCGGGTGTTCACGCCCAAGCGCATGGCTGCGCTGGAGCCGGAGATCCGCGAGTTCACCGCCCGGTGCCTCGACCCGCTCGTCGGCGCCGGGCGCTTCGACTTCATCGCTGATCTCGGCGCTCAGGTGCCGATGCGTGTCATCGGGATGCTGCTCGGAATCCCGGACGAAGACCAGCAGACCATCCGCGACCACGTCGACTCGGGCCTGCGGACGGAACCGGGCAAGCCGATGCGGTTCCGCGAGGGGTCCAGGTGGAGCCCGGGGTCGCGGCTCACCGAGATCTTCGCGGACTACATCGACTGGCGCGAGCGCCATCCGTCCGACGACGTCATGACCGCGCTCCTCACCGCGGAGTTCGAGGACGAGCGAGGCGTCACCCGCCGCCTGACCCGCGACGAGGTGCTGCTCTACGTCAACGTCGTCGCCGGTGCCGGCAACGAGACCACCAACCGGTTGATCGGCTGGGCGGGAAAGGTCCTGGCGGACCATCCGGACCAGAGGCGCGAGCTCGCGGCGGACCCGACGCTCGTCCCGGACGCCATCGAGGAGCTCCTGCGCTTCGAGACGCCCGGGCCGATCATCGCCCGGTACGTGGGGCGCGACGTCGAGATCCACGGGCAGACGGTGCCCGAGGGCAGCGCCATCCTGCTCCTCGTCGGCGCCGCCAACCGCGACGAGCGACGCTTCCCGGACGGCGACCGGTTCGACATCCACCGCCCTCCCGGCCCGCGCCTCGCCTTCGGGTACGGCATCCACTACTGCCTGGGTGCCGCGCTCGCCCGGCTCGAGGGCCGGATCGTCGTGGACGAGATCCTGAAGCGCTTTCCGGTCTGGGACGTCGACCTGGACGAGGCGCGCCTGGCGTCGACGTCCACGGTCCGAGGGTGGGAGACGCTGCCGGTCGTCATCCCCTAGTCAGGCCCAGCACCGGCGGGTACAGGCACGACACGACGTTCACGGTTCGAGGGGGAATCACAGTGGGCAACGGATATCTCGGTCTCGAGACCGAGAGGGAATCGCTGACGTTCGGCGGCTTCATCGCCGACTGCGCGAGTCGACACGGCGATCGCGAGGCGCTGGTCTCCGGCGACCGCCGGATCACGTACCGCGAGCTCGAGGGCGAGGTCCGGCAATTCGCCAAGGCCCTGCTCGCCGCCGGCGTCACGAAGGGCGCCACCGTCGCGCTCATGCTGGGCAACCGCCCCGAGTTCGTGATCGCGGCGTACGGGGCCGGCAGCATCGGCGCGGTCGTCGTGCCGGTGAGCACCTTCGCCACCGCGGAGGAGCGCGACTACATCCTCCGCCACTCCGACGCGTCGGTCCTCATCACGCAACCGTCGCTGCTCACCCACCGATTCGTCGACGAGCTGATCGAGGGCCACCCCGAGCTCGGGGGAGGCCAGCCGGGGCAGCTCCGCTCGCCGGCGTTCCCGCATCTGCGACGCATCGTGTCCCGGGAGCACAACCCGCCCGACGGGGTCGACGCCTGGGGTCTGCTGCTCGCGGGCGCCGACGACGTGACCGACCAGATCCTCGATGCGACCATGGCCGAGGTCCACCCGAGGGATCCCGGGATCATCATCTACACCTCGGGCACCAGCGCGCACCCCAAGGCGGTGCTGCACGCCAACGGCACCCCGATCATCCAGGGCTGGCGGTGGGCCGAAGCGCTCGGGCTCACCAACGACGACATCGTGCTCAGCCGGTTCCCGTACTTCTGGTCGGGCGGCTTCGCGATGACGCTCGGCGGCCCCCTCGCCGCCGGAGCGACGGTCCTCACCGCCGAGACGTTCACGCCCGACGTGGTCCTCGAGCTGGTCGAGCGTGAGCGCGTCACCGTCCTCCAGGCGATGCCGCACACCTACAGCGAGCTCGTGGACCACGACGACTTCTCCCGGCGAGACCTGTCCACGCTCTCGATGGCCGTCGGCGCCGAACCGCTCGTCGCGGCCCTTCCCGATCGTCCGTGGCGGGCCCAGGCCAACGGGTACGGCCTCACGGAGACGTTCACCTTCTGCACGTGGGCCGATCCCGACGAGGTGCGCGACCGGTACGCGGGCGAGTTCCGCACCGTGCACGGTCGTCCTCTGCCCGGCATCGACCTGCGGATCGTCGACAGCGAGACCGGTGAGCCGCTCCCGCAGGGCGAGCTCGGGGAGATCGCGGTCAAGGGTGCGACGTTCATGCTCGGGTACCACAAGGCCTACGCCGAGGAGTACCTCGACCGCAACGGCTACTTCCGCACCGGCGACACCGCCCATCTGGACGAAACCGGGATGCTCCACTGGGGCGGTCGGGTGTCGAACATCATCAAGACGGCGGGCGTCAACGTCTCGCCGGTGGAGATCGAGTCGAAGCTGTCGCTGTGGGGCCGCCTGAAGGTCGCCGCCGTCGTGCCGATCCCGCACCCGCTCCTCGACGAGGCCGTGGTGCTCTGCGCGGTGCCTCAACACGACCAGTCGGTCAGCGCCGAGGACATCCTGGACCATCTCCGGACGGTGCTGGCGTCGTACAAGGTCCCGAAGCGGGTGCTGCTGCTGGACGAGGACGACCTGACCCACACCTCGAGCGGCGAGAAGCTCAAGACGACCGACCTCAAGCGGCTCGCCGCCGGTCTGATCGCGAGAGACGACGAGGAGTGGGGCGCCTACCTCCGCGAGGCCCACCCCGACCTGCTCGCCCGGGCCCAGCCTGCCGCGACCGTCAGCCTCCGAGTCGATTGAGGAACCACTCGGGCTCCTCCACCAGGTGCTCGCTCTTCCATCCGTCGGGGGTGCGCACGAACTCGTGGTGGTAGTAGCACGACCTACCGAAAGTGGAAGGTTCACTCCATTTGTCCGGCGGTCGAACGATAGGCTTGATCCGGCCGCTCCGGGCGTACCGTCCCAGGAGGACCCGTGGACCTGTCGATCGTCGAGCTCGCCACCGTGGCACCGGGCACCGTCGTGTCCGACGCGTTGACCGACGCTGTGGAGACCGCACGCCACGCGGACCGTCTCGGGTTCGCTCGGGTGTGGTTCGCGGAGCACCACGGGACCGGGTCGCAGGCATCGCATCACCCCGAGCTGTTGATCGCGGCGGTCGGGACGCAGACCTCGGGGATCCGGGTGGGTTCGGGCTCGGTGCTGTTGAACCACTACAGCCCGTTCAAGGTGGCGGAGATGTTCGCCCAGCTCGAAGCCATGTACCCCGGCCGGGTGGACCTCGGCTTGGGTCGCGCCACCGGGGGGCCGGTGATCGACATGGCGCTGCGTCGCGACCGCAGCTCCCGCCCGGTCGACGATCACAGCCAGCAGGTCAGCGAGGTGCTGGCCTGGCTCTACGACGCGTTCCCCGACGAACACCCCTTCGCCGAGACGCGGATCGTGCCCGGCGCGCACAGCCGCCCCCTCCCGTGGCTGCTCGGGTCCAGCCCTGGCGGCTCCGTCCTCGCCGCGGAACTGGGCATGGGCTACACGTTCGCCGGGTTCATCAACCCGACCGGCGCCGCCGATGCCTTGCGGGACTACCGAAACCGGTTCGCGCCCCGCTGGCCCGGGCGCGACCAGCCGCACTCGATCCTGGCGGTGAACGTGACCGTGGGCGACGACGACGCCGAGGCAGACCACCTGGTCGGCTCCGCCAAGGGCTTCTACGCCCGGCTCGGCGTGCACGGCGCCTCGGCCACCGTGCCCACCGCGGCGGATGCCGCACGCGAGCTCACCGTCGGCCAGCGAGCAGAACCGACCACGATCGTCCAGGGGCGCTGGCCCCGGTTCGTGGCCGGTGGGCCGAAGCGGGTGCGGGCCACGCTCGACGCGATGATCGAGGCATCGGGCGCCGATGAGCTGATGATCCAGAACCTCATCGCCGATCCGGCCGATCGCCGCCGGTCCCACGAGCTGCTCGCCGAGCTGTTCGACCTCCGACCGCGCCGGGACGAGAACCGGAGCCTTACCTCCGCTTCAGTGGCGGGCCGATAATCCCCGGCATGGCTACGGCCGAGACGCCACGTCCGTTGCGGGCCGACGCCGCCCGCAACCGTGAAGCCATCGTGGAAGCCGCCCGGGACGTGTTCGCCGAGCGGGGGGCAGACGTGCCGCTCGAGGAGATCGCTCGTCGGGCCGATGTCGGGATCGCCACGCTCTACCGGCGCTTCCCCACCCGTGAGGACCTGATCGCCTCGGCGTTCGAGCCGAAGCTCCGTGCCTACGTCGAGGCCGCCGAGGCCGCCGAGGCCGAACCCGATCCGTGGACGGGGTTTTGTGGCTACGTGCGCGCGGTCTGTTCCATGCAGGCCGCCGACGCCGGGTTCGCCGACGTCCTCAGCCGCACCTTCCCCACCACGGACGCACTCGACCGAGAGCTCCGTGCCGCCACGGTCGGTCTGGTCGGCGTGATCGACCGCGCGAAGGCGGCCGGGGCGTTGCGGGCCGAGTTCGTGATGGAAGACCTCGTCCTCGTGCTCATGGCCAACGCCGGCGTCGTGAACGTGACCAAACGTCACGCCCCGGCCGCGTGGGAACGCCTGGTCGGCTACCTCCTCGATGCCTTCCGTGCACCCGGAGCCAGCGAGCTCCCGCCACCGATCAGCCCCGTTCGCCTGACCCGCTCGATCCGCCGAGAAGTGCGCCGAGGCCGGTAGCCGAGCCGCCGGCAACCAAGGCCGTGGCAGCCGCGGTGCTGCTGATCGCATCAGGGACAGGCAGCTCCTCGGAGAGCAGCGACGCTCGCCGATCCCGCCGGTCTCGATGCGAGGTGGAACCCGCAATCGTAACAACTCGCTACAGACGTGATGTCTAGTTCGGAGTCCATAGACACCTGCCGAAGCACCCGACGGCCGCCGTCTCGGCTTGGCGTATCCGCGCTGAGCAGCGGCTTCCCTCGCTCGGGGGGCAGGGCTCGAACCTGCAACAACCAGCTCCAAAGGCCGGGCCGAGCCGTCCACCACGTGACGCGCAGTTCGCTGACCTGCGTGTTGTCGGCGTGCGGGTCCATGAAGTGACGTCTAGTTCGGGCGATCCTGCCGAGATTGACTCCTACGTAAGCACCTGACGGCAACAGGGCCGGGACCGATGACCCTCGACGAATGATGGCGGTCATGGGAACCGATTCCGAGCGCCGACGATCAAACGCTCCCAGGCCCGGCCTGGCGGTCAGGCCGGACGAGCAGGCATGGGCATCTGCAGGTAGACATCGAGCCGGCACAACTTGGCCGCGTCGTCGAACTCGTAGACCGACAGGGAGTTGGCGGCGCCGGCCGAATCTCCGGGCGAACTGCGTTCCTCGAGCTCGAGGAACACGAGGTTCCCCGTCTCGGTGATGCGTCGGAACGAGCACTCCCAATGCCGGTTCGGGGCCCACGATGTGAGGAATCCGACGTAGTCGGGCCAGGTCATCTCGTCCTTGAACGGTCCGACCCGCACGAAGTCGTCGGTGGCGACCACGCTGGCGAGTGGCTCCCAGCTGCTCGCGTCGAAGCCCGAGCCCTTGGCGCTGTCGACGATGCGCTTCATCTCCAGCGTGTACTCCAACACCGCGCGGGACAGCCCGGTGTGGTCGCCGAGCACGGCGTCGACGTCGGACAGGGTCTCGATCATGCGGAGGCCTCCTTGGCGAGCCAGCGGTCGTAGACGGTGTGGAAGCGGGCGACGCTGATCTCCTCGCGGACGAGGGCGAGGTGCTGCAAGCGGGTGTTGCGCAGGCCGAGCTGCTGGCGGGGCATCTGCACGTAGTCCTGCTGGAGCGCGAGGAAGTACGGGTAGGAGTTCGGTTCCTCGACGATCACCGGGTCGGTCTTGAAGTCCTCGCGGTACTCCTCGGGTAGCCACATGAAGCTGCGGATGTGCCAGATGCACCGGTTGGGGTCGCCGTCGGGGTGCGGCACCGCGGTGATGACGGTGGCCTCGGCGGCTCGGATGGTCATGAAGAAGTTGGGGAAGAGCAGCCACCCGTGGTTGTCGGTCATCTGGGGGTCGGTGAGCGCCCCGACGTCGAGGCCGAGGTCGGTGAGTGTCTCTCGTGTGGCCCGTTGGAGCAGCGTTCGCCCGGTGACACCGTCGGGGTATTCGATCGTGCCCTCGTCATTGCGGTAGGTGTCGACCAGCTCGGCGAGGCGCGGGAGGTAACCCGTGACGGTGGGGAACGTGTCGGGCAGGCTCTTCAGCCCTTCGTACTCGTCGTCGGGTGAGGCGTCGGCGACGGCGAAGGGGGCGCAGGCCACCTCGTGGTCGCCCCAGAACCGGAAGCGGTTCGTGGTCGGGTCGATGACGACGATCTGGAGCAGCTGCGGGTGGATCGCCTGGATGTGGTAGCCCTCCTGGAACGCGTCGACCACCACCTTCCAGTTGCAGTCGAGGCTCTCGCGCACGTCGAGCACGGTGACCATCTCGTCGAGGTGGTACGGCTCGGCCATCTCGATTGCCTCGGGGCCGAGGAAGTCGGCCAGGGGTGCGGCATCGGGGTCGGGATTGAGGAAGATGAACCCGGCGAAGGTGTCGACCGCCACCTCGAGCAGGCCGAGCTCCGACCTGTCGAGGTCGCCGACGAGGTCGGGGCGGGTGACGCCGCGGAGCTTGCCCTCGAGGTCGTAGGACCAGAGGTGGTAGGGGCACACGAACCGGTTGCCGGCGTTGCCGCTCGACTCGCGGCACAGGACGTTGCCGCGGTGGCGGCAGGCGTTGACGAACCCGCGCAGCCGGCCGTCCTTTCCGTGCACGACCAGAAACGACTGGTCGTAGATTCGGTGCTCCTTCCAGTCGCCGGCGTCGGGCAGTTCGTCGACGCGGCCGGCGACCTGCCAGACCTTCGTCCAGATGTGCTCGCGCTCCTGGTCGGCGACCTGGCGGGACGTGTAGCGGTCGGTCGGGATGCGCATCAGGTACTGACCGAAGTCGATGTCATCCAGACCGGGTGCGGTGTCGACCCAGTCGCCGGGCCGGGTGGCTGGTGCGATCTCGGTGGTGCTCATGGCTGGACCTCCTGGTGGTCGCGATTGGTTCGGCTACGGGGTGGGGTACCGACCGCCATCCCCCCGTCGACGATGAGGACGACGCCGGTGACATGGGCGGCCCGGTCGCTGGCGAGGTACGCGACGGCTTCGACGACATCGCCGGGCCGACCCTGGTGGGCCAGCGGCTGCAGCCGGGTCACCGCGGACTTGTCGAACGCGGCGTTGATGTCGGTGGCGATGTTCGCCGGGGCGACGGCGTTGGCCCGGATGCCATGCTCGCCGAGCTCCACCGCGAGGCACCGTGTGAAGTGGGCGACACCAGCCTTGGCCGCCCGGTACGGGAGCATGCCGACCCCGGGGGTGACACCCGCTCCGGAGGTGATGTTGACGATGGCGCCGCCGCCATGGTCGGCCATGTGCAGCGCGGCCGCCCGGCTGCCGGCCATGACACCGAACAGGTCGACGGCCACCACTCGCTCGAAGTCGCGGAGGTCGTCGTCGAGGAAGCGGCGGAGGCCGCCGGAGACCCCGGCGACGTTGCACATGATCTGGAGGCCGCCGAACCGGTCGACGGCGAAGGCCACGAGCTCGTGCACCTGGTCCGGGTCGGCCACGTCGGTCTGCTTGAAGGCGGCACGCTCGCCGAGGCCGCCGGCGACCTTCTCGCCGAGGTCGGCGTCGACGTCGGCGACGACCACGCAGGCGCCGCCGGCCACCAGGCGCTCGGCGGCGGCGCGGCCGATCCCGTTGGCGCCGCCGGTGACGACCGCGACCTTGCCGGTGAAGTCGTCGGCCATCTCAGGCCACCGTGAACTCGATGTGGAGCCGCTGGAGGCCGCGGAGGATGTAGGTCGGGTGGTAGCGGTAGCGCCGATCGCCGGGAGGCCCGTGCTCCTTCTCGGAGATGCGGATGTCGGACGTGCGGTCGAGCAACCGCTCGAGGGTGATCCGCCCCTCGGCCCGGGCCAGAGGCGCGCCCGGGCAGAAGTGGATGCCATGCCCGAACGCCAGGTGCTCGCGCGCGTTCTCGCGCTCCGGGAGCAACACGTTCGGCTCGTCGAACTCGCGGGGATCGCGGTTGGCGGCGCCGTTGAGGACCATGAGCGTCGTGCCGGCGGGCAGGTCGACCCCGCCGACGGTCACGGGCACGCGGGTGAGCCGGAAGTCGCCCTTGATCGGGCTCTCGAACCGGAGGATCTCCTCGATGAAACCCGGGATCAGGTCGCGCTGCGCCCGCAGCCGGTCCTGGAGGACGGGATCCTCGCCCAGCACCTGCACCGCGGCGGCGAGCATCCGCACGGTGGTCTCCTGACCGGCGGCGAACAGGTTGGCGGCCAGGCGGACGACGTCGATCACCTCCGGCGTGGATCCGTCCTTGAACGTCGCCTGCGCCAGGCGCGTGAGGACGTCGTCGCGAGGCGATC
>CAYUXB010000010.1:0-32907 GCA_964448525.1 uncultured Acidimicrobiaceae bacterium
GACGGCCTGCCGGAGGCGGTCGTCCACGTCGATCGTCATCGGTGTGCGCACGGGTTCCAGCGTACGCCTTCCCTGTCTCGGCCCGCTTCGCCGGAGCGACCAGTTCGGGTAAGGAGAGCGAGGACAACCAAGCGACGTTTCCCACATTCTTCCCACGTGCAGGGCGCGACATGGCGGGTAGAGGGCACCGAGTGGTGCCCTGTAGGTCGCATATTGCCTGGTGGGCGCCCTGGAGGCTCGTTCGGGACGCAGAGGTCGGGAGTTCAAATCTCCCCCACCCGACAACAACACCGCAGGTCAGACGGCATCTGATGCCGATGTCGTGACCTGAGCGTGCAGGTTTCCCACGCGCAGCCATTTTCGTGCCCCGATGCCGCCTGTGGGAGGACACGGCGGTCGCGAGCTGCGGCCTCTGCGATGTGCCCTGATCGAGGGCTCGACTGCTTCAGGCCCTTGTCGAGCACGTTACGGTGCGGGTACCGGCCGAAGGGGGCTTGCTCGTGACTGCTCACGCGGACATCACGATCGATCCAGCGCTCGCCGAGCTGTACAAGGACCTCCACCGCCATCCGGAGCTCGGGTTCCAGGAGCAGAGGACCTCCGGGATCGTGGCCGACCGGCTGACCGGACGGGGGTTCGACGTCACCGCCAGGATCGGCGGGACCGGGGTGGTCGGCGTCCTGAAGAACGGCTCGGGTCCCACCGCGCTGCTGCGGGCCGACATGGACGCGCTCCCGGTCAAGGAGGAGACCGGCCTCGACTACGCCAGCACGGTCACCGCGACCGACCAGGACGGCAAGGTCGTGCCCGTCGCCCACGCCTGCGGTCACGACCTGCACACGACCTGTCTGCTGGGAGCCGCCAACAGCCTCGCTGCCGACACCGCCAGCTGGTCCGGCACCCTCGTCGTCCTGTTCCAACCTGCCGAAGAGCTCGGAGCCGGAGCGCAGGCCATGGTCGACGACGGGCTGTACGAGAAGGTTCCGCAACCGGACGTCGTGCTCGGTCAGCACGTGGCCCCGCTGCCGGCCGGCAAGATCGCCGGGCATCCCGGCCCGGCCTACGCAGGCTCGGACTCCCTGCGCGTGCGTCTCGTCGGCACGGGCGCGCACGGATCGATGCCCGAGGCGTCGGTCGACCCGATCGTGATGGCGGCCGACACCGTCCTGCGCCTGCAGACGATCATCTCCCGCGAGATCCCGAGCACGGCGACCGCGGTGCTCACCGTCGGTTCCGTCCACGCCGGAGACGCCGCCAACGTGATTCCCGGCGAGGCAGAGCTCCAGCTGAACATCCGCTCCTACGACACGGCCGTGCGTGAACGCATCCTCGACAGCGTCGATCGGATCGTTCGTGGCGAAGCCGCGACGGCCGGTGCCCCGGACGAGCCGACGATCACGGAGATCGAGCGCTTCCCCGTCGTCGCGAACGACCCCGACGCCTTGAAGACGACGCTCGAGGCATTCGGCGCGTGGCTGGGACCGGACAACATCCTCGAGCCCGGAGCCGGCGCCGGGAGCGAGGACGTCGGCATCATCGCGACCGCCGCCGACGCACCGCTGTCCTACTGGCTGCTCGGCGGCACCGACCCCTCGCTGTTCACCACGGGCGACATGAGCGACCCCGCCCTGCGCACCGTGCCCTCCAATCACTCGCCGCACTACGCCCCCGTCATCGAGCCGACCGTGGACATCGGTGTCACCGCTCTCGTCACGGCCGTACGGACGTGGTTGCCCCACGATTGACGTCCACGACGGCCGGTGACTTCGGGCGACCAACGCCATGGGCGTTGGAGTGGGCATGCGGCTTGGGAGCAGGGATGCCGCAGCAGCGTCGGCGCGGTGACGGCCGGGCCGGGTCCGCCGCCGTGGTCACGAGGCACGTGGCGGCGACGGGCTCTCCGGCCGGTCGAGGGTGACCGTGAGGTCGGCGATGTGCGTGGGGTCGCCGATGACGTCGATTCGGGTGATGCGCCCGTCCTGCAGGTGGATCGCATAGACGGCGCGGGGAGCGCCGCCGGGGGCGTACGTGGCGCCGGGGAACCCGTCGACGAGCGCGATCTCGGTCTGCTCGGCACGACCGGCGAACACGCGGGCGACCGCGTCGGGCCCGTGCGTGTGACCTTTCAGGAGCGGGGCGCCCGCGTCGGCGTACGGAGTGGCGGTCGCGACCGCACCGGCATCGGCGCGGAGCTCGACCTCGGGGTCGAGGAGCTGCAGCAGGGTGCCGAAGTCGCCTTCCCGCGCGGCCCGGAGGAACGAGCCGACCGCCTCGCTCTGCCGCATGCGCTCCGCCGGGAGGTCGACGTCGCGGATGCGACGCCGGGCGCGGGAGGCGAGCTGACGGGCGGCGGTCGGCGTCCGTTCCACGATCGGGGCGACCTCGTCGAACGAGAGCCCGAACACGTCGTGCAGGACGAACGCCAGGCGCTCGAGCGGCCCGAGTGCGTCGAGGACGACGAGCATCGCCGCGCCCAGGTCCTCGGATCGCAGGGCGGCCACGTCCGGGTCCGTCGGCTCGGGACCCGGCACCTCGTCGGGCAGGGCGGCCTCCGGGTCCTCGTGTCGGGCGCCCCGGCTGCGCAGGTGATCGACGCTCACCCGTGAGACGACCACGGTGAGCCAGGCCTCCAGGTTGTCGATCCGGTCGGCGTCGGCCCGCTGGAGCCGCAGCCACGCCTCCTGGACGGCGTCGTCGGCATCCCAGTACGAGCCGAGCATCCGGTAGGCGATCCGCCGGAGTCGCGGGCGCTGCGCGGCGAACGAGTCGGCGAGGTCGACAGCGAGGCCAGGGCCAGGGCCGGGGCTGGAGGCGCGGTCAGGGCCGGGTTCGTCGGGCGGGGCGGGCGGCATCGGGGCGTTCCTTCGTCGTCGCGGGAGTTCTTCGGACGGAGCTCGTCACGTTTCGGCCGTCCGTTCCGACGACCTGGGTGAAGGTGCGCGCAGGCGGGTCGGTCCCGGGCTGCAACCGGTCGAACCGCCGAGCGCCGTCACCTCGCTGGCCGTCAACGTATCCCCACGAGAGGAATCCCCGATGCACACCGACACGTCCCCTGCCTCCTCGCCCGACCTGTCGGCCGGGCTCCGCGCCGCGGTTCGCGGCCGGGTCTGGTCGCCGGGCGACCCGGAGTTCGACGACGTCCGCCAGCCGTGGAACCTGGCCGTCGACCAGCCCGTCGACGCCGTGGTCGAGGCCGCGGACGCGGCGGACGTCGCCGCGCTCGTCCGCTGCGCGGCGGGGGCGGGGGCGACCGTCTCGACCCAGCCCAGCGGCCACGGCGCCTCCGGCCGGACCGCGGGCACGATCCTGTTGCGCACCGGCCGCCTCGACGGCGTCCGGGTCGATGCGGCGGCCCGGCGCGCCGTGGTCGGCGCGGGCGTGCGGTCCGGGGCGCTGCAGGCGGCCGTCGCGCCGCACGGGCTCACCGCCCTGCCGGGAAGCTCGCCGGTCGTGAGCGTCGCCGGGGTCGCCCTCGGTGGCGGGCTGAGCTGGTTCGGCCGCTCCCACGGCTGGGTCGCCGACAGCGTGGTGGCGTTCGACGTCGTCGACGCCGGCGGCGACCACCGGCACGTCACGGCGACCACCGACCCCGACCTGTTCTGGGGGTTGCGCGGCGGCGGTGGCGACTACGCCGTCGTCACGGCGCTCGAGCTGGCGCTGCACGCGGCGCCGCAGCTGTACGGCGGGCGGGTGCTCTGGGACGGTGCCCACGCAGCCGCGATCCTCGACGCCTACCGGGAGCTCACACGGACGGCCCCCGACGCCCTCACCGCGTGGTTCGACCTGCTGCACTTCCCCGGTGGCGCGCCGATGGTCGCCGTCGACGTCACGTACCTCGGCGACGAGCGGGCAGCCCGCCGGCTCCTGTCGGTGGTCGATCGACTGCCGGCCCCGATCTCCGACAGCCGGCGGCCGATGACCGTCGCCGAGCTGGGGGGCATCACCGCGGAACCCACCGACCCCGCGCCCGGACGGTCGCGGTGCGAGCTGCTCACGACGTTGGACGACGGGGCGGCTCTCGCACTGCTCGCGGCGCCGATCGCCCCGCTCATGAGCGTCCAGCTCCGGCACCTGGGCGGGGCGCTCGCCGGTCCGTCCGACAGCCCGCACGGCCCACTGACCGAGCCGTATGCCGCCTACATGTTCGGCTCGCCGAGCGACTCGGCCTCGGCGGCCGCCATCGCGGCCCGGCAACAGGACCTCGCGGACGCGCTCCCCGTCAGCGGGCGCAAGCCGGTCACGTTCCTGAACCCCTCCGAGTCGCTGGCGGACGCGCTGCCGGCCGAGTCCCTCGACCGGCTTCGTCGGATCAAGGCGGAGCGCGACCCGTCCGGCCTGTTCCGCAGCAACTTCAGCGCCGTCGACTGAGCGTCGATCGGCTCGGGTCGTCGTGATGGTCGGTCGAGGTGCACACGACGGTTCGGGCCGAGCACGCGGGCCCCATCGACCAATCTTCCCCTGCTGCGGCGGGGCGGTCAGCCGCAGGGGTCGCGCTCGGCGAACTCCTCGGCGGAGAGCAGCTCGTCGCCGTAGACGACGGTGCCGTCATCGAGCTCGTCCACCGTGAACGAATTCGCACGCTGGTTCCCGTTGCTCTGGCTCATCTGGAACACGAACCGCACACCGGGTTCCTCGAGCAGCTCCTCGCTGCGAAAGGCCACGGTCTCCTCGGCTCCCTCGGGCACCTCACCGAGGATGATGCTGTCGACCTGCCGGCCGGGGTCGATCCTCACCTCCCACAGGGTGTCCCACTCGTTCGTCTCGTCGTCGATCCGCTCGGATCGGACGAAGCGCACGTACTCGAGTTCCTCGCCGGTGCAGGGCAGCGCCTCGATGACGCCCGCGTCGGTGCGACGTATCGCCACATCGCTGAACGACGCCGGGTCGCTCGGCACGCAGCCCACGGCACTTGCCCCGGCGACGACCGCGAGCACCACGGCGACAGTCGGTACCGCACGGGCCGGCCGACCTCTCCGAACGCTGTCGACGATCGTTGTCATCCTCGCCTCCCTATCGCACGCACGGATTCGTGTAGCCGCCGTCCTCGAGGTCTGCGTCGCGCTCGTACCGGTTGCAGCTCCCGCCGCCCGAGGTCCACTCCTCGATGCCGTAGACGATCGGGAAGCCGATGCCCCCGCCGTGTTGCGCCCACTGGTCGGCGTGGCGCGCCTCGTGGTCGAGAAGGCTGTCCCAGCCGTGGGGGCGTTGGTGGTTCAGGAGCTCCTGCTCGATGGTCTGCTGGTCGGTCGGCGTCACGAAGATGCTGCCGTAGGTGGTGCCGCCGCGGCCGCTCGTCCAGTCGGCAGTGCTCTCCGAGGTCCAGATGCCGTGGTCGTCGTCGTAGCTCAGGTCGCCGTCGCCCATGATCGCCAGGCCCTGTCCGAGGGTGGTGCTGGGGCCGTTCACGACGTGGCGGCCGAGGTCGTCGAGGTCGCGTTCGCCGTTGACGAACGCGAGACCCGCCTGTCCCAGCCCGAGGGACGTGTGGATGGGGCTGCCCAGCGCGACAAGGGGGCGGAGCGGTTCGGGCAGGACGTAGGCGAGCGGAGCCAGCGGGTTGAGCGCCCCGAGGAAGCCGACGCCGACCATGGTCCCGCCCACGACGTAGCGCCCGCCGGTCTCGGCCCAGTCGAGTGCCGTCCCGCCCCAGCCGGCAGCGGTGTCGAGCCAGCCGTCGGAGCCGGTGTAGCCGGCGAGGTCGGCGTCGGTGAGCGGCCGAAGGCCCAGCGGGTCGAGCGCGTCGACCGGGTCGTTGCCCGCGTAGTGGTAGGTGTTGGCGGCCACCGGGGTGCCGGGCACGCCGGGCAGGGGGTCGGTCGACAGGAAGCTGCGGGTCGCCGGGTCGTAGGCGCGGTGGCGCAGCCACACGAGCCCGTCGACGGTGAGCTCGCCCCGGTACCCGAACGGGACGGAGTCGCCGACCGCGCAGGCCGCCCCGGCCGCCCCGGCGCCGGGCGGCGCGCCCCACGGGTCGAGACCGCCCGGCGGGCCCACCGAGCCCTGCCAGTCGGCGGTGAGCCACGACGCTTCGCCGCCGGGCTCGACCTCGGCCAACGGCTCGTCCGCACCGACGACGGTCACCCCGTCGGCCCAGCGGAGGCGGGGCACGACGGTGACCGGGTCCCACACCAGCGGCCGGCCGTCGACCTCGGCCAGGTCACCCAACGCGTCGACGCGGATGTCGTGGTCGCCCACGTGGCGGAGCCGCCCGGCACCGTCCCAGCCGAAGGTCCGGACGTCGCCGCCGGGACCCTCGCGGGACGTCCGCCGGCCGGCAGCGTCGTAGGAGAACCGGGCGGTGCCCGTGACATCGCGCCGTTCGAGGAGCTGGTGGGCGGCGTCGTAGGTGGCGACGGCCCGGCCGTCGGGGCCGGTCTCGGCGACCAGGCGGCCGGCGGCGTCGTAGGCGTACGTCCGGTTGCCGTCGGGCCCGTCGACCTCGACGAGCTGGCCCGCCGCGTCGTAGCGGAACGCCGTGCGGCGCCCCTCGCTGGTCACGGCCGCCACGCGTCCGGCGGCATCGCGCTCGAGAGCGGTGGACGACACCGTGCCGTGCGCGGTGGTCGCCTCGTGGCCGACGAGCACGCCTCCGTCGTAGCGCCAGCTCTGCCGGCCGGCGTCGCTCCAGCGCACGACCGGTCGGCCGGCGGGGTCCCGCTCGACGCGCACGGTGCCGGTGGCGGGATGGGTGATCGCGGTCAGGCGCCCCGTGGCGTCGTGGCCGTAGCCGATCTCGGTCCCGTCCGCGCCCACGACGGCGACGGTGCGACCGTCGGCGTCGTAGCGCCAGGAGAGGCCGAGCCCGTTGCGGGAACGCGCCGCCAGCCGGCCGCGCCGGTCCCAGCGCAGCTCGTGACGGAAGCCGGGCTCGTCGACCTCGGCGGCGCGCCCCAGCGCGTCCCGAGCGATGGTGACCTCCGGCTCGTCGTCGTCCGCCGGGCCGAGACCGCGGACGCGGCCCGACGCGTCGTGCCACCAGCGGCGGTGCTCGCCCGTGGCCAGGATGCGCGCCGTCAGGCGGCCGCCGGCGTCGTAGGCGTACTCGACGGCGCGCCCGAGCGGGTCGGTGCGGCGGACCAGCCGGCCGAGCGCGTCGTGGTCGAACACGGTGCGACCGCCAAGGGGGTCGACGATCGTGTGTACGAGGCCCCGCTCGTCCCGCTCGTAGCGGGTCGTCGCCCCGTTGGCGTCGACCGCGGCGACGAGCCGCCCGGCGGCGTCTCGCACGAAGCGCACCGTGCCGCCGCACGGGTCGGTGGTGGCGATCACGCGGCCGTTGGCGTCGTGGGCGTAGCTGGTGAAGCCGCCGTCGGACGATGTGCGGGCGACCAGGCGACCCGCGACGTCGTAGCGGAACGTCACGACCTCGCCGGTCGGTGACTCGATGCGGATGACCCGCCCGTCCGCGTCGCGGGCGCAGGCCCAACGGTGGCCGAGCGGGTCGACGACGGCGGTGCGGTGACCGCGATTGTCGTGCTCGAACCGGGTGACGTGGCCGAGCGGGCTGGTCACGGCGGTCAGGCGGCCGGCCGGCGTGTACGCGTAGCGCCGCACGCCGCCGTCGGGGTCGGTGATGGAGGTGATCCGACCGCAGCGGTCGTAGGTCACGGCGGTGGTGCTGCCGTCGGGCCTGCGCACGGCGCGCACCCGATCCTCGTCGGTGTGGTCGAGGTCGACGGACGTCACCGCATCGGCCATGCGGATCACCCGACCGGCGGGGTCGTGGTCGAGCTCGCGCCGCACACCCGCCGGATCGGTGGTGGCGACGACCCGCCCGTTGACGTCGTGGTCGCGCGACCAGATGCCGTCGAGGGGATCGCGCGTGGTGACGAGCCGGCAGAGCCGGTCGTACGCGAACCGCCAGGTCGCACCGTCGGGGGTGGCGACCTCGGTGATGTTCCCCAAGGGGTCGAGCCGGCGCCGGGTCACGGCTCCGGTCTCGTCGACGACCTCGCGGAGCGCGCCGTCGGGGCCGTGGCGCAGCTCGCGGCGCCCCCCGGCCGGGTCGACGACCGCCCGGAGGCGGCCTGCGGCGGTCCACGTGAAGCGACGCTCGCCGCCCGAGGGGTCGCGTTCCACCACCGGACGGCCGGCTGCGTCGTAGCGGCTCTCGTGGCGGGCGCCGAGCGGTGAGGTCACGGCGGTGACCCGGCCGGCGGCGTCGCGCTCGACCGTGGTCGTGTTGCCCGCCGCGTCGACGACCGCGGCGAGGTCGCCCTGCCCGTCGTAGCGGAAGCGCACGGTGACGCCGTCGGCGTCGGTGACGGCGTGCACCAGGCCGTCGCGCACGTCGAGGCGGGTGATCGCGCCCTCGGCGTCGATGACCTCGCCGGGCAGGCGCTCGTCGCCGTCGTAGCGGTAGCGGGTGGTGGCGCCGGTCGACGTGGTCGTGCAGACCAGACGGCCGCGGTCGTCGTAGACGAAGGTCTCCCAGCCGCCGTCGGCACCTTCGCGGCGCACCGGGCGGGCCAGCTCGTCCCACTCGCGACGGGTCACCGTGCCGTCGCGTTCGATCACCTCCGCGGGGTTGCCCCACCGGTCGTAGGACCGGCGCAGCGTGTGGCCCTCGCCGTCGGTCACGGCGACGAGGCGGCCACGGTCGTCGTGCTCGTACCGGTTGACGGGGCCGGCGCCGTCGTCGTCGATCGTGGTGACGTGCCCCGCGCCGTAGCGGTACCGGGTGCGGCGCCCGAGCGGCGAGAGCTGGGTGAGCACGCGGCCCTCGGCGTCGTAGGTGTTGCGCACCTCGACGACGCCGTCGGCGTCGGTGACCGCCAGCACCCGACCGTCGTCGTCGACGTCGTAGCGGCGGGGACCGTGGGGCCCGCCGTCGCTGCCGACGAGGCGGCCGCGCCCGTCGTAGCGGTAGTGGACCGAGCGGCCGTCGCCGCAGTGGAGGGCGACGATGCGCTCCCCGTGCCAGTCGAGGCGGACGGTGCGCCCGGAGCCGTGCGCCATGCGGACGAGGCGGCCGTCGCCGTCGTGGTCGAAGGTCACGCGGGTGCCCGGGCCGTCCTCGGCCGACAGCGGTCGGCCGTCGGCGCCGAACCGGAGGCGCACCCGGTCGAAGCGTTCGAGCGCCAGCCCACCGTCGTGGTCGACGACGACCAGCCCCGGCATGCCGACGACCCGGGCGAAGGCGCCCGGCGTCGACGGGTCGAGGGGGACGACGACCTCTTGGCCGTCGGGGCCGACCCAGCGGGCGGCGCCCGGCTCGACGGCGAGCCGGCACGACGCCCACGACGACCAGCCACGGCCGAAGGGCCCGTCACGGTCCGAGCGCGAGTTGTACACCCGGTCGAAGCCCAGCAGCCGGCCGAGCCCGCCGACGTCGAGGTCGACCTCGCGCTCGATGAAGTTGCCCGACGCCGTGTTGACGGGGTCGTCCGCGTAGCCGCTGGTCGGGAACTCGCCCCACAGCAGAGGCAGGTCGTAGGTGACGGACTCGCGGGGGCCGTCGAGGCCTGCGTTCTCGAGGCGGATGCTGATGGCGTCGTCGGGCACGACGCCGCTGCCGTGGTCGCGGAACTCCTGGGCGATCTCGGCGACCCAGCTCCGGTCGATGGCGTTGTGACCGAGCCAGGTGCCGACGGCGGAGATGAGCGACGACGCGTCGAACTGGCCCCATCCGAGCGTGGATCTGAACGTGTCGTGGTCGTCGACGAGCGTGCCGCGACGGGTTGTGGCCGACTCGTCGAGGCCCTGGACCGCGGTGATCCACGCGTCGAGGTCGTCGGGCTTGGCCGCGCTGGTGCCACCGGTCGGCCACCGCGGGGTGGCCGCGTGGGGCTCGTCGCGGGTCGTGGTGCCGGGATCGCCGATCGGGATCGCAGGCGGTTCGACCGGCGGTGGGGGCGGCGGTGCGTCCTCGCCGAAGAGCTGGTCGTGGCCCCAGTCGACGACGTCGCCGAGGGGACCCCACCCGCGGCCCTGGTCCTGGGCGGCCACCCACTCGCGGGCGGCCTCGCGCCGTGCCTGCTCCTCGGCGGCCAGGCGGGCGAGCTCGTCGAGACCCCCGGCCGCCTCCCGCAGGACGGTGACGAAGCCGGTGGCGTCGGTGCGACTCAGGCCGACGCGGTGGTCGAACTCGTCGCCGAAGCGTCCCTCCCACGCGGCGCGGGCGGTGGCGCGGATGTCCTCGCGGTCGGTGTTCTGTGTCTCGAGCAGCGTGGCGAGCGACCGCAGCGACCCCGCCAGGTCGTCGGCGGCCGCCTGGTCGAGCTCCACATCCTCGTCGATCGCGCCGAGATCACCCATCGGTCCTCCAGCATCCCGCAGCGGCGGAAGGTACCAGCGCGACTCCGCCGAGTGTCCGCGCGCCCCCGATTCCGTCGGCGCACCGTCGTCGCATCCGCCGACGGTGCGTCTGCCAGGATGACCGGCGAGTCCCCTTCCCTCCTGGGCGTGCTCGTGCTCGACGTCGCCCACCCCGCGGAGGAGCCTCCCGGGAACGTGGCGCTGAACGCCGGCGCGGGCTGGCCTCGGCCTACCGCGTGTCGAGGATGCGGGTGGCGATGCGCATCAGCGGCGCGTGCAGGGCGGGCAGGTCGTCGCTCTCCCCGACCCCGACCGCGTTGGTGACCATGGAGCTCACGGCGCCGACGAGCACCTCGGCCGCGAACCGCTCGTCCTGTCCGGCGTCGTCGAGGAGGCCGGCCTGCGCGCGATGGGCGACGATGAGGTCGACGAACTGCTCGAGCGAGTCGCGCCGCTGCTGGATGGCGGGCGTGCCCGCCGCGTAGACCTCGACCAGGAACACACGGGCGAGCACCGGGAACTCGGCGAGGGTCTGCAGGTAGGCGCCGAGGAGGCGGTCGAGCGTGTCGGTGGGCGCCGTCACGCCCTCGGCCTCGATCCGGGCGAGCTCGTCGGCGAGCACCGCGAGCACGACGTCGGACGCCATGCGACAGGCGGCGAGGAAGCAGTCGAGCTTGTCGTCGAACAGCTGGTAGAAGGTCGTGCGGGACACGCCGGCACGCTCGATGATGTCGGCGACGGAGGTGGCCGCGTAGCCCTTGGCGGCCACGGCCTCGGCGGCGCCGGTGAGCAGGCGGTCGCGCTGGGATCGTTCGACCTCTTCGCGCGTCAGGCGATGGGGGCCACGGGGGAGCCGGCGGGGACCAGCGGCGGTGTGCGTCGGCACGGGTTCAACTTACCGACGGCGAGGCGCACACTTCGATCGGGGGTGGGGCCGTGGACCCGTGCCGGTACGGTTGTAAACATCCTTGTATGCGACTCGGCTCCCCCCGGAGCACCAGCGAACAGATGCGCCTGACGAGAGAAGAACGGAAGCGATGAAGTCCTTCACCCACGACGGCCTGACGGTCGCCCACCGCGACGCCGGCACCGGTCCTGCGATCGTGATGCTGCACAACGGCGGTACCTCGTCCACGATCTGGAGTCCCCAGATCGAGGCGCTCGCCGACCGGCACCGCGTGGTGGCGGTCGATCTGCCCGGGTTCGGTGAGTCACCACGTCCCGAGGTGCCGGCCACGCTGGCCGGCATGGTCGATCTCGTCGCCGCGCTGATCCGGGACGAGGACCTCGCCCCGGCTCTGCTCGTCGGCAACTGCATGGGCACCAACATCGCCGCCACCCTGGCCCGATCCCACCCGGACCTGGTCACGGGCGTCCTCGCGGTGAACCCGCTCACGGAGGCGAGCTTCGCCTCGGGCCGCATCGGGTTCCTGCACCGCATGGAACGGCGGGCCGGCGGCGCCACCCGGGGGCTGCGCTCGCTGGCGCGGCGCGTCCGCGTGCTGCGCCCGATCGGTGTGGCGTCGCTGCGGTTCCAGCTCGGTCGCAAGGGGATCGAGCGCGGGCTCCACAACGATCCCGAGCTGCTCGCCTGCCAGCTCCGGGCCGACCAGCTCCCCGCCCTGGTCGACGTGCTCGACGACATGTCCGCCTACGGCGAGCTCGACGTCGAGGGCATCCCGGCCGGCACACCGACGTGGATCGTGTGGGGCGAGCAGAACCGGGTGCTGTCCCGGCACCGCGCCGCGCACCTCGACGACGCGCTCCACGCGGAGCGGGTCGAGGTGATCGCCGGCACCGGCCACCTGCCGATGCTGGAGGACCCGGACGTGGTGACCACGCTGATCGAGGAGCTCGTCGAGCGGACCTCGAGCGCGTCGAGCGCCTCGTCCGCATCTGCTCGCGGTGGGGAGACCCGGCCGTGACCACCACCGTCGCCCGCACGATGGACCTGCCCGACCGGATCCTCGACCTCGCGCGCCGCGACCCCGACCGGGTCGCCCTCGTCCACGTCCGCCGGGGGATGCCCGCGCGCTGGCGGGTGCGCACCACCTCCTACGCCCAGCTGAGCCACCGGGCCGAGGCCACCGCCGTCGGCCTGCGCGAGATCGGCGTCCGCGAGGGCACGCTGTGCTCGTTCATGGTGCCGCCCGGCGAGGACGCCCTCGTGCTCGCGCTCGCCCTGTGGCGGGTCGGTGCCGTGATCGTCGGCATCGAGCCCCACAGCCACGGCCTGCGCAACGTCGCGCGCAGCCTCGACCGCGTCCGGCCCGAGGTCTTCTTCGGGACCCCGCAGGCCCAGGTGGCGAAGCGGGCGTTCGGCTGGGGGCGCGGCTCCGTCCGCACGAACATCGTGGTCGGGGGGCCGTCGGTGCCCGGCGTCCGCACCCTCGCCTCGCTGGAGCGGCCCTGGCTCGGCGATCCCCGTCAGGCGGACGTGACCCCGGACGATCCCGCGGTGATCGCCTTCACGACGGGCAGCACCGGGTCGCCGAAGCCCACCGTCATGACGCACGGGAACCTGATGGCGATGATCGCCGGCGTCAGTGCCCAGTGGGGGCTCGGCCAGGCGGGCGACGTGGTGGACATGCCCACCTTCCCGATGTTCTGGATCATCGGCCTCAGCCACGGCGGGACCGTGGTCGTCCCGCCGATGGACTTCGCCACGAAGGGCCCCGGGCAGGCCGATCCCGCCAAGCTCGTGCGCACCATCCGCGAGCACGAGGTCCGTTCGATGTTCGCGTCGCCGGCGTTGCTGACCAACCTCGCCCGTCACTGCGACGAGCACGGCATCACGCTGCCCACGATCGATCGCATCGTCGCGGGAGGCGCCGAGATCAACGGGCCCCTCTTCGCCGCGGTCAAGGAGGTGCTGGTCGACGGCGAGATCTACTCGAACTACGGCGCCACCGAAGCGCTTCCCGTCGCCGAGATCGCGGGCGACACGGTGTTGCGCGAGACCTGGCCCCGCACCGAGGCCGGCGCCGGCGTCTGCGTCGGCGACCCGCTGCCCGGTGTCGAGGTGCGGATCGTCGCGATCGACGACGGACCGATCCCCACGCTCGACGACGCAGACCCGGTTCCGGCCGGCACCATCGGCGAGGTCGTCGCCCGCAGCCCGCACATCAGCGACCACTACCACGAGGCCCCCGAGGACATGGCCGAGAACAAGATCGCGGACGGCGCCACGCGGTGGCACCGTCTCGGTGACACCGGCTTCGTCGACGACGAGGGGCGGCTGTGGGTGTGCGGCCGGCGTTCCCATCGGGTCGTCGCCCGCGACCGGACGTACTTCCCGCTCTGCTGCGAGCCGGTGTTCAACACCCACCCCGACGTGGTGCGCAGCGCGCTGATCGGCCCCCACGTCGGCGGCGCGGTCGCGCCCGCCATCTGCGTCGAGCTGGTGCCCGACGCCCGAGGGCGTCAGAACCAGGTGGAGGAGGATCTGCGCAAGCTCGCGCAGCGCCACGAGGCGACCGAGGGGATCGACCGGTTCGTCTTCATCGATCACCTTCCGGTCGACCGGCGGCACAACGCCAAGATCGACCGGCCCGCGCTCGCCCGGCGGTTCTCCGACAGCCCCTGACCGCGGACCGCAGATCCCGTCCTCGCGGGACTGTCACGGCGGGCGCCGCTGTCTCGTCTCAGTAGGTGACCGAGACGAGAAGGAGCCTGCCATGAAGGTATTCGTTGCCGGAGCCTCAGGGGCGCTCGGCGTACAGTTGCTGCCGGAGCTCGTCGCCGCAGGCCACGAGGTTGTCGCCATGACCAGAACCCCCGCCAAGCAGGACATGCTGCGCGCGCTCGGGGCCCGACCGGTCGTCGCCGACGCCCTCGATCCCGATGCGGTGGCCCGCGTCGTGGGCGAGGCCGAGCCGGAGGTGATCGTGCACCAGCTCACGGCGCTGTCCGGGAAGATGGGCATCCGCGAGGCGCGGCATCCCGACCGCTCCCCGATGGCGATCACGACCAACCGCCTGCGCACGGAGGGCACCGACCACCTGCTCGCCGCCGGCCGCGCCGTCGGCGCCCGGCGGTTCGTGGCGCAGAGCTTCGGCGCCTTCCGCTACGCCCCGTCGGGCGGGCCGGTGCTGACCGAGGACGACCCGCTCTACCCCGATCCACCGGGGGCGATGCGACCGGTCGTGCAGGCGCTCATCCACCTGGAGAAGGCGGTGACCTCGATCGACTGGGGCGAGGGTCTCGCGCTGCGCTACGGCGGGTTCTACGGTCCGGGGACGGGGATCAGCCTCGACCCCGATGCCGAGATGGCCGGCCCCGTCCGCAGGCGCCAGCTCCCGATCATCGGCGATGGTGGCGGCGTGTGGTCGCACGTCCACATCGAGGATGCCGCCGCGGCGACCGCCATCGCGGTCGAGCGCGGCGACCCGGGCGTCTACTACGTCGTCGACGACGAGCCGGTCGCGGTGCGTGACTGGCTGCCGGTGCTGGCGAGCGCGCTCGGTGCCAAGCCGCCGCGGCGAATCCCCCGGTGGTTGGGGCGTCTGGTCGCCGGCGAGATGGCCACGCTGATGATGACCGAGGTGCGCGGCGCCTCGAACGCCAAGGCCAAGCGCGAGCTCGGCTGGGACCTCCGGTATCCGAGCTGGCGCCTCGGGCTGAAGAAGGGGCTCGGCTGACCGGTGCCCGGGACGCCGACCCTCGAAGAGCTGCGGCCCCGAGCGTTCGCGGTCGCCTACCGGATGCTCGGCAGCGTGAGCGAGGCCGAGGACATCGTGCAGGAGGCGCTGCTGCGCCTGCACCTCGCCCGCGAGCGGGGCGAGAGCATCGAGTCGCCGCGCGCCTACGTGTCGACGATCGTCACGCGGCTGTGCATCGACCAGCTGCGCTCCGCCCGGGTGCGGCGCGAGAGCTACGTGGGCGAGTGGCTGCCCGAGCCGCTGCTCGTCGACGACCGCGGCAACGACCCGGCCGACGCCGCCGAGGTCGCGGACTCGCTGTCCCTGGCGTTCCTGGTGCTGCTCGAGAGCCTCACCCCCGAGCAGCGGGCCGCGTTCCTGCTCCGGGAGGTCTTCGCCTACCCCTACGAGGACATCGCCGGCATCATCGGCACGAGCGAGGCCAACGCCCGCCAGCTCGTCACCCGCGGCCGTCGGCACGTCGAGGAGGGCCGTCCCCGGTTCGACGCCTCCCGGGAGCAGCGCGACGAGCTGGCGCAGCGCTTCCTGGACGCGGTCGGCGGCGGCGACCTGCACGCCCTGGAGGAGCTGCTGGCGGAGGAGGTCGTCTTCCACGGGGACGGCGGGGGCGTGGTGCGCGCCATCGCGCGACCCGTCCAGGGCCGCGCCCGGGTGGCGCGGATGCTGGTCACGGGCATGCGGAGCGGTGGGGCGTACGCCGGCTTGTCCCTCCACCCGGCGCAGGTCAACGGCCAGCCGGGTGCCACCGTCACCGATGCCGAGGGGAACCTGGTCGCGGTGGCGGTGCTCGACATCGCGGATGGCCACATCGCCGCGGTGCACACGATCGTCAACCCGGACAAGCTGCGCCACCTCGACACCCGGCTCGGCCGGGGGGACGATCAGTCGCCGGTCGTGGATCCGGCCTCGGCCAGCGCCTCGGCCCGGCACGCGGGGCAGCGGCCCCAGTAGACGACCTCGGCCTCGTCGACGTCGAACCCGGCGTCGTCCGCCGCGGTCAGGCACGGCGTCTCGCCGACCGCGCAGTCGACGTCGACCATCCGGTTGCAGGTGCGGCAGATGAGGTGGTGGTGGTTGTCGCCCACCCGGCTCTCGTAGCGGGCCGCCGATCCGGCCGGTTGGATGCGCCGGAGCAGGCCCTTGCCGCCGAGCGCGGCCAGTGCGTCGTAGACCGCCTGCCGGGAGATCGCGCCGAGCTCGGCCCGCACGGTCGTGTAGACGTCGTCGGTCGTGCAGTGCGGCTGGGCGGTCACCGCCCGCAGCACCGCCAGCCGCTGGGCCGTGACGTTCAGCCCGTGCTGGCGGAGCAGCGCCGCGGCGCCAACCTGGGGGTCGTCGGACACACCGCGATCCTAACCGCGCTCTGGTGCTCGTCCAGATCCTGCCCGTGCCCAGTTCCCGACAGGTTCCTGTCGCGGCTTCCTGTCGCGGCGGGCGAGGGGACGCCCGCTCCGGTGTTCCGCCCGGCCCCGGCGAACCCGCCCGCCGGGGCCGAACGTCATCTGGCCGTCGGGCCGACCGCTTGTCCGCCCCGGTCAGGCCACGGCGCCACCGCGTCGCCGTGGGTCCCTGCGGGCCCCGTTGCCAGATCCTGCTGCATCCCGTCCACCGGGTCGGGAGCGGTTTGGTCGTCGACGTCGCCGACGGGCCCGTCGATGTCGTCGGAGCCCTCCACCAGGTCGTTCACCAGGGCGGCGACCGCCCGCACGACGTCGACGTCGCCGTTGCCATTGCCCGGGGACGCCTGTCGCGGGTGACCGCCGGGGTCGGCGGGGGAGGTTCCGGCCCCGACGGCGAGCTGCCGGCGGTGGTCACGCTCGCTCATCGTGGCACCGTACGCGGCCGGACCGACGCCGGCGTCAGTACCCGTTACGTATCGTCGGGAGCGCCGGTCGTACGTAGCGCTGCGGCCAGCTCGTGCCGTCCCTCGATCATCAGCTTGCGGTAGATCCGACTGAGGTGCGTATCGACCGTGCGCACCGACAGGTGCAGGGTCGAGGCGATCTCGCGGCTCGTGCGGCCCCGGCTGGCGAGGACCGCCACCTCGCGCTCGCGTTCGGTCAGACCATCGCCCATCGGCACGGCCGGGGCGAGGCCGGGGGAGGACGGGCCACCGCACCCGTGCAGCAGCTCGTCGGCCCGTCGGGATGCGGCGATGCCCGGCACACCGCGGCCGGCGGCCCGGAACGCGTCCGCCGCCGACCGGTGCACCTCCGCGGCGAGCAGGTCGGCGCCGAGCTCCTCGAGCTCGAGCGCGACCGCGGCCAGAAGCTCGGGGTCGGCCGCGACCATCGCCCGGGCATGCCGGGCCGCGATCGGGGCGAAGGGGCCGTCGACCTCGCCCGCGAGCCGCTCGAGCGCGTCGAGGGCGGCCGGGGCCCGGCCGAGACGCACGACGGCGTGGAGGACCTCGACGGCGAGCGGCTTGGCGGAGGGCTCCATGGCGGTCGCCAGGGTCAGGCACCGCTCGGCGGCGTCGGAGATCGACCCCTGGGCGGCGAGGATCCACGCTCGCGACAGCTCGATGTAGGGCAGGGTCCGCGCCGCGCGCTGCATGTCGGCGGCGAAGGCGATGTCCGCCGCGTAGATCGCCTCGTCGGCCACCTCGAGGTCGCCGGCGAACACGGCCGCCCGGGCCCGCATCGCCTCGGCGAGCGGGCGCTGACCGAACCAGTCGCCCTCGGCCAGTGCACGCACCGCCCGTTGCAGCTCGGCGAGCGCGGCCGCTGCACGGCCTCGGAGCAGCAGCGCACCGCCGCGGAAGCCGGCCAGGATCCCCCGCAGCGACGGCGGCCGGTACTGGAGGTCGAGGCCCATGTCGTCGGCTGTGTACTCGTCGAGCTCACGTACCCGTCCCGCCCAGTACAAGCCCTGGAATCGGGCCATCCGCAGCTGGATGCCCCCGTAGGGCACCGCCCGGCGATGGCGTCGAGCGGCGTCGAACAGCTCGTCGTCGAGCAGGGCGAGCCCGTCGTCGACGCGTCCCGCGGCGCCGCGCACGGTCAGTGCCACCGGCGCGGCCCGCAGGCGGACCGTCTCGGCGACAGCCGGCTCCGCCAGCAGGGCGTCGGCCACCTCGCCCGCCTCGTCGAGCCGGAACGAGAACATGAGCATCTGCGCCAGGACGGAGCGGCACTCCTCCTGCCAGCGGGGGTGCCCCGCGAGCGCGTCGTCGGCCTCCCGCAACACGTCGTACGCCTCGTGCGACCGGTCGAGGTGCAGGAACAGGTTCGTCGCCCGCGTCACCGCCACCGCCGCCACGTGCGCCGGTTCGGTCGGCCGCAGCCGGGCGAGCACCGCCTCGGAGTCGTCGACCTGGCCCTGACCGGCGAGCGCCTCGCTCAGCACGAGGCCGGCGTCCGCACGGGCCGTGCCGCCCGCCGCGTCGGCGAGCCGTTCCGCCAACCGGTGGTCCAGCCGGCCGAGCGCCTCGCCCGCCAGCGCGAGCAGCTGCTCCGGGTCGCCGGGCACGCCGGACTCCAATCGCCAGGTCGCGAGACGCAACCGGTCGAACCCGGCGAGGCCCTCGACCGCGTCGACGAGCTCGCGCAGCAGGCCCATCCGGCGGAGGCGCGGCAGGTTGGCGGCCAGCACCTCGCCGTACAGCGGATGCAGCACCTGCACCCTCTCGGCGCCGGCGGCACCGACGACCTCCACCAGACCTCGCTGCTCGAGCGCCTCGATGTCTGCCGGGTCGACGATCTGCCAGGCCGCGCTGAGCGGTACCTGCTCGGCCACGGCGACCAACTCGAAGGCCCGGCGTGCCCGGGGGGCGATGAGGCGGAGCCGCTCGTCGACCAGGTCGCGCAAGCGCTGCTGGGTGCCGGCGCCGGCGAGCGGGATGGGGCCGGACCCGCCGCTCTCCTGACGTTCGATCGCCGTCATCACCAGCTCCCGGACGAAGAGCGCGTTGCCGCGGCTCAGCTGCCAGATGTGGTCGAGCAGCGACGACGGCACCCCCTCGCCGAGCACGGCGAGCACCAGCTCCTCGGTGGCGTCCCGGGTGAGGGGCGACACGTCGAGCCGGGCCAGGAGCTCGTCCTTCCAGAGCGTGACGAGGCCCTGGGGCGTGGGTTCGCCGGTGCGCACCGTGAGCAGCATCCGCACCGGCGACTGGGTGAGGGCCAGGTGCAACAGCGCGACCGACAGGTCGTCGAGCAGGTGGGCGTCGTCCACCACCAGCAGGTACTCGCCGTCACCGGCGCGCTGGTGCAGGCGGGTCAGCGCCAGGTGCAGCAGGTCGTCGCGGTGGTGGGCGTCGTCGCCCGGGGCGAGCACGTGGGAGAACGAACCGAGCGGGATGTCGCGGGCGGCCTCGGTGGCCCGCACCCGCTCGACCGTCGCCGACGCGGCCCGGCGCTCCTCGACGATCTCGTCCGCGAGGCGGGACTTGCCCACGCCGGCGTCGCCGAAGAGTGCGACACCGTGCGGGTCGTCGCCCGTGCCCAGCAGGTTGCGCAATCGTGCGAGCTCCGGCGCCCGCCCGATGAGGGGCCAGCGTGCGGTCACGGCCCGACACTAGTGCTCTGCCAACAGCGCACCAGCCAGCCGGGGCGTGACGTACGTAGGTGCTACGGATTCGCCTGGTCGAACACCACCGTACGGTGACGACTCCCAGCGCCGATGCCGCCCCCAGCCGGCTCGGCGCGCGGCGCTCGACGAGAGCGGCAGGGGATAGCCGGAGGGCAGGCGGGCAGCCCTCCGGCTACCGCTGCGCCCGGGCACACCTCCGGCGCGGTCGGCTCTTCGCGTCAGCCTGCGGTGAACGCGGGCGGCTTCACCCCGGTGAGCGCGCACGCGGCGGCCCAGGCCTCCCCGTCGACCCGCCCGGCGCGGGCGGCCTCCTCGAGCCCGATCACCCGCTCGCAGTCGGCGATCGCGCCGGCGAGCAGGTCGCGCAGGCGAGCGTCGGGGTCGTCCACGCAGGCCTCGCTGATGCCCAGCACCGCCTGGCGAACGGTGTTGGGCGCCGCGTACCGGTAGAACCCCCGGGGAGCCGTGCGGATCTCGCGGGTGAAGCTGCGCGCCCACCGCTCGGCGTCTGGCGCCTGCTCCAACGCCCGGCGGCTGCGATCGGACAGCGGGCGCGGCGAGAATGCCCCGTCCATGGGGACGACGTGGGTCTCGCCGCGGTGGCCGGTGCCGGAGGAGGGCGTGGTCGCGTCGGCGTCGAGGCGGGCGAGCATCCGCTCCCCGGCGAGCACGGACACCGCCAGCACCCGCTGCCGCTCGGCGGGGGCCACCGGGAGGGCCGTGGTCGCCGCCCGCAGCGTGAGCTCGACGTCGATGCGCGGGTCGTCGCTGGTCAGCCCGATCACCGATGGCACCAGCCGGCCGAGGCGGTCGCGGCCGGAGTCGGTCGTGTGGTCGTTGACGAGGCGGGCCATCGTGGCCAGGAGCGGGTGGGTGCAGGACGGGTGGTCGCTCCAGCGCTCGCCCGCCAGGTACGACGCCAGCTCCATGAAGCAGGCACCCTTGCGCGGGTTGCGGTGCTTTCCCCGGGACAGCTGCGGCACCAGGTCTGGCACGGGACGGTCGTGGCTGGTCATGGGGCACCCCCACCAGGTCATCGAACCACTCGCCCCCTAGTCTGCGACTCGTGCGGCGCCCTCGCCACCCCCTGTTTCGCTGCCACGTGCCGAGCGATGCCGCCAGACGCTGAGCACCCGGGCGGCGCCGCGTCGTTGCCGCACGCCGGGTCGTCGTCCCGTGCCGGATCGTCGCCCGCGGACGTCGTCGCCTGGCTCGACGCGCACGGTGTCGGGCGGGCAGACCTGGTCGGCCTCGCCTTCCAACCCGGCGTCGGCGTGGGTCTGGCCGCACCGGACCGGGTCGCGCTGGCGGAAGCCGACCCGGCGGTGGCGGCCGCGGTGGTGGCCGCCGTCGACGAGGAGCTGCGACCGCGCTGGGTCTGGTGGTCGGGGGACACGGCCCTGGCCCTCGTCCGGGCCGGGGTGCGGGTGGCGACGTGTTGGGACGTCGCCGCCGTGGCTCGCCTGCTCGCGGGCGGTTGGGCCGCCGAGCCCGCACGGATATGGGCGGGGGTGCACGACCTCGACCTCCGCTCTCGGCCGTCCACCGGCCCGCTCGACCTGTTCAGCCTCGACGGCGAGGACGACGGCGCCGCCGATCACCCGGTGCGCCGCGACGGCCACCTCAGCGCCGAGTGGGCCGCCGGGGCCTGGGCCACCGACCCCGAGCACATGGCCGCCTGGGCCGCCGCGGCGCGCACGGTCGCCGAACGCCAGCAGTCCCAGCTCGCGGTGCTCGAACGTCCACAGGCGCCGGCCACCGCCCGGTCGGAGTCGGCCGCCGAGCTGCTCTGCGCCGAGCTGGCCGTCGACGGGCTGCCCGTCGACCGGGCCGTCGCCGAGGCGATCGTCGCGTCCTTCGTCGGACCCCGGCCCCGGTCGGAGTCCGAGGCCGCCGCCCGGCGGGCCCGTCGCGATGCCGAGGTGCTGCGCCACGTGCCGGGAGGTGACGCGTTCGACCTGCGTAGCCCCGGCCAGGTGAAGTCGCTGCTGCGCCGGGTCGGCATCGAGGTCGCCGACACGCGGGCGTGGCGGCTCGAGGCCCGGCGCGCCGAGCACCCGGTGATCGATGCTCTGCTCGCCTGGCGGAAGGCCGAACGGGTCGGCACCACCTACGGCTACGGCTGGCTCGACGCGCACGTGGGGACCGACGGACGGCTGCGCGGCGACTGGACAGCGTGCGACGGTGCTGCCGGGCGCATGACGGCCACCGCCGGGCTGCACAGCATGCCGGCCGACCTGCGGAGCGCGGTGGTGGCCGAGCCGGGGCACGTGTTCGTCCGCGCCGACCTCGGCCAGATCGAGCCCCGGGTGCTCGCCGCCGTGTCGGGCGACCGGGCGCTGGCCGCGGCCACCGTCGAGGACGACATGTACGCACCGGTGGCCGCTCACCTGGGCGTCGACCGGGCGACCGCCAAGGTGGCGGTTCTGGGCGCCATGTACGGGCAGACCACCGGCCATGGCGCCCAGGTGCTGCGCCGGTTGGAGGGCGCCTACCCGGTGGCGATGGCGTACCTCGCCGAGGGCGACAGGTCCGGCCAGATGGGTCAGGACCTGCGCACCTACGGGGGGCGCCGCGTCAGGATGGGCGATGCCGCCACGAACGGGATCGGCGAGCGCGAGGCCCGCAGCCGCGCCGCGGCCCGCGGCCGCTACGGCCGCAACGCGTTGGTGCAGGGAGCGGCGGCCGAGCTGTTCAAGGTGTGGGCGGTGACCGTGCGGGCCCGCACCGGCCCCCTCGGTGCCCGCATCGTGCTGTGCCTGCACGACGAGCTGCTCGTGCACACGCCCCTCGCGCACGCCGAGGCGGTCGCGGTGTCGGTGGGCGAGTGCCTGCAGGAGGCCGCCCACCGCTGGGCGCCCGATGGGTCGGTGCGCTTCGTGGCCGACATCAGCACGATCGCCCGCTGGTCCGACGCCAAGGACTGATCGGCCGTCACGTCGGGTCACCGGCGCACTGGGCGGCGCGAGCGAGCAGGAGGGTGCGCTCGCGCGAGTTGCGGGTCAGCGACGCAGCGAGCTCGAACTCGCGGCGGGCCTCGGCCGTGCGGCCGAGCTTGCGGAGGAGGTCGCCTCGCACGCTGGGCAGCAGGTGGTAGCCCTTCAGCCCGGGCTCGTCGACGAGCGTGTCGACGACCTCGAGCCCGACCTCCGGCCCGAACGCCATCGACAGCGCCACGGCCCGGTTCAGGTCGACCACCGGGCTCGGGGACAGCGCCGCGAGTGCGTCGTACAGCGCGGCGATGCGCGTCCAGTCGGTGTCCTCCGGCGCTCGGGCGCGCGCGTGGCACGCCGCGATGGCGCCTTGCAGCGCGTACGGCCCGGGCGCGGTGCCGAGCGCCTCGGCTCGTTCGAGCGCGGCGAGCCCCCGCTGGATCTGCGTCTGGTTCCACAGGCCGCGGTTCTGGTCGAGCAGCAGCACCGGCACGCCGCCGGGCCCGAGGCGCGCCCGGTTGCGAGAGGCCTGGATCTCCATCAGCCCCACCAGGCCGTGCACCTCCGGCTCGGTCGAGGCGAGGCCCGCGAGCACCCGACCCAGGCGAAGCGCCTCGTTGCAGAGCTCGGGTCGCAGCCAGTCGTCGCCTGCGGTGGCCGAGTAGCCCTCGTTGAACACGAGGTAGATGACTTCGAGCACCGATCGGAGCCGGCCGCCCAGCTCGGCCCGGTCCGGCAGCTCGAACGGCACCTCGGCCGCGGCCAGCGTGCGCTTGGCCCGCACGATCCGCTGGGCCACCGTGGGCTCCGGCACGAGGAAGGCACGGGCGATCTCCTCGGTCGTCAGACCGCCGAGCAGGCGCAGCGTGAGCGCGACCCGCGCCTCCTTCGACAGCACGGGGTGGCAGGAGATGAACATGAGGCGGAGGAGGTCGTCGCCGACGTCCTCGAGGTCGGCGCCGAGGTCGGCGTCGGGGTCGGCGATCGCGGCGTTCTGGCGGGCAGCGAGCTCGCGGCCCACCTGTTCGTGGCGGGCATCGAGGCGCCGGCGCCTCCGCAGCAGGTCGATCGCCCGGTTCTTGGCCGTCGTCATCAGCCACGCGCCGGGGTTGGCCGGCACGCCCTCGGCGGGCCACCGTTCGAGAGCGACGACGAGGGCGTCCTGGGCGAGCTCCTCGGCGATGCCGACGTCGCCGACCATGCGGGCGACCCGAGCGACGACCTTGGGCGACTCGATGCCCCAGATGGCGTTGACCGTGCGGTGCACCTCGGAGGCCGTCACGGGATCGACGCGACCACCGTGACGGCCTCCTGCGCAACCCTGTCGGGCCCGCACGCCCGGCGGGCACCGGGGCTACTCGACGTCCGAGAACTCGGCGACCTGGCGGACATCGACCCTGGTGGAGCCCGACACCTGGGCCCAGCGCTTGGCGTGCTCGATCGCCTCGTCCCGGTTCTTGCAGTCGAGGATGGCGAAGCCGGCGATCAGTTCCTTGGCCTCGGCGAACGGCCCGTCGGTGACGTTCGGCGTGCCGTCGTCGGTGATCTCGACGCGGGCGCCGAACGAGCTCGGGCGCACGCCCTCCCCGGCGAGCAGAACGCCCGACTTCACGCACTCCTCCATGTACTCGCCGATCGCCCCCATCTGCTCGGGCGTGGGGGGCACGCCGGCCTCCATCTCGTCGGTCTGGTAGTGCATCAGCATGAACCGCATCGTCGTGTCTCCTGTGGGTGGGTTCCGAGCCGCTGTTGCGGGCTCGTGCCACAGGCGACGAACGGCGGAGCACCAGATCGACATGCGGCGCGGAGATCCTCGCGGATGCGTCACCCTCCACCCCGAGCGGTGATGCGGAGGGGCGATGGTCGTCGCCCGGGGCAGAATGGGCGCATGGCGACCGCCGCGCAGCTCGAACGGCCCGTGTTCCTCTACGACGGGGACTGTTCGTTCTGCTCGTCGTGCGCCGACTTCATCGAGCGTCGCATCCCGGCCGAGGCCGATGTCCAGGCGTGGCAGTTCGCCGACCTCGATGCGCTCGGGGTCGCCCAGAGCGACGCCGAGGAGGCCGTCGTCTGGGTGCCCGCCGCGGGCAACGGCGCGGGCACGTCGGCGGCGACCAAGGCCGGACCAGAGGCGATCGCCCGCCTGCTCGTCGAGGCGGGCTCGTTCTGGCGGCCGCTCGGCTGGCTGCTCGACCTGCCGCCGGTGCGGTGGGTGGCGTGGCCGATCTACCGGCTGGTCTCGCGCAACCGGCACCGGCTTCCGGGTGGCACCGCCACCTGCTCGCTGCCCCAAGCCGAGCGCGACCGCCGCCGTTCCGCCTAGGCCGTCGTTCGGCGGGCCGTCGTCAGCCGTTCCCCTCCGCGATCTCGAGCGTCGCGGTCACCGGTAGGTGGTCGGAGAGGACGGCGAACCGGGCGAGGTCGTCCGCGTCGGCCTCGGGTACCCGCACGGTCGATGTGCCGATCACCGGCGACACGTACACGTAGTCGAGCCGCTGCGTCGGGGGCTTCGTGGTGCCCCGGTGCCACCCCCGCCAGTTGGTGGGCGCCAGGTCGGGGGGCCGCGTGCCCTCGCCGGGAGCGGGGTCGTCGCCGGGCGACGCGCCCCGCCCGTCGCGCAGGCCGGCGGCCGCGAGCTGGTGGTGGATCGCGCCACCCGGCCGTTCGTTGAAGTCGCCGGCGACCACCACCGGCCCGGTGCGGTGCGCGACGATCGACAGCACCGTCGTGGTCTCGACCGTCCGCAGTTCCGCCTGGCCGTGCGGGGTCAGGTGCACGTTGACGAGGGTGAACCCGGACGCCCCGCCTTTGCCGCCGCCGTCCTCGCCGGTGCTGTCGGCGTCGTCATCGCCGTGAGCGGCGCCGGGGCCGGTGGCGGCCACCGTCGCCACCTGCACGATCCGGCGCCGCCAGCTCCAGAGTCGCCACCTGCTCGACAGCGCGCGGGTGTGTACGTGCACCTCCCGCGTCACGCCGATGACGGCCATGCCCTCCGGCCAGGTGCGGACGGGCCAGTGCTTGAACCCCCAGCCCGACGACCGCGCCCCCAGCGCCCGGGCGATGCGGCGCGCCTGGTGCCATTGCACCTCCTGCAGGGCGACGACGTCCGCACCGACCTCGCCGAGGTGGGCGGCCACCGCGTCGGTGTCCGGGTTGCCGCTGCCCTTCAGGTTCCACGAGACCAGGGTGGTGTGCACGGCCCGGGACGGTACCGCTCTGGCGGCGGCGCAGGATCCACGCCACGCCACGCCACGTCACACCACGCAGCGCCGCGCCACGGCTCGCCGCGCCACGCGGCGCCGCCCCGCGCCGCGCCGCGCCACGCCACGGCACGTGCCGCACACGACCGCAGCGCGGCACGCGGGCCGGCTCGGGACCTCGTCACCGGCCAGGCGGCCCGACCGGGTGTCGGCTGCGGCGGCCTACGATCGCTCTCGTGCCCGACACGCCCAGTACGACGCTGCGCCGCGACCTCGTCGAGCACCTGCGGGGCCGTGGTCACGTGCGCGACGAGCGCGTCGCGGCCGCCTTCGCGGCGGTGCCCCGCGAGCTGTTCCTGGCCGAGCACGCCCAGCGCCACGGGCTGGCGGACGTGTACCGCGACGACGCGATCGTCACCCGTCGCGACCGCGCGGGCACTCCGACGTCGTCGTCCTCGCAGCCGGCGATCATGGCCGAGATGCTGGAGATGCTCCGGCTGCGGGCCGGCCAGCGCGTCCTGGAGGTCGGTGCCGGTACGGGGTACAACGCCGCTCTGCTCGCTCACCTGGTCGGGGAGCAGGGCCGGGTCACCTCGGTCGAGCTCGACGCCGACACCGCCGTCGCGGCCCGCCGAGCACTCGTCACCGGCGGGGTGCCGGTGCGTGTCGAGGTCGGCGACGGCGCCGCAGGATGGCCGGACGCCGCGCCGTTCGACGCCATCGTCGCCACGGCCAGCACCGACACGATCCCGCGCTCCTGGTTCGACCAGCTGCGGCCGGGTGGCACGCTGGTGCTGCCGCTGCGGCTCAGCCCCGTCGTGTTCTGGCTGCAGGCCGTCGCCGCCTTTCGCAAGGTGGCCCACGGCTTCGACCCGCTGGCCGTCACCGGTGGCGGCTTCATGGCCCTCCGCCCCGTCGAGCGGGGCGACCCGCGCGACGCGCCGACCGTGCGGTCCCGCGGGATGCCCGCCCGCCTGGCGGTGGGTGAGGTCGCGAACGGTGGTCTCGACCGGGCGCTGCTCGACATGGCGGGCCCGGCGCTGGCCGGCCTCGATCGACGCGCTCGCCAGCGGTTGGCCCTGACCGCCCTGGGCTTCGGTCGCAGCAGGCGGGTGCCGGTGGGGCGGGGTTCCACGCTGGCCGTGTTCGCCTACGTCGCGCTCGCCCTGCCGGAGGAGCGCCTGGTCGAGGTCAGCCGCACCGGGTCCCGCTCGACGACCGCTCGTCAGGCACTCGGGGTTGTCGATGCCGTCGACGGCAGCCTCGCCCTGCTCACACCGGTGACGACTGCGGCCGGCGGCGGCGGCGAGGTGCGGATCGACGCCTACGGCGGTGCCGGTGCCGAGCGGGCGATCCTGTCGGCCGTCGACCGGTGGCACCTCGCCGGACGTCCCCGCATGCCCGACGTCCGCATCGCCGTCCGCTACGGAGCGGTCCGCCCCCACGGCTGGCGCAGCGTCCGCCGCGGCGACCAGTGGATCGCCGTCGACTGGCAGCGCCGCCCCCGCCCCTGACGGACGGGGCTGCCGGGGCGATGGGCACCGGCCCGTCCTCCTACGCTGCCGGGATGGACCTGGCGGCGTTCCAACGACTCATCGACGACACCTACGGCGCCCGCGATCGCGCCCGTGGGGTGCCCTCGACGGTGGCGTGGCTCACCGAGGAGCTGGGGGAGCTCGCGCAGGCGGTGCGCAAGGGCACCCGCGAAGAGCAGGTGCACGAACTGGGTGATGTCCTCGCGTGGGTGACCTCGCTGGCGGGCCAGCTCGGCATCAGCCTCGACGAGGCGATCGCCCGCTACGCGCAGGGTTGCCCTCGGTGCGGTGCGCAGCCCTGCCGCTGCCCCTGACCCGGGTGCCCTCGGTTCCAGAACCCGAGGTTCCGTGTCCCGAAGTGGCGGCTGCGCAACCGATGCTGAGCACAGAGCCCGCCGCGACGCCACCGACGCACCGACACACCGACGCTCAGCCCTGGCGGGCGGCGACGAGCTCCGCGATCTGCACCGCGTTGAGCGCCGCGCCCTTGCGCAGGTTGTCGTTCGACACGAACAGCGTGAGCCCGTGGTCGACGGTGGGATCGCGACGGATGCGGCCCACGTACGCCGGGTCCTCGCCTGCCGCCATCAGCGGCGTGGGCACGTCGGCCAGCGCCACGCCCGGAGCGGTCGAGAGCACCTCGGTCGCCTGCTCGGGCGACAGGTCCCGGGCGAACTCGGCGGTGATCGACAGCGAGTGCCCGGTGAACACCGGCACCCGCACGCACGTTCCCGCCACCCGCAGGTCGGGCAGGCCGAGGATCTTGCGGCTCTCGTTGCGGAGCTTCTGCTCCTCGTCGGTCTCGCCGCTGCCGTCGTCGACGATCGCACCGGCCAGCGGCAGCACGTTGAAGGCGATCGGTGCCGCGAAGTTGTTCGGGGCCGGGAACTCGACCGCCCCGCCGTCGAAGGTCAGCGCGGCGGCGCCGTCGGCCGTCTTGCGCACCTGCTCGTCGAGCTCGGCCACACCGGAGAGCCCGGCGCCGGAGGTCGCCTGGTAGGTGCTGATGATCAGCCGCTCGAGCCCGGCGGCGCGGTGCAGCGGGGCGAGCACCGGCATGGCGGCCATCGTCGTGCAGTTGGGGTTGGCGATGATGCCCTTGCGGGCCTCGCCGATGTCGTCGGGGTTGACCTCGGACACCACCAGCGGCACGTCGGGGTCCATGCGCCAGGCCGACGAGTTGTCGATGACGGTGACCCCGGCCCCGGCCACCACGGGGGCGAGGGCCCGGGAGGTCGCCCCGCCCGCGGAGAACAGGGCGATGTCGAGCCCCGACCAGTCGGCGGTCTCGGCGTCCTCGACCGTGATGTCGGCGTCCTGCCAGGGCAGGGTGCGCCCGGCCGACCGGGCCGACGCGAAGAACCGGATCTCGGAGACGGGGACCTTGCGCTCGGCGAGCACCTCGCGCATGACCTTGCCGACCTGACCGGTGGCGCCGACCACGCCCACTCGCACTGTTGACATGGGCAAAGGCTAGGGCGGTGCCGGTGTCGTCCCCAACCGCGTTCGGGGGCGGGTCCCGGTCAGATCGTCGTGTCGAGGCCGAAGGCCGTGTGCAGGCTCTGGACCGCCTGCTCGATCTGCGCTTGGCGCACCACGCACGACGTGCGGATGGCCGAGGTCGAGATCATCTCGATGTTGATGCCTTCGCGCGCGAGCACCTCGAACATCGTGGCGGCCACGCCGGGGTTCGACTTCATGCCGGCGCCGATGAGGCTCACGCGGGCGATGGCACCGTCCGTCGACACGCCGTCGGCGCCGATCTCATCGGCCAGCCGCCGGCACACGTCGGAGCCCTTCTCCAGGTCGTCGTGCGGCACGGTGAACGAGATGTCGGTCACGCCGTGGTCCGACACGTTCTGCACGATCATGTCGACGTTCACGCCGACATCCGCGAGCTCGCGGAACAGCCGGGCGGCGATGCCGGGGTGGTCGGGCACCCCCGTCACCGTGACCTTGGCCTCGCTCGTGTCGTGGGTGACCGCCGAGACGATCGCCTGTTCCATGTCGGGTTCCTCCTCGAGTACCCAGGTGCCCGGCTCCCACGTGAACGCGGACCGGACGTGCAGCTTGACGCCCCACCGGCGGGCGTACTCGACCGAGCGCATGGCCGGCTTCGGGCAGCCGGTCGCCGTCATCTCCAGCATCTCGTCGAACGAGACGGCCGCCATGCGCCGGGCGACGGGCACCAGCCGCGGATCCGCGGTGAACACGCCCGGCACGTCGGTGTAGAGCTCGCAGGCGTCGCCATCGAGGGCGTGGCAGATCGCCACCGCCGTGGTGTCGGAGCCGCCGCGTCCCAGGAAGGTGACGTTGTTCTCGACCGACACGCCCTGGGCCCCGCCCACGACCGGCACCCGGCCCGCGTCGATGGCCTTGCGCAGGCGGTCGGGCCGCATCTCGACGATCTTGGCCTGGCTGTGGTTGGTGTCGGTGATGAACCCGGCCTGGCTGCCGGTGAAGCTGTCGGCGGGCACCCCGATGGAGTGCAGCGCCATGCACAACAGGGCCATGGCCTTGCGTTCGCCGGCGGTGATGAGCATGTCCATCTCGCGCCCGGGTCGCACCTCGGACACGTCGCCGGCCAGGCGGATCAGCTCGTCGGTCTCCTTGCCCATGGCGCTGACGACCACGACGGCGGAGTTGCCGTGGCGCACGGTGCGCGCGACGTGGTCCGCCACTTCGCGGATGCGATCGGGGTCGGCGACGGACGTCCCGCCGAACTTCTGTACGACCAGAGACACGATGGTGAAACCTATCGGTGTGGGGGCGCGACGCGCGAACCCCGTGGCGCGGGGTCGGGGTCGTGGTCGCCCAGCTCTCGCCCGCCTGGGCAAGCCCGCCAGGAACGCCCTGGAACCGTCGGCCCGTGCAGGACCGACCCGGGGGTCAGGAGGGTTGCGTCAGGACAGCGTCGACGGGCTCTCGACGAGAGCCTCCCAGGCTTCGAGCCTGGCGACGGCGTCCGCGACGTCGGTTTGGAGCAGTGCGCAGATCGCCCGCAGGTCGTCCCTGCGGATGGTCAGCACACGGCCGTTGTAGTCGCCGCGCTCGACGATGATCGACCGGACGAACCGCTGGACAGGTGCCGCTTCCGGAACCTTGCCGAGCGCTTCGAGGTCGAGCACCAACTTGGGCGGACCTTCGCCGGTCGGGGTCTGCTCGCCGAGCAGCACCGACACGGAGACGTCGTAGAACTCGGCCAGCTCGTGCAGCCGGGGAAGGCTGAGCGTGCGAAAGCCGCGTTCGTAGGCACCGATGGCCGATGCGCTCCAGCGGCCCGACGACTGGCGCTCGACATCGTCGAGCGACATGTGACGGGCCTTGCGGAGCGACCGGAGCCGGCGCCCGACTTCGAGGGTCACGCTCGTCGGCGTGGCGTCTTCATCTTCTTGGTGATTGTTGTTCATCTGGTTCTCGTGGTGATGGGAGTCACGTGGAACCGCCTCAGGTGGCCATTGTCGCACGTACGACCCCGAAGAGTGCAGTCCGGAGCCGTACGCGTGACGTGGAGTGAGGTCCGCACGATCTGCCGGGATGTCCCGGTCCCCCCGATGTGAGTACCCTCCAGCCCTCGTGGGAACTGAGAAGCGAGATCGTCAGCGGGCCGCCCGTTTGGAGAAGGAAGCCGCCGAGGCGACGGCCGCGAAGCGTGAGCGCACCAAGCATTCAGCCTTACGGATCGTGATCGGCGCCGTCGTCGTCCTCGTGGTGCTCTTCGGCGTGTCGCAGCTGATGGGCTCCGACGACGACTCGGACGACGACGCCGAGACCTCGTCGGACACGACCGAGCAGACGATCGACGATCAGCCGATCGAGACGACCGTGCCCGACTACAGCAACCCCGAGCTGGCCGAGGAGGTCCTCGGCCGTGAGCCGCCCGTCCCCGAGCCGCCCGCGGCCGACACGCCCGCCGACGCGCTCGAGGCGACCACGCTGATCGAGGGCGAGGGCGAGGGCGCCGTTGCGGGCGACACCGTCGTCGTCCACTACGTCGGTGTGCTCGGCGACGGCTCGGAGTTCGACCAGTCGTGGACCCGCGGCGAGACGTTCCCCGTCACGCTCGGCCAGGGCCAGGTGATCACCGGCTGGGACGAGGGTCTGATCGGTGCCAAGCCCGGCGAGCGCCGCCACCTCGTGATCGGTTCCGACAACGCTTATGGCCCCCAGGGGCAGGGGCCCATTCCGCCCGACGCCCCTCTGGCGTTCGACGTCGACATCGTCGACGTCCAACCGGCCGCCGCCGGCTGATCGTGCGCGGGACGCCGGGGCTGCTCGTCCGCAGCCCCGGCGCCTCCCGATGAGCGCGGCGTCAGGCGAACCGGTCGCGTCAGCCCGGGAGGTCCGGCAGATCCGGGAGGTCGGCCACGTCGGCCTGGTGGCCGTCGAGCCATACGCTGACGTCGCCGGTGCCGGCGGCCCGCCACGCGTGATCACCCTCGGCCCGCCGGTCGCCGTCCGAGATCAGTGCCGTGCGCTCGTCGACCTCGACCAGCGGCACCCCAGCCGGGGTGAGTTGCAGGGTGCGGTGCAGCTTGTCCTCGGACCACGTGTCGGCCCGGGCGACGACGGTGAACTGGCGGATCAGCCCGAGGCCGAGGGTGACCGCGCCGCCCCGGGGATCGACAGCGGGATCGCACAGCACCATCGCCCCGGCCCCGGACGCCGCGAGCACCGCCCCGTCCCGCCAGGCCCCCACCAGGGCGTCCCACAGCGGGCTCTGCATGAGCACCGAGCGCAGGTGCATCGGCGAGCCGTCCGACAGGTAGATGAAGCGCGCGGCGCGCACTGCAGCCGTGTTGACCTCGTCGTGGGCGCCGGTGCGGTCGACGACGTGCACGCCTCGGACCCGTGCGTCGAGCGTCTCGAACCAGCGGGTCGCCCGCTCGACGGCCTGGTCGGGGTGCTCGTAGGCGGCCGCGGTCGGCAGCACGACCACCTCGTCCGCGCCGCTGGCGGCCAGCAGCTCGGCGTCGAAGTCGCACCCGATCTGCCACTCGCCGCCACCCACCAGGGCCAGAGGTCCACTCATGGGCCCCGACGGTAGCGACCGGCCGTGCACCGCTGGTGCTCCGTACCGCTCGTTCCAACCTTTGGTCGGCCTCGGTTACCGTCGGTAGCCTCCTCCGATGGCTATCGAACGTGTGGGCATCGTCGGCTCGGGGATCATGGGTTCCGGCATCGCGGAGGTCGCCGCCAAGGCCGGGGCGACGGTCGTGCTGCGATCGCGCAAGCAGGAGTCGGCCGATGCCATGGTGGCCGGGCTGGGCAAGTCCCTGGCCAAGCAGGTCAGCCGGGGCAAGCTGGACGAGGCGGAGGCCGAGGCCATCACGGCCCGGGTGAGCGGCACGGCCGACCTCGAGGCGCTCGCCGACTGCGACCTCGTGCTCGAGTCCGTGGTCGAGGACCTGGCGGTCAAGAAGCAGCTCTTCGCCGAGCTCGACCGGATCGTGAAGGACGGCGCCATCCTCGCCACCAACACCTCGACGCTGCCCGTGGTCGAGATGGCGGTCGAGACCAACCGGCCCGAGCGGGTCGTCGGCGTCCACTTCTTCAACCCGGCCCCGGCCATGAGCCTCGTCGAGGTCATCCGCACGCTGGTGTCGAGCGAGGAGACCGTGGCGGAGGCCGTGGCGTTCGCCGAGGCCTGCGGCAAGGGCCCGGTCGTGGTCGAGGACCGGGCGGGCTTCATCGTCAACGCCCTGCTCTTCCCCTACCTCAACAACGCCGTGCGCATGCTGGAGAACCGCACCGCCAGCCGCGACGACATCGACGCCGCCATGAAGGG
>CAYUXB010000011.1:0-29712 GCA_964448525.1 uncultured Acidimicrobiaceae bacterium
GCAGCGCGTGGCGGTGGCCCGCGCCCTCGCCAGCCGGCCCGCGATCATCTTCGCGGACGAGCCCACCGGCAACCTCGACAGCCGCACCAGCGGCGAGATCCTGGCCTTCATGCGGCGGGCCGTCGACGAGCTCGACCAGACGATCGTGATGGTGACGCACGACCCGCGGGCTGCCTCCTTCGCCCACCACGTGCTGTTCCTCGCCGACGGGCGCATCGTCGGGGAGATGCCCGCACCGAGCGCGGACGACGTCTACGACTTCATGAAGCGCCTCGACGGGGTGGGCCAGGCCTGACGGCCCTGGCGGTGGCGGATGCTCAAGCTGTCCCTCCGCGACCTGCGGGCACACGCCGGACGGTACGTCCTCACGTTCCTGGCCGTGACCATCGGCGTGGGCTTCGTGTCCGGTGTCATCACGCTGACCGACACGATCTCGCGCACCTACGACGACCTGTTCGCCGGGCTCAACGGCGGTGTCGACGTGGCCGTCCGGGGCGCCGGCCAGTTCGAGCTGGGCGCCGAGTTCGGCGGCGGCATCCAGCGACCCCGCATCCCGAGCGCCCTCGCCGACGAGGTGGCCGAGGTCGAGGGGGTCGCCGCGGTCGAGGGAACGGTGCAGGGCTACGCCCGGCCGATCGGCCCCGACGGCGAGCCCTACGGCAACCCGACCTTCGGCGCCCCCACCATCGGCATGAACTGGAGCGAGGTCGACGAGCTCAACCCGTTCGTCCTGTACGACGGCCGTGCGCCGGAGGGACCCGACGAGATCGTGCTCGACAAGCACACCGCGGAGGAGATCGGCTACCAGGTCGGCGACATCGCCGAGTTCCAGACCCCGGGCGGCGTCAACGAGGCCACGGTCGTCGGCATCGCCCGCTTCGGCACCGCCGACAGCCCCGCGGGATCGGCCATCACGCTCATGGATCTGCCGACGGCCCAGCTGCTGCTCGCCCAGCCGGGCCACCTCGACACGATCGCCATCGTCGCCGAGGAGGGCCGGACGCAGACCGAGGTGCGCGACGCCGTCCGGGCCGTCCTCGACGGAGGGGGCGGGAGCGACGGAGGGGGCGGCAGCGGCGGGGATGCCGGCAGCGGCGTCGAGGTGATCACCGGCGACACGCTGGTCGCCGAGTCCCAGGAGGCCGCCCAGGCCACCTTCACCGGCATCCGCACGTTCCTGCTCGCGTTCGCCCTGATCTCGGTGCTGGTGGGCACGTTCGTCATCTACACGAGCTTCTCGTTCATCGTCGCCCAGCGGCAGCGCCAGGTCGCCCTGCTGCGAGCGCTCGGCGCCGGCCGCGGCCAGGTGCTGATCTCCGTCGTGATCGAGTCGCTGCTGGTCGGCGTCCTGGCCTCCGTGGTGGGCTACGGCGTGGGGGTCGTGCTGGCGACGGGCCTGACCGGCGCCTTCGTGCCCGGTACGGCGCCGGTGATCCTGCCGCAGTCGGCCGCCCTCGCGCTGGGGGTGGGCACTCTGGTGACGATGGCCTCGGCCTTCTTCCCGGCGGCGCGGGCGTCCCGCGTCCCCCCGGTCGCCGCCATGCGCGACGTCGCCATCGACACCAGCCACCGCTCGATCGGCCGCAAGATCGTCGGGGTACTCCTGGGCCTGGCCGGCGGCGCCGCGCTCGGCGCCGGCATCGCGGGGATGACCGTGCGGGAGCAGTCGCCGCTGCGCCTGTCCGGTGGCGGGATGCTGGCCCTCTTCCTCGCCACCATCGTGCTCGGCCCCGTCGCCGCCCGGCCCGCATCGCTCGGCATCGGCCGGCCGCTGCCGGCGGTCCGCGGCATCGTGGGACGGCTCGCCCAGCAGAACGCCGCCCGCAACCCCAAGCGCACGGCGTCGACCGCCACCGCCCTCATGATCGGTCTCGGCATCGTGTCGCTGTTCCTGGTCATCAACGCGTCGATCCGGGCGTCGCTCGACCACATGGTCGACGACCGCTTCCGCGGCGACGTCGTGATCGACGCCGGCACCGGGTACACGGGCGGCGGCCTGTCCGGCACGATTGCGCAGGACGTCGGCGACCTGCCCGAGGTCGACGCGGCCAGCGGCATCCGCGTCGGCTTCGCGGAGATCGACGGCGACGCGGTGGCGGTCGGCGGGTTCAACACGGCGACGGCGTTCGACCTGTTCGCGGTGAACGTGACCGCCGGCAGCGCCGATCAGCTCGGGCCGGGCGAGATCGGGGTCTTCGAGGGGATCGCCGACAGCAAGGGCTGGGAGGTGGGCGACCGCGTCCCGGTGGTGTTCGGCGACACCGGAGCCCAGCACTTCACCGTCGTCGCCCTCTTCGACAGCAAGGAGCTGACGGGCGCCTACGTCCTCGACGCCGCCACCTTCGACGAGCACCTGCCGGGCGTCGGCGACAACCAGGTGTGGATACGCCTGTCGCCCGGTGTGACCGCGGACGAGGCGGTCGAGGTGCTCGAACCGTTCGTCGCCGACTTCCCCTCGGCCGAGGTGCTCGACCTCGACGAGTTCAAGACGATGATCAAGAGCCAGTACGACGTGATCCTCGTCCTGGTCAACGCCCTCATGGCCCTCACGATCATGATCGCCATGATCGGCATCGTGAACACGCTCGTGCTGTCGGTCGTCGAGCGCACCCGCGAGATCGCCCTCGTGCGGGCGGTCGGGGCCAGTCGGGGACAGATCCGTGCGTCGATCCGGTGGGAGGCACTGCTCATCGCCACGTTCGGCCTCGCCGCCGCGCTCGGCATCGGCGTGTTCTTCGGCTGGGTGCTCGTGCGGGCGCTGGCCGACGACGGGTTCAGCGTGTTCGCCCTGCCCACCACCCAGCTCGCCGCGTTCACGGCGGTGACCGCGTTGCTGACGCTGGCCGGGTCGGTCCTGCCGGCGGCGTGGGCGGGCCGACGCCACATCCTGTCGGCCATCGTCGACCACTGATCTCTGCCGACCGTCCTGCAGACTGGCGCGATGTCCCTCGACCCCGCTGCACTTCCTCCCGAGGTCGTGGCCTTCACCACCGAACGCCACCTGGCCACGCTCACGACGCTGCGCCCCGACGGCTCGCCCCACGTCGCGCCTGTCGGGTTCAGCTGGGACCCCGACGAGCGGCTCGTGCGCATCATCACCTTCGCCCCGTCCCGCAAGGTCCGGAACCTGCTGGCCGCGCCCGGTTCCCGAGCGGTGGTGTGCCAGGTGGACGGCGGCCGGTGGCTGTCGTTCGAGGGGCCGGCAACCGTGACAGCCGACCCCACCCGCGTGGCCGCGGCCGTGGCCCGCTACGCCGCCCGCTACCAGCAGCCGGGCGAGCGGTCCGATCGGGTCGCCATCGAGATCGCGGTCGACCGGGTGCTCGGCCGGGCCTGACGTCCGAAGATGATGCGGGGGCCGCGGTCCCAGGTGACGTACCCCCAGAACCAGTTGAGGAGCACCGACAGGCGGTTCCGCAGGCCGGCGACGTAGAGCAGGTGCAGGCCGAGCCAGGCGAACCAGGCCAGCGTCCCCCGGAGCCTGATGCGCCCCGGCAGCTCGGCCACCGCCGAACGGCGACCGATCGTCGCCATCGTGCCCCTGTCCCGGAAGCGGAACGGCTGGGTCGGCCGGCCGGCGATCACCCGCCCGATCTGGCGGGCGACGTGCGCGCCCGACTGCATGGCGACCGGCGCGAGCTGAGGAAGAGGTCCCTCGCTCCGGTGGTCGTCGGGGGCGGCCACGTCGCCGACCGCCCACACGCCCTCATGGCCGGGCACCGAGAGGTCGGCGTCCACCTCGACGCGGCCGCCCCGGACAGTGGGCAGCCCCGCCGCGGCGGCCAGTGGGTTGGCCTGCACCCCCGCGGCCCAGATGACCGTGCGGGTCGGGAGCTCCTCGCCGGAGGCCAGGCGCACGTGGTCGTCGGTGACCTCGGCGACCGTCTCCTCGAGGCGCACCTCGACCTGGCTGGCCCGCAGCTTGTCGAGCGCCGCCTGTTGCGAGGACGCGTGGAACGGCGCGAGGAGCGCGTCGCGGGCCTCGAGGAGCACGACGCGGGCCCGCCCGACGCCGAGGCTCGGGTAGTCCCGCCGGAAGACGACGCTGAACAGCTCGGCGAGTGCGCCGGCGGTCTCGACGCCGGTCGGTCCCCCGCCGACGACGACGAAGTTGAGCTCGCCCTCGTCGATCAGTGCGGGGTCGGCATCGGCGGCCTCGAATCGTTCGAGCACGTGGTTGCGCAGGCTGACGGCGTCGTCGAGCGTGTACAGGGGCGTGGCGCGCTCGGGCGCCCCCGGGGTGCCGAAGTAGGCGGCCACCGCGCCGACGGCGACCACCAGGTGGTCGAACGGCACCTCGTGCTCGCGACCGGCGTCGCGACCGGCGTCGCGACCAGCGGCGTCGTCGTCCTCTGTGGCCAGCAGGACGACCCGGCGGGCCCAGTCGACCCCGACCACCTCGCCCCGGCGCACCCGCAGGTTCCGCTGGCGCTGGAACAACCCCCGGATCGGATGGGCGACGTCGGCCGCGTTCAGGCCGGAGGTGGCCACCTGGTACAGCAGCGGTTGGAAGGTGGTGAAGTTCTGGCGGTCGATGAGGGTGACGTCGACCGGGTCCTTGTCGAGCCCCCGGGCGACGGCCAGGCCCCCGAAACCGGCGCCGACGACGACGACGTGCGGTCTGACTCCCATGTGCGGCTACCTCCCCGATCCGTGAACCGATGAACCTTGTGAACACTTTCACGAACACGGTAGGGCCTCGCGATGTTCCCGGCGAGCCCATTCCGGACGCCTGCTCACACCGCCGAGAGCTGGTCGCCCTCCTCCCGGTTGCCGCCGGCGCCATCCTCCCGGATGTCGATGATCTCCGCCGTCTGCCCGAACGTCCGCCGGTAGCCCATCGGGGTCGTGCCCACCAGCCGCCGGAAGTGCACCCGCAACGCCGTGGCCGTGCCGAACCCGCACCGCGTGGCCACCCGGTCGACCGACAGGTCGGTGGTCTCCAGCAGCCGCTGCGCGTGCAGGACCCGCTGGCGGAGCAGCCACTGCATCGGCGTCGTGCCGGTGGCCGCCCGGAAGCGCCGGGCGAAGCTGCGCTGGCTGAGCAGCGCCCGGGCCGCGAGGACCTCGACCGACAGCGGCTCGTCGAGGTGGGCGATGGCCCAGTCGAGCGTGCGGGCGATGGGGTCGTCGCTGCACAGCTCGGGCATGGGGGCGTCGACGAACTGGGCCTGCCCGCCGTCCCGCTGGGGCGGCACCACCATGCGGCGCGCCACCTTGTTGGCGACCTCGGCGCCGTGGTCGAGCCGCAGGATGTGGAGGCACAGGTCGATGCCCGCAGCGGTGCCCGCAGACGTGTAGATCCCGTCGCCCGAGTCGACGAACAACACGTCCTGATCGACGATGACAGACGGATAGTGCTTCCTGAAGTCGGCCGTGTACATCCAGTGGGTGGTCGCCCGGCGCCCGTCGAGCAACCCCGCCTGGGCGAGCAGGTAGGCCCCGGTGCACACGCTGACGATCCGGCCCCCGCGGGCGTGGAGGGCGCGCAGATCGTCGAGCAGTCGCGGCGGCGCCGGGGTGCTGCGCTCCGGCCAGACCGGCAGGATCACGGTGTCCGCCTCGGCCAGGTCGTCGAGGGTGTAGGGCGTGGTGATCGACCAGCCGCCGTCCGTGACGGGGGTGGTCGTGCCGTAGGCGCCGATCACCCGGAAGCGGTACCAGGGATCGGCGTACTCCGACCGGTCGATGCCGAACACCTCGTGCGCCACCCCGAGCTCGAAAGGGGCGACCCGGGAGCCCACGACCGCTGCCACCAGGTGCCCGTCGCTCCGTCGCCGGTCAGGACTGCGCCGTTGCGTCGATGCCATGGGGACAGTCTGGCAGGATTCAATCGAACATGTGCGGCTCTGCCACTCGTCATCCCGACCGATCAGGGCGACGATGACGCCATGTTCTCCGTCCGATGCCCACGACACGGCAGCGACGTGCTGCTCAGCGAACGCCACATCACCGGGATCGAGCGCACCGGCGACCACCTGAAGGTGAGCTGGGTGTGCTGGTGCGGCCACCGCGGCTCGCACCGCACCGGCCGCCCCGCCCCGGCCTCCACCATCGTCTGACCCTCAGCCCACCACCCGTCACCGCACCGCCCCGCCACCGCGGGGCGGTGCCGCGTCAGGCCGAGATGCCACCGTCCAGCGGCAGGGCGACGCCGGTGATCATCCCGGCCTCCGCGCTCGCCAGGTAGGCCACCGCCGCCGCCACCTCGCCCGGCTGGATCACGCCGCCGAGCAGCATCTGCATCCGGTCGAGCAGGCGGGGGTCGCCGTCGGTCGGGATGCGCGGCGCCACCTCGACCAGCAACGGCGTGTCGACCGCCGCCGGGCACACGCAGTTGACCCGCACGCCGTCGGCGGCCAGCTCGACGGCGAGGGCCTTGGTCAGTAGGACGAGCCCGCCCTTCGACGCACAGTAGGCGGCGGTGTAGGCCTGGCCCTCCAACCCCGCGATGGAGGCCACGTTCACGATGCAGCCCCGAGTGGCCCGCAGGTGTGCCAGCGCGGCCCGGCAGACGAGGAACGGGCCCGTCAGGTTCACCTCGAGGCACCGTTGCCACTCGGCATCGTCCAGGTCGTCGACACGGCCGAACTGCGGTATGCCCGCCACGTTCGCCACCACGTCCAGGCGCCCGTGACGCTCGACGACGTGCGCGAGCGCGGCCTCCACCGCCGCCCGGTCGGTGACGTCACCGGCGATCGCGTCGACGCCGTCGGGACCCTCGGCCCGCAGGTCGAGGCCGACGACCGCCATGCCGTCGTCGCGCAGCCGCTCGGCGACGGCACTCCCGATGCCCGAGGCCGCTCCGGTGACGAACGCGACCCGCGTCACCGGGCGATACCGGTGACGCGGATGGACGGAGAGCCTGCGATGTCGGTCACGGTGGGGCAGTCTGCCACCCCGCGAGAGGCGATCAGGCCGGTGCCGTCGTTCCCCCGCCGACGATCCGGGCCTTGAGCGACTCGAATTCGGCCTCGGTGAGGGTGCCGTTGGCACGGAGCTCGCTCAGCCGGGTCAGGTCGTCGACGGACGACGTGCCGGTGGAGGCGGCCGCCGAGCGGATGTAGCTGTCGAACTCCGCCTGCGCCCGCTGCGCCTGCCTGGCCGACCGCTCGGCCATGCCGCCACCCCGCACGATCAGGTACACGAGCGAGCCGATCAGCGGGAACAGCACGAGCACGACGATCCACACCGCCTTGGCCACGCCCGACAGCGAGTGGTCGCGGAACAGGTCGCTCACCAGGGCCACGAACACCCAGATGAACATGAACAGGAAGAAGAGCCAGAGCACCGTCCAGAACAGCTCGGCGAAACCGACCTCGGCCAAGACCATCGTTCGTCTCCCGTGACAGGGCGCTCATGCGCGCCAGTTGCCGACCAGCCGACACCGGAACAGACGCGGTTGCCTCACCCCACCGGGGTGAGCGGGCCGCTCACAGTCAGCCGATGGGCGCCGGCGGCACCGTCGTCGGTGCCGGCGGAGGAGCGGCCTGGCCGCCGGGAATGGTTGTGACGGGGGCGCCGGAGGACTCGTTCGGCACGACGGGCTGCGTCGTGGGCGTGGTCGTCGACGTGGTCGACGTGCTCGGCGTGAACGGCTCGCCGCTGTCGGCGCTCGGGGCGGTGGCGGTGGTGGTCGTGGTGTCATCGGGCTGGGAGGTGGTGGTCTCGCCGTCCGGCACCGTCTCCGACGTTCCCGACGGGTCGCCTGTGCCGGTGCCGTCGTCGCTCTCGTCCTCGGCGCCGCCGTCGCCGGACCCGCCGTCACCGAAGAGGAGCGCCCCGATCGAGGTGCGCGATCCGCTGGTCTCGCGGGCGAGCGTCTGATCCCCGACGAGCTCGATCAGCGTGACCGAGCCCAGCGAGATCACGAACACGAGGGCCACCCCTGCCGCCACGCCCCAGCGGCGCTCGGCGAGCCAGGCACGCCAGCCTGGTGCCGAGTCGTCGTCAGGATCGTCGGTGGCGGTCGGCTCGCCCGTGTCGGCGGTGGCGTTGGGGGCCTCGGTGGCTCCTGCGGCGGCGCGGCGGGTCCCGCCGCCTGTCCGCAGCGCCGGGAAGGGCCGGGTGGGTCGCAGCGTCTGGATCCGGTTGATCCGGTGCGTGGTGCGGCGGATGCCGAGGCTGTAGGCGGCGCTGCCGATGGTCGCCACGACGCTGACCACCGCGGCACCCACGATCGTCCCGGCGACGCCGAAGAACGAGGCGACGACCGCCGCGGACACCGACGCCAGCACGCTGGCGGCCACCTGCGTGCCCGACACCTCGAGCCGTCCGGCGCCGTCCGGGGAGTCGTCGGGGTCGGGTGCGGCTTCGTTGCGCACGGTGGCCTCTGGCCTGCGGCGCGCCGGCGAATCGCTGGAACTGTCGCTCATGGGTGGTCGCTCACGTCGGTCGGTCGCGGTCGTCGACGCTCCCCAGACCTCTCCAGCCCGGTCGGCGCAACGACCCGTCGTTCAGAACTAGGCCCGGAACCGCCGGACCCCAACATGGCGTCGGTCACAGAGGGTCGCCGACACGCCACCAGACGCGAAGAACGGGACCCGATGAAGGATCCCGTTCGGAGAGGACAGCCAGGGGGGCGGGGCGGGCGGGCGGACAGGCACCCCGCCCCCATCTGGCCTGTGCCAGACAACTACCCCAGCACCCACGACGGCAAACCAGGATGACGAAAACTTTGCGAGCAAGGTGATGACCAGCGATAACGGCCGTAATCCCCGACCGGAGAGGTCGTCATTCCGCCACCATCGTGCCCGTCATGTCGGGGTGGATGTCGCAGACGAACTCGTACTCGCCGGCGCGAAGCGTCACGGTGAGCGCCTGTTGCGACTCGCCGAGCTCCAGCGGGGTCTTGTTCGGCGCCGGTGCGTCCTCGACGTGGATGTTGTGGTTGACGCCCTTGTCGCGGTTGTCGATGACGATGGTGACCGGCTCGCCGGCGGTGACCGTCACCTCGTCCGGGTCGAAGGCCATGTCCTCGGCCACGATGGTCACGTCGGCGTCGTCGGGCACCGGTTCCGACGACAGGCCCGCCCCGTCGTCGTCGCCACCGCACCCGGCGGCGGTGAGCACGGCCACGACCAGGAACGGAGCAGCAGGGAGGGGGCGCATGCCCCGACCGTCGCACGTGGTCCCGAGATGAGGCCAATCCCCGTATGGTGGTGTCGTGGCCGAGTACCAGACACCCGAGTTCCACCCCGCTTTCGAGGAGTACTGCGAGGCGATCTGGGAGCTCAAGGAGGACGACGTCGACGTCATCCAGGCGCGTGTCGCCGAGCGGCTCAGAGTCTCCCGCCCCGCCGTCTCCGAGATGATCAAGCGCATGCAGGTCGAGGGCTTCGTGTCCCTCGACGGCAGCGCCATCAACCTCACCGACGCCGGGCTCCGCCTCGCAGAGCAGGTGGTGCGCCGCCACCGCCTCGCCGAACGCCTGCTCACGGACATCCTGGGCCTGTCGTGGGCCGACGCCCACGAGGAAGCCGGCAAGTGGGAGCACGTCATCTCCGCCCCGGTCGAAGCCGCCATCAACCGCCTGCTCGACAACCCCACCACGTGCCCGCACGGCAACCCCATCCCCGGGTCGAGCTACGCGCCGCCCGAGCTGGTGGCGCTGTCCGAGGTGCCCGTCGGCGGCACGTTCACCGTGACGCGCATCCCCGAGGAGCTCGAGTTCACTCCCGGGCTGCTCGACTTCCTCGAGGAGGCGACGGTGCAGCCGGGCCACTCCGGCGAGGTCACCGCCGTGTCGCCCGACGGCACCGCCACCGTCGAGATCGACGGCCGACACGTGGGCATCGGCGCATTCGCGGCCGAGCGCATCCTGGTCAAGGCCGGCACGTCGCAACGACGGCCGCAGCCCGCCGGCGCGAAGTCCTGAGCGTCACCCCGGCCTGACGAGCGATCACGCCTCGGCGGACCAGCCCGTCGACCGTGCAGACGAAGGCCGCCGTCGACAACGCGAAGAACGGCGCGAGGGGGAGGTGAAAGCGCGGGTTGCCCCACAGCAGCAGCGGGATCACCAGGAGCGAGGCGTACGGGACGAGGACCAACCATCGCTCGTGACGCGACGAACGCCGGACGAGGGAGGGAAGGCCCAGCACCGCGGTGCCGAGCACCACGAAGAAGTACGTGTCCGCCGTCGTCTCCAACAGGTTCCGGGTGCGGTCGGAGAAGATCGGCCCGCTGCCCATCGTTTCCACGGCCACGACGCCGTCGATGTCCTCGGCGAACATGAATCGGGCCCGCCGGACGATCTGCAGGAGCTCGCGGTCGGGGTGCTCGATCACGAACTCGATGGCCTTGCGGGTGTTGCCCCGGTTCCGCTCGACCGGCGGGAGGTCAGGATCGACGCACCCGTCGTGCATGGACCACCGGAAAGCACCCGTCGCATCGAGGTTCCGGTCGATGCACAGGGTGTCGCCCATGTTGGTGGACGAGGGCACGAAGGCGTCCAACTCGACGGCGTTGCGGACGGTCCAGGGAACGAACGCGACGACGACGATCGCCACGGGGATGGCCAGCCTGGCCAGCGCCCGGCGCCACCCCACCCCGGTGAGGAGGAGAGCCACCAGCAGGCCGAGGAGCATCGGCGCGGAGAACGGGCGGACCAAGGCCGACACCGCGAGCACCGCGCCGAATGCGAGCAGGCGTTGTGGACTCGGCGGACCGGTGGACCAGTCGTGGTCGATGATGATGGCCAACGCCGCGACCACCAGGAAGACGAACGTGGTCTCGAGCTGCAGCGAGGTGACCTGGTAGATCATGTTCGGCCAGAGCGCCATGACGCCTGCGGCCACCAGGCCCGCCCGCGGACCGATCAGCCGCCGGCCGACCACGAACGTGAGCGGCACGGTCGCCGCCGCCACCACGACGTGGAACAGGCCCGCCACGAGCATCAGGTCGACGTCGAACGGCAGGGCCTTCGCCAGGAAGAAGAGGCCGCCGAGGATCGCCGGGTACCCGATCGGGTAGTACGCCACCGGTTCGCCGGTGACCTCATCGAGGACGCCGTCGCCGTTCGCGATGGAGTTCCCGTAGTACCAGTACGAGTACTGGTCGCCCGATTCGACGACGTTCCGCGGCGGCTCGACGTGGTTGACGGCCAGCCAGACGATGCGCAGCACGAGGCCGACGACGACGATGGCGAGCAGCCACCGCTTCTGGGTGCTGGTGAGCTGGGGGAGGCCGCGCGCCTCGGAGTCGCCGGAGACGGACTCGTCGTCCGTCACGGCATCAGGCGGCGATGCAGTTTCGGTCATGCCGGGTGCCGGGCACAGGTGGAGGAGACGACGGAGGCCATGACGACGTGGGTGCTCGCGGCGGCCGCTGGGTGATCTGCGACGGCGCAGGACGATAGCGCACCCGCTCGCCGAGGCCCGCGCCGGGTGCCGGACACGCCGGCGCGGCCCCGACGCCGCCGCGTCTGTAGAGTGCCGTCGTCGTACTTGGGGCGGGCGACGGGGGGAAGGGGTGGCGCGCCGCGATGGCCAGTGCCGAGAGTGATCTGCAGGAGGTCGCGGGCGAGCCTGCGTCGCCGGGCTTCCGGCTCGGCCACCGGGTGGAGCTCGACGGCCTGCGGGGAATCGCCGTCGTCCTCGTCGTCGTCTTCCACCTCGACACGATGTGGCCCGACCTCGGTCGCGCCCTGCTCCCGGGCGGGTACCTGGGCGTCGACCTCTTCCTGGTGCTGAGCGGATTCCTCATCACGTCGCTGCTGATCGGCGAGCACGACGCGACGGGGGCGATCGCCCGTCGCGCCTTCTTCGGCCGCCGTGCGCTGCGTCTCGTCCCGGCGCTCGGCGTGCTCCTCGCCGCGATGCTGGCGCTCGCCGTCGTCGACCGGCCGCTCCTCGGCCGCAGCATCTACGACACGGTCGAGATCGCCACCGCCGGCGCGTGGGTGCTCACGTTCACCGCCAACTGGGCGATCGTGTTCGACCACGGGCTCGGGCCGGCCGGCCACCTCTGGACGATCGCGCTCGAGGGCCAGTTCTACGTCCTGTGGGGACTCGTGCTCGCTGCGCTGCTCGGCCGTCGTCCCGGCCTGGTCCCCGCGGTGGCGCTCGCCGGCGTGGCCGCGGTCGCCGCCTGGCGATTCCACCACATCACTTCGCGTCCGGGCGACCTGTTCTCGCCGTACGTGAGCACGCTCACCCGCCTCGACGCGCCGCTGTTCGGCGCGGTCGCGGGTGCGTGGGTCGCCCGGGGGCGCGTCGAGTGGATCCGTGGCCGGCTGGCCGCTGCGTGCGTCGTCACCGGGCTCGGCGGTGTCATCGCCGCCGCCATCCTGTCGGTGCCGTTCGACGGGTGGTTGTTCCGTGGCGGCTTCACGCTGGTCGCCGCCATGGCGGCGTTGGCCGTGGTCGGGGCCGTGCAGGGACGGGACCGCACGCCGGCGCGCTGGCTGCGGGCGCGGCCGCTGGTCGTCGCCGGCCGCTGGTCGTACTCGCTGTACCTGTGGCACGTGCCCGTGTTCATCCTCGTCGGCGAGGAGGCCACCGCGCTCGGTGAGCCGTTGAGCTGCGCCTTCGGCGTCGGGGTGTCGGTCGCGTTGGCGTGGGCCTCGTACACCTACGTGGAGCGGCCGGTCATGGTGCGGGCGGTCGCCCGAGCGGCCCAGCGTCGCCCCCGACCGGTCGACGTCTGAGGGTCGGTTCACCCGCCGACGACGGTCACCGGGATGCGCCGCTTGGTGCCGTGCGTCTCCTTCAGGATCTTGGTGACGTTCCGCTTGTGCAAGTCGTGCACGTCGGGCCCTTCGACGGCCGCGCCCGAGGCGATGTTGCGCGCCCGGATGTCTCGGTAGATGCCGTCCCAGGTGCGGAAGAAGGCGCGCTCCTCGCGGCGCGAGATCCAGCCGCCGGGCCGGAGCTTCACCTTGACGGTGTCGATGGCGCTGCTGACACCGTTGCGGAACGCCGACTGCAGCTTCGTGTCGTCCGCGCCGTCGCCCCGGAGCGAGCGCAGCGCATCGACGATGGTCGCCGTCACGCCGCCCTTCGCACCCTCCCCCTTGCCCTGGTGGCTGTAGAAGTGCCGCATCAGCCGGAACTTCCAGTAGGTCAGCTTGGCGCGCCCGAGCCCCGAGTAGGTCGAGGTGGCCCACAGCGACGTCGACGACAGGATGTGCCGGAAGTACGTGCGGTCCATGTTGATCTGGCCCGAGTCGTAGAGGCTCTCGAAGATCTGCGTGCCCGGCAAGGCCATGTAGAAGCCGACGGCGGCGTCGTTGATGCCGATGTCGGCGATCTTCTCGAAGAACTCGAGGTTCTCGCGGATGTGCTCGTCGGTGTCGTGCGGGAAACCGATCACCATGAACACCATGACGTTCAGCCCGGCGTCGACCGCGCACGTCATGCTCTCGAAGAGCCGGTCGGTCTTCATCTTCTTCTTGATGAGCTGGCGCGTCGTCTCGGACCCGGACTCGGGCGCGTACGCCATGCTGACCATGTTGGTGCGGCGCAGCAGGTCGGCCACCTCGGCGTCGATCGCCTCGGACCGGGTGCCCGTGGGCATCTGCCAGGTGAACTCGAGGCCCCGGTCGAGCACCTCGTTGCAGAAGTCGACGATCCACTCGCGCCGGATGATGGCCGTGAGGTCCTGGAACGGGAAGTTCCGGGCGCCGAAGCGCTCCATGTAGTACTCGATCTCGTCGACCACCTTCTTGGGGTCGCGCGGGATCCACCGCGGCGTCCACATGTTGGGCGCCGAGCAGTAGGTGCACTGGTACGGGCAGCCGCGGGTGGCGAGGATCGGCACCGACTTGTTCGACGACCACATGCCGCCCATCCAGCGGTGCTCGTGGTAGGTGTCGAGGTCGATGAGGTGCCAGGCCGGCGGCTGGATGTCGTCGATCTCGAGCGTGCGGCTGCGGCGCGGGTTGACGACGACGTCGTCGCCGTCGCGGTAGGCCACGCCCAGCATCTCGGCGAGCGGCACGCCTCGGTCGAGGGCATCGACCAGCTCGCAGACGGTCTCCTCGCCCTCACCCAGAACCAGGACGTCGGCCTGGGAGGTGAGCAGGCAGAACTCGGGCATCGAGGTGACGTGCTCGCCGCCGAGGAGGACGGTCAGCTCGGGCCGGCGGGCCTTGATCGCCTCGACCAGCTTCACGATGGACGGCCACTCGTGGGTGAACAGGGCCGTGATGCCGACGAGCTTGGCGTCGTCGGGGATGCGGTCGACCAGGTCGTCGACGCGCAGGCCGACGAGGTAGCCGCGGAAGTACCGGGTGTGGGTCGTCGGTGCGGCCGTGACCGCGTCGAGGACGTGGACGCGGTGCCCGGCGTGTTCGAGCGCCCCCGCGACGAACGCCAACCCGAGAGGCGGGGTGATCGACAGACTGGAGAATCGGAACGTCTCGACGGCTGGCGGCCTGATGAGACAGACCGGTCCGTCGTTCATCACAGTGGTCATGGACCCCCCCAACGCAGGAGGCACCCGAGCACCCCTGCTTTTCCCCTATAGGTCTGCGACCCCGAGCTCAACCACCCGGGGTCGCCCGCGGCATCGTAGCGTCCCCCGTCGGACCGGGCACTCGAACGCCGCGGGGACGGGGATGCGAGCGCCGCCACGCGGGTGGACCGCTGGCCGGTGGCCCCTGTCACCGATAACGTCGCCTCCTGGCCGGCACTCTGGGGGAGGTTGGGTTGCGCGCTCTTGGGTGGACGTCGAGACCTGCCCCGTCGGCGGCGGGCATCGGGACCGTCGTGGAGCCGGAGGACGGGCCACCGCCCGAGGAGGGCGAGCCTGTCGCGCCGCCCGCAGTCGGCGACACGCTCGACCGAGCCGACGCGCGCCGCCTGCGCCGAGCGTGGGCCGCTGGCGCCGCCCCGGTCCTCGCGGCCTTCACGTGGCTGATCATGGCGGGCCGGTGGACGCCGCTGCAGCGGCTCTACTTCGACGGCTTCTTCGACGCCCAGGGCCGCGCGTTCCTCGACGGTCGGTGGGACGTGGACCCCGGCGTCGTCGGTTTCGAGGGCTTCGAGGTCGACGGCCGCACGTACATCTACTTCGGACCGTGGCCGGCGGTGCTGCGCCTGCCGGTGCTGCTCGTCACCGACCGGCTCGACGGGCGCCTCACCACCGTGTCGATGATCCTGGCCATGGTGGTCCTCGTGGTCGCGAGCCACCGCCTGAACCTCGCGGTGCGCCGCATCGTGCGCGGCACCCCGCCGGTCTCGCGGGCGGAGGCGGTGGCGACCGCAGGCCTCGCGGTCGCGGCGCTGTCGGGGCCGCCGCTGTGGCTGGCGTCGCAAGCCGTCGTGTTCCACGAGGCGGGCCTGTGGGGCGTCGCGTTCATGGTGGGGGGCATGGCGGCGCTCATCGAATGGATCGATCGTCCGACCATGGGCCGTCTCGCCGTGACCGGAACCCTCGCGGCGGGGGCGGTGTCCAGCCGCTTCACGCTCGGGCTCGGGCTCCTGACCGCCATGGGGACGATCGTCGCGGTCGTGACCGTTCGTCGGTGGCTGGCCCGCCGCCGGGGCGAGGTCGCGTCGCCGCTCGGTGGTGTCCAGGTGCGATGGGTCGTCGCGGTGTGCGCGGCTCTCGTCGTTCTCGCCGCCATCCCGAACATCGCCCGGTTCGGCACGCTCGTCAGCCCCCCGATGGACCGGCAGAACGCCAGCGCCATGTTCGGCGACCGCCAGGACTTCCTCGAGGCGAACCGGGGATCGTTCTTCGGGCCGCAGTTCCTGCGCACGACGGCGTTCACCTACCTGCGGCCCGACGGGTTCGACGTCCGGGCCACGTTTCCCTGGGTGGACTTCCCGCGAGCCGGCCCGTCGGTGGTCGGCGACCCGACCTTCGACGACCTCGTGTGGACCTCCAGCGTGCCGGCGGCGATGCCGGCCATGGCCGTGCTCGCCATCCCGGGCACCGTGTGGATCGTGGCGGCGGTGCGGCAGCGGCGGCGCAGCGGCTGGCTCGGCGCCGTCGCCGGCGGAGCCTGGATGGCCGCGGCCGGGGTGCTGGGCATCGGGCACATCTCCAACCGGTACCTCAACGACTTCGTTCCGGCGGTGCTGCTGCTCGGCCTGGTCGGCGCCCACGCGCTGGCCGGCTGGCTCCCGACGTGGCGCCGCCGCCGACGGCGTGCCCTCACCGGTGTGGTCGCGGTGCTCGTGATCGCCGGCGCCTGGGGCAGCCTCGGCCTCGGCATCGTCCATCAGCGCGAGCGGGGGCCCGTCGTGCCCGAGGAGTGGCGCGAGCAGCTCTTCGGTTGGCGTGTCGCCATGCCGGGCCAGCGACCACCGGTCGTGTACGTCGGCGAGTCGCCCTGGGCACGACTGCCCGACGACGCCGGCGACGGCACGGTGGGTGTCTTCAGCGACTGCGACGGCGTCTACGTGCGCGTCGGGGACACGTGGCGCGGCGTCAGCCGGGGACCGAGATCCGGGGTCCACGACGTGCGCGTCGATCTCGACGCGATCGCGGAGCGGCCCGAGTGGCGGCGAATCCCCCTTGCCGTGTTCGGCGAGGGCTCGGACGCCGGGATCGTCGCGCTCCGGAACCTGCCCGACGGGCGGGTGCGGGTCGACGTCGACAGCGCCCGCTCGGTGTTCTGGCGGGAGGGCTACCCCGTGGCGCTCGAGGGCGAGGTGACGTTCCGCATCGACCTCGACCCGCTGGTCGACGGGCCCACGGTCACCGTCGGCGGGACCGTGCTCCACGACCGGTACATCGCGGGGAGGGACGCCGACCTGACCGTGGGCGAGCTGCCGACGAACACGTTGCGTCCGAACCTGGACGACCAGTACCCGGGCGACGTGGAACGGGTGCTGCGCTACGACGACGACCTGTGCCGCGACCTCACCGGCGACGACTGACCCGATCCGCGGCGGCCGCCGGCGTGAGCTGGTACAGCAGCTGGTAGGCGAACAGCGTGGGCCGGGCCCGCACGGCCAACTCGTCGGCCCGACCGACGAGCCGCGGCAACGAGCCGGTGTCCGGCCTGGTCCCGCCCTCGACGTCGTCGCTCCGGTCGGCCGCCCCACCGCGTTCGGCCACCTCGAGCGGCAGGCCGGTGTGGCCCCGGCGGGTGATCGTCCACCCCCGGTCGTCGAGCAGGCGCTCGAAGCTGCGTCGGGTGAAGAAGCGCACGTGTGTGCGGTCGAGGATGCCCCGGGAGTCGTAGTCGAAGCGCCCCGCCGCCACCCGCAGCCGCGGGTACCAGTGGGCGAAGTTCGGCACCGAGGCGACCACCACGCCCGATGGCGCGAGCAGGTCGTGCAGCTCGTCGAGGAGCACCTCGGGACGCCGGACGTGTTCGAGGACGTCGGCCGCGATGACGACGTCGAACCCGCCCGTCACCTCGGGCGGGATGCCGAGGTCGAGGTCGGCCTGCACGAACTCGTCGACGCGGTCCTTCACACCGTCGGACGCAGCGATGTCGACGCCGACCACGTAGTGGCCCGCCGCCCGCAGCTCGGCCGCGAGGCGTCCGTCGGCGCAGCCCAGATCGAGGATGCGCCCGGGCTCGCGGGCCCGGAGCCACGCCAGGATGCGCCCGTGCGAGCTGTTGGGTGAGAGCTTGGCCTCGTAGGCATCGCTCGCGAAGGCGAGCTCACCCGTGCCGAAGCCCATCTTGTGCACCCGGTACCGCACCACGTCGCGGGCGATCAGCCGCGCGTACTTCAGCCCGTTCACGTAGCAGATCTCGTCGCCGTAGAAGGTGGCGATGGGCAGCTCGACGATGCGCTTCCCGGCTTCGACCAGCTGGATGATGATCTGCGTGTCGAAGTTGAAGTCGTCGTCGTTCCGGTCGAACGGCAGGTCGCGCAGCGCCGCCACCGAGTAGGCCCGGTACCCCGAGTGCCACTCGGATAGATCAGTGCCCGCCACCTTGTTCTCGAACGCGGTGAGGACCTTGTTGCCCATGAACTTGTAGAGGGGCATGCCCCCCTTGCGGGCTGCGCCCTTCTGGATCATGCGCGAGCCGAACACGGCGTCGGCCTCGCCGCGCTCGAGCGGGGCCACCAGATCGGGCAGGTTCTCGGGGGCGTACTGGCCGTCGCCGTGCAGCATCACGATGATGTCGAGCTCGCGCTCGATCGCCCAGCGGTAGCCGACCTTCTGGTTGCCGCCGTAGCCGAGGTTGCGAGGGTTGCGCACCACCTCGAGCGGCAGTCCCGGGTCGAACTGCTTGTACCCCAGCCCGATCAGGTAGGTGGAGTCGGCGCTGTGGTCGTCGCTGACGAGGATGCCCGAGATGCGGTGCCGGAAGCCGGCGGGGATGCGCTCGAGCACCCGCTCCAAGGTGCTGGCCGCGTTGTAGGCCACGACCAGGATCCCAATCCGAGGTTGCACGGGCGGGATCCTAGGGTGCTCGGCTTCAGCGAGACGGCCCTGACGCTGACAGTGGCGACACTGTCACTCGCTGCGAAGCGGGGGCGGCAGCTCGCGCCCGTGCACGACCGCCAGTCGCTTGGTCGCCCGGGTGAGCGCCACGTAGAGCGCCCGCATGCCCTGGGCCTCCTCGTCGACGATTGCGGCGGGCTCGACCACCACGGCGGCGTCGAGCTCCAGGCCCTTCACCAGGCTGACCGGGACGAGCGTCACCCGGGCCTCCAGCCCGTTGCGGGCCGCCCGGCCGAACTCGATGCCCCCCGCCTCCAGCGCGACCGCGACGTCGTCGACGAGGGTGGCCGGGGCGATGACGGCGACGCTGCCCGGGTCGACCGCGTCGCGCTCGGCGGCCGCCACCTCGGCGACCCGGGCCGCGAGACCGGCGACGCCGGTCGACGGATCGACCGCGACGATGCGCGGCGCGTCGCCCTCCTTGCGGACCGAATCGGGCGGTTGCAGGGTCGGGGCGGCGACCGCCAGCACCTTGGCCGCCAGGTCCATCGTCGGGCCGGGGATGCGGTAGCCGATCGACAGCTCGGCCCGCTGCTCCGGCCGGCGCTGGGGCAGGTGTTCGAGGATCTCGTCCCAGTCCTTGTGGGCCCACACGCCCGTCGCCTGCGCGATGTCGCCCACCACGGTCATCGAGCCGTTCAGCGACCGGCGGGTGAGCATGCGCAACTGCATCGGCGACAGATCCTGGGCCTCGTCGACGACGATGTGCCCGTACGTGCGGATCTCGTCCGGATCGGTGCCGGAGCCGTCGCCGTTGGTGCTGGCGCGGCGCCGCTTGCGGACGGGGCCGAGCAGCGCGCGGGCCTCGTCGAGCAACGGCACGTCGTCGTGCGTCCAGATCACCGACTCGACGTCGTCGGCCCGGGGGCGCACGAGCGCCGTCCGCTCGTCCGCGCTGAGGTGCCGGCCCGCCGCCAGGTCGACCAGGGCCTTGGAGCCGAACAGGTCGTGCAGGAGCTGCGCGGGCGTGAGCACCGGCCACATGCGCTCCAGCGCTTCGCGCACCTCGGGCGCCTGGCGGGCCCGCTCGCGGATCTCGTCGGGCGTGGTGGGCACCCGGCTGACCTCGGCCAGGGCCGCGAACAGCTGGGACTCGACGAAGCGGCGCCCGGCGTTGTGCAGCCGGTAGCGCCGACGGGCGTCGGCCACGATCTCCGCCGTCCGGGCGGTCGGCAGCACGAGGGTCTGGAGGCCGTACGGCACCCGCAGCGGCTGGCGCAGCCCCCGCTCGCGGTCGCGCACGGCCTTGACCAGCACCCGGGACATGCGGGCGTCGCCCTTGATCCGGGCGGTCGCCGGAGCATCGCGGCCGCGCACGCGCACGTCGTCGACCAGGTCGGCGAGCACGGCGAGCTCGACCCCCGCCTCGCCGAGGCTGGGGAGCACGCGCTCGATGTAGCCGAGGAACAGGCGGTTCGGGCCGACGACGAGCACGCCCTGGCCCTCGAGGGGGAACCGGTGGGTGTAGAGCAGGTAGGCGGCGCGGTGGAGGGCCACGACCGTCTTGCCGGTGCCGGGACCGCCCTGCACGACCAGCACGCCGGGCAGCGGCGAGCGGATGACCTCGTCCTGTTCGCCCTGGATGGTGGCGACGATGTCGGACAGCCGGCCGGTGCGCGATTCCTCCAGCGCGGCGATGAGGGAGCTCTGGCCCCGCACCTTGGTGTCGCCGTCGGCCACCACGAGGCCGCCGCCGAACAGGTCGGCGCCTTCACCGAACAGCTCGTCCTCGATGCCGAGCAGCTTGCGGCCCCGGGTGGCGAAGTGCCGGCGGCGCACGAGGCCCATCGGCGCCCGGCCGGTGGCCCGGTAGAACGGCTCGGCGACCGGGGCACGCCAGTCGACGACCAGTGGCTCCTGGCTGTCGTCGGCGACCGCGATGCGCCCGATGTAGAAGCTCTCGCCGCCGCCGGACCGCGCCTGGTCGATGCGCCCGAAGACCAGGCTGGCGTCACCGAGGTTGAGGTAGTCGAGGCGCGCGGCGATGTTCTCCTCGATCATCTCGCGCTCCCAGCGCGCCTGTTCGGTGCCGCCCCTGCCGACCTCGACCATCGATCGCAGACGGGTGGCCGTGCGGCGCGCGTCGTCCAGCGAGTCGTACGCGTGGTCGATGTACGCCTGCTCGGCAGCCAGGTCGGGGTGAGTGGCCAAGCGCTCCTCCGCTGGTCGAGGAACGGACCATGCTACCTGCAAGCTGGGGTTCAGGCGTCGATCACGCCACCGTCGTGGTCGGGGCCGACGCCGGGGAGATCGTCGGGGAGATCGTCGACCGCGCCCTCGTCGTCGTCGCCGAACACGGCGTCTCGCAGCTCCTCCAGGAGGAAGCCCAGCCCCTCGAGGGGCGAGGCGTCCTGGGCCAGCGGGTCCGCCAGCGTGCTGTCGAGCTCCGCGGTGGGGTCGTCCGGGAGATCGGACGCCTCGAGGTCGCCGCCGGCGTCGTCCTCGTCGACCGTGTGGGTCGTGTCCGCCCCGTCCGTGAGGTCGCCGTCGTCGGCGCCGTCCCCGTACGCACCGTCGTCGACGACGTCGTCACCGGAGGACTCGCTCGGGAGCACGGGGTTCTCGCCGGGGGTCTGACCCAGGCCGTCGGCCAGGGATCCTTGCGCCTGGTCGCTCTCGGGGGCGTCGTCTTCTCGCATGCGGCCATCCTGGGGCGCGCGGCGCCCCCTGTCGACGGGGGTGTCCCCCCTCGTCCCCCGGCCCCCTCGGGGATCGGGCCCCGCCGCGGACCCCGGGTAGCGTGGCCAGAGATGTCCCCCACCGCTGATGCCCCGTTCCTGCTCGCCTGCCGCAACCAGCCCGCGCCCCGCGTGCCCGTGTGGTTCATGCGCCAGGCCGGCCGGTCGCTCCCCGAGTACCGGGCCGTCCGGGGCACCGGCAGCATCCTCGACGCCGTGCGCGACCCCGACCTCGCCACGGAGATCACCCTGCAGCCGGTCCGCCGCCACGGCGTCGACGCTGCGATCCTCTACAGCGACATCGTCGTGCCGGTCGCCGCCCTCGGATTCGGCGTCGAGATCCACGCCGGCGTCGGGCCCGTGGTCGCCCAGCCGTTCCGCGACGAGGCCGACCTCGAGCGCCTGCGCCCCCTCGACCCCGACGGCGACTGCCCCTACGTGCAACAGACCGTGCGCAACCTGGTCGGCGAGCTCGGCGACGTGCCGCTCATCGGCTTCGCCGGGGCCCCGTTCACCGTGGCCAGCTACCTGGTCGAGGGCGGCCCCTCCCGCACCCTCGGCGCCACCAAGTCGCTGATGCTCGGGCGGCCCGACCTCTGGCAGCGCCTGCTCGACCGCCTCGCCGACATCGCCGTCGCCTCGCTGCGCGCCCAGGTGCAGGCCGGGGCGTCCGCGATCCAGCTGTTCGACAGCTGGGCCGGCACGCTCAGCCCCGCCATGTACGAGCGACACGTCATGCCGGCCAGCGCCCGGGTGCTCGCCGGGGTGGCCGACCTCGGTGTGCCCACCATCCACTTCGGTGTCACCACCGGCGAGCTGCTGCCCCTCATGGCGAAGGCCGGCGCCTCGGTCGTGGGCGTCGACTGGCGCGTGCCGCTCGACGACGCCCGGGCGCGCCTCGGTCCCGACATCGCCGTGCAGGGCAACCTCGACCCGGCGATCTGCCTGGCCCCGTGGCCCTCGGTCGAGACCGCGGCCCGGGAGGTGCTGGCCGCCAACGACGGCCGGCCAGGTCACATCTTCAACTTGGGCCACGGCGTGCTGCCCGAGACCGACCCCGACGTGCTCACCCGCCTGGTCGAGCTCGTTCACGGTTGGGAGGCGCCGCGGTGACGACCGGCCTGGTCGTCATGGCCTACGGCACGCCGGGGTCGCCCGATGAGGTCGAGGCCTACTACACCGACATCCGCCGCGGACGCCCCCCGTCAGCCGCCCAGCTCGCCGACCTCATGGGCCGCTACCAGGCGATCGGCGGCGTGTCACCGCTCGCCGAGCGCACTCGGGCCCAGGTGGCGGCCATCACCGCCGCGCTCGATGCCGCCGAGCCCGGCGCCTGGCGCGTCGAACTGGGCAACAAGCACGCCGCGCCGTTCGTCGAGGCGGCCGTCGCCGCCTTGGCCGAACGGGGGACCGAGGACGGGCGGCCCGACCGCGTCGTGGGCCTCGTCCTCGCCCCGCACTACGCGCGGGCGTCGGTCGGCGAGTACCACCGGCGCGCCGCCGCCACGGCCGGCGAACACGGGCTGCCCTACACGCCGATCGACTCGTGGCACGCGCTCGAGCCCTGGATCGACGCCCAGACCACCCGCGTGCTGGCTGCCCTCGAGGGTCTCCCGGCGGCCACCAAGGTGCTGTTCACGGCGCACTCGCTGCCGGAGCGGGCTCTCGAGGGCGACCCCTACCCGGACGAGCTGCGCACCTCGGCCTCCGCCATCGCCGCCCGGGCCGGCCTCGACCGCTGGTACGGCTGGACGCTCGCCTGGCAGTCCGCGGGGCGCACCCCCGAGCCCTGGCGTGGGCCCGACGTCGCCCAGGTCATCCGCGACCTCGGCGCCACCGGCCGCGCCGAGGGCGTGTTGGTGTGCCCGCAGGGGTTCGTCTCCGACCACCTCGAGGTGCTCTACGACCTCGACATCGACGCCCGCCGGGTGGCGGAGGAGGCCGGGTTGGCCTTCGCCCGCACCGCGTCGATCAACGACGAGCCCGCCGTGATGGCGGCGCTCGCCGAGTTGGTGCGCGCCGCCTGACCGGGTCGATGATCACCCCATGACACACCACGTCGACCTGGTCGTCATCGGTGGGGGGATCAGCGGGCTCGCCGCCGCCTGGCAGGCGCACCGTCACGGGGCGACGGCGGTCGTCCTCGAGGCCGCCGACAAGCCCGGCGGCAAGCTGCAGACCTCGCCGCTCGGCGGGGTCGACGTCGACGAGTCGGCCGACGCCTTCCTCGCCCGCGTGCCCGAGGGCGTGGAGCTGTGCGCCGAGCTGGGCATCGACACCGACCTGGTCGCGCCCGGGGCGGGATCGGCGTACCTGTGGCGGGACGGCGCGCTGCGCCGCCTCCCCGCCGAGCAGCTCATGGGGGTGCCGACCGACCTCGACGCGCTGGCCGCGACGGGCATCCTGTCCCCCGCCGGCATCGAGCGCGCCCGGCGCGACCTGGTGGCGCCCGCGGACGGCCCGCCCGCCGGCACCGACGAGAGCGTCGGAGCGCTGGTGCGCCGCCGGCTCGGCGACGAGGTGCTCGACCGGCTCGTCGCGCCGCTGGTGGGCAGCGTGTACGCCGGGGTGTGCGACCGGATGTCGCTGCAGGTCACCGCCGCGCAGCTCGCCGCGGCCCGCGACCTCGACCCGGACGAACCCAGCCTGGTCCGGGCGGCGGCCCGGCTGCGGGCTGCGGGCGCCGACACCGGCCGCCCGGTGTTCCTCGCCCCCCGGGGCGGCATGAGCCGCCTGGCGGGGGCGCTGGCCGAGGCGCTCGGCGACGACGTCCGCTGCGGGGTGGAGGCGACCGGCCTGATCCCGGAGGGCGCCCGCTGGCGGATCGCCACCTCGCCGGCCGGGGACCTGGTCGCCGACGCCGTCGTGCTCGCCACCCCCGCGTTCGCCAGCGCCCCTCTGCTGGCCCCGATCGCGCCGGAGGCCGCCGCGTTCCTCGCCGACATCGACCACGCGTCGGTCGCCCTGCTGGGGCTGGCCGTGCCCCGCGACGGGATCGACCATCCGATGGACGGGTCCGGCTTCCTCGTGCCCCGCGAGTCGGGCCTGCTGCTCACCGCCTGTTCGTGGGCGACGACCAAGTGGCCGCACCTCGACGTCGATCCCTCGATGGCGCTGCTGCGGGCATCCGCCGGTCACGACGGCGACGACCGGGCTGTGCGCCTCCCCGACGACGAGCTGGTCGCAGGCTTGCTGGCCGACCTCCGCACGACGATGGGTCTGCGGGCCGACCCGCGCGAGGTGCGCGTCACGCGCTGGCCCCGCTCCTTCCCCCAGCCCCGCCCGGGCCACCTGGCCGCCGTGGCCGACGCAGAGGCCGCGCTCGCCCGCGCCGCACCCCGGCTGGCCACGACCGGGGCCTGGGCCCGGGGCGTGGGGGTTCCGGCGTGCATCAGGGAGGCGCGGGCGGCCACATCGCGGCTCCTGGGTGCTACAACCGAACCATGAGCTCGGCCGACGACGCGGGGGCCACCGCCGACACGACCGCGTCCTCCCCCCGGCGCCGGCTCTCCCTCGCCGCACTCGTCGTCGCTCTGGTCGCCGCCAGCCTCGGCCTGGTGGGCTGGTCGCTCACGGCCGACGACGGACGCGCCACCCCGGAGCCGGTGCTCGCCGCCGCGCCCCCGACCGAACCGACCGAAGCGACCGAAGCGACCGGCACGCCCGCAGGCCCGGCGACGACGGCCATCGCCCCCGTCGTCGATCCCGCGCCGGTCGCGCTCCCGCAGCCCGAGGACTCACCGGCCGACCCCTACGCCGACACCCCCCACGTCGTCCACGGCACCATCGAGCTCCCCACGATCGGGATGTCCCAGCCCCTCCACGAGGGCGTCACCCTCACCGCGATCAACCGCGGGCCCAGCCACTGGCCCGGCACGGCCATGCCCGGCGAGATCGGCAACGTGGTCGTCGCCGGCCATCGCACGACCTACACCCGCCCCTTCCACGACCTCGACCTGCTCCAGCCGGGCGACCCACTGGTGTTCACGATGGACGACGGCACCGTGGTCACCTACGAGCTGACCGGCACGTCGGTGGTCGGCCCCGACGGCATGCACATCGTCGACCAGACCTGGGACCACACGGCCACCCTGTTCGCCTGCCACCCCAAGGGCTCGGCCGCCGAGCGCATCGTCGCCCACTTCAGCCTGGTCGACCCCGTTCCGGCGTAGCCCGGCCCCCGTCCGTCCCCGGTCCGGCCCGGCGCTTGGGCCGGCGTACCGGCGACGTGGGAACATCACGGCTGCATGCGCCGCGCCGTCACCGCTCTCACCTGCCTGGGCACGGGAGTGCTCATCGCCGCCGCCCTGCCCCCGTGGGGCTGGTGGCCCCTCGCGTTCGTGGGCATCGCCTGCCTCGATCGGATCATCGCCGACCGCCCTCGCGGCGAGCGCTTCCGGCGGGGGATGCTCGTCGGCCTCGGGCTGTACTTCCCCTCGCTGGCGTGGATGACCGACATGACGATCCCCGGCTACGTCATCGCCGTCGTCGCCTACGCGGCCCTGTTCGGTCTCGCCGTCACCGTCGTGCCCGCGACCGCGCCCGGTCGGTGGCTGGCCCTGCCCGGAGCGATCGCCCTCACCGAGCTGCTGCGCTGGTCGTGGCCGTTCGGCGGCGTGCCCCTGTCGAGCCTCGCCGTCGGCCAGGTCGCCGGGCCGCTGGCCCCGGTGCTGCGGCTCGGCGGCGCGCTGCTGCTGGTCGAGATCACCGTCGTCGTGGGGGTGGCGGTCGCCGCCGTCGCGTCCAGGCGGTGGCGGGCGGCAGGCATCGCCGCTCTCGTCGCGGTGGTCGCCGTCGGAGCGGCTGTCGCCGGGCCGCGAACCGAGCCGGTCGGCGAGATCCAGGTGGCGCTCGTGCAGGGCGGCGGGCCGCAGGGCACCCGGGCCTGGAACACCGACGAGCGCAAGGTGTTCGAACGCCACATGGCGGCCAGCGAGCTGATCAAGGGCCCCGTCGACCTGGTGGTGTGGCCCGAGGACGTGGTCGACGTCGACGAGCTGGCCACCTCCGACGAGAACGAGGAGCTCGCCGAGCTCGCCCGCGAGGTCGACGCCCCCCTCATCGTCGGTGTGGTCGAGGACGCGGGCCCCGAGAACTTCCGCAACGCCTCGGTCGTGTACTCCCCCACAGGCGAGGTCACCGACCGCTACGACAAGGTCCACCGGGTGCCTTTCGGCGAGTACGTGCCCCTGCGTGCGCTGCTCGAACCGTTCGGCGGCGAGTCGCTCACCTCCCGCGATGCCATCATCGGCACCGAGCCCGCCCTGCTCGACACGCCGGCGGGGCCGATGAGCGTGGCGATCTCGTGGGAGATCTTCTTCGGGGACCGGGTTCGGGAGGGCGTCCAGGACGGCGCCGAGGTGGTGCTCAACCCGACCAACGGCTCCTCGTTCACCGGCACGTTGGTGCAGACCCAGCAGATCGCGTCGTCGCGGATGCGGGCGATCGAGAGCGACCGCTGGCTCGGGCAGGTGGCCCCCACCGGGTTCTCGGCCGTGATCGACCCCGACGGGAACGTCGTCGAGCGCAGCTCGGTGTCCGAGCAGGTGGTGCTCCACGAGACCCTGGAGCGGCGGGAGGGCACGACCCTCTACACCCGTCTCGGCATGGGGCCGGCCGTCGCCGTGGCGCTGGTCAGCCTGGCGCTCGGCTGGATCGTGGCCCGCCGCACCGGTGGCGACACCGAGCACGAGCCCGACGCAGCGGTCGACGTCGCGCCGGCTTCAGACCTCGACGACGAGGGTGACCGGGCCGTCGTTGACGAGGGCGACGCGCATGTCGGCCCGGAACCGCCCGGTCGCCACGTCCGCGCCGAGACCCCGTAGCTCGCCGACGACGGCGTCGACCAGCGGTTCGGCCTGGTCGGGACCGGCCGCCGCGATCCAGCTCGGGCGCCGTCCTCGCCGCGTGTCGCCGTACAGCGTGAACTGGCTGATGACCAGCAGCTGACCGCCGGTCTCGGCGACGGACCGGTTCATCACCCCGGCGTCGTCGTCGAGGATGCGGAGGTGCCACAGCTTGGTGGCCAGCCGGCGGGCGCTGTCGGCGTCGTCGTCGTGGGTGACGCCGACGAGCACGCAGAGGCCGGGGCCGATGGCGCCGACGACCGCGCCGTCGACGGCGACGGAGGCCTCGGACACGCGCTGGACGACGGCTCGCACCCCTCCACGGTGCCATGCCACCGACCCACGGTCCGACCAGCCGCGGAACGGCGTGTTTCCCGGAGGTGCCTCGACTTGTTACATTTCCGTGTCGAGGCGAGCTGGGGTGGAGAGAACGATGGGTTACAGCCTGGGGATTGACCTCGGAGCGACGACGTGCGCGGCGGCGATCCGGCGAGGCACCGACCTCGAACCGTGCGTGTTGGGCGAGGGCACGGCCACGATGCCATCGGTGGTGCTCCTGCGGGCCGACGGCTCGCTGGTGGTCGGCGAGGCCGCGGACCACGCCTCCCGGTACGAGCCGACGCTCGTCGCCCGCATGGTGTCCGCCCGCCTCGACCAACCGGGGCCGATCGTGGTCGACGGCGAGCCGTGCGACCCGCTGGCGTTGACCGAGGCGCTCGTCGGCACGGTGGTCGACCGGGTCGCGTCGGCACAGGGCGCGCGGCCCGACCACGTGGTGGTCACCTACCCGCTGCGAGCGGGCGACGACGCCGAGCTGCTGCTGGGCGAGGCCGCGGGTCGGGCCATCGGCCCGGACGCGACGATGGTGCCCGCGGCGGTCGCCGCGGTCGCCAAGCTGGCGCACGACCGTGACCTCGGTCCCGACAGCGTCATCGCGGTCGTCGACTTCGGCGGGTCGAGCGTCGACGTCACCCTCGTGCGCCGCACCGACACCGCCTTCGACCTCGTGGGCGACCCCGCCACCCTCACCGAGGTCGGCGGTGCCGACCTCGACGCCATCGTCCTGTCGCTGGTGGAGAGCGCCCTCGGCGACATCACCTCGTCGGTCGCCCACGACGACCACGCCGGCATGCGAGCCCTGCGCCGCGTGCGGGCGTCGTGCCGCGACGCCAAGGAGCGCCTCTCCACCGAGCACACCGCCGTCGTCGAGGTCGCGCTTCCCCACGCCCGCGGCCGCGTCGAGATCACCCGCGACGCGTTCGAGCAGGCCGCCGAGCCCGCACTCACCGACGCGGTCGATCTCCTGCAGGCCGCCATCGACGACGCGGGCCTCATCCCCGCCGACATCTCCCAGGTCCTGCTGACGGGCGGCAGCGCCAACATCCCGCGGCTGGCCGAGATCGTGTCCGAGCGCACCGGAGCGGCGATCGTCATCGATTCCGCTCCCGAGCTCACGGTCGCGCAAGGCGCCGCGCTGTTCGCGGACCTCGCCGACGGGGTGCCCGGCACGGTGACCGGGGCCCACTCCGCAGTGGCGTCCCCGCTCCCGCCCCCCGCCCTCGGCGATCTCGTCCCGCCGCCCGCGGCGCCGTTCCTGCCGCCACCCGACACCGGGTCGATCTTCGGGAACCTCCCCGGCGATCCGCCGCCCGCCCCGAACCCGTTCGCCGACCTCGCCGGCCCGGCCACGGGCGAGCACTCGATCTTCGGTGCGCTGCCCGGCGACCCCCCACCCGCACCCGCCGCGCCCGCGGACCCCTTCGCCGACCTCGCCGGGCCCCCCACGGGCGAGCGAACGGTCTTCGGCGACCGACCCGCGCCCGCCACGGGTGGGCACGACTGGACCGACGACCTCTGGCCGGACGAACCCGCGGGCTCCGACGGCTCCGACGGCGACACGCGGACCTCTGTGTTCGACCCGCAGCCGGCGGCCACCGCATGGGCCAGCGCGGCGACCCCCCACGCGGACAGCGCGGCGGGCGACGCCGGCCAGGACGAGTTCCAACGCCTCCGGACGAGCGACACCGACCCGTTCGGCACCCGCTCCGGCGCGCTGGCCGCCGCCCGGCGCCGCGAACGGGACGGCGAGTGGTACGACGAGGAGGAGGACACCGGCGACGACGGCACGCTCGACGTGCGCCTCGTCCTCGGTGGCGTCGCCGTCGCCCTGGTCATCGTGCTCGTCGCGGGCTTCGCCCTGCTCTCCGGCGGCGGGGGCGACGACTCGCCCTCCATCGCGGTGGCCGACACCGCCAACACCACCGCGAGCAGCACGACCACGGTGGCGACCACCACCACGCTCGCCACCACGACGTCGGAGTCCACCACCACGACGGAGGAGCCGACGACCACCACCACGCGACCCCGCCCCCAGCCGACGACCACGGTGCCTCCGACGACGGCGCCGCCGTTCACCGCGCCGCCGCCCACGGCCCCGCCACCGGCGCCGACCACAACGACCACCCGGCCGGCGCCGACGACGTCCACGACCGCGCCGACGACGTCCACGACCGCCTGCCCGACGCCAGACGAACCCGACTCCTGCGACTCCCCGTGACCTCGGCTACGGAACGGCGTGTCGGCGGCGCTAGCCTGACCCGCCTAACCGCGGGCGCACCCCTTTCGACCCTCGACGGCGGGAGCGCGCGGCCGACGCGGAGTTGACCGCGCGGTCAGTCGAACGGAAAGGTTGCGGGAATGTACGCCGAGGACTCTCCTCTGCGCATCGCGCTGCTGGCCTACCGGGGCAAGCCCCATGTCGGTGGCCAGGGCGTCTACGTGCGACATCTGGCCAAGGCCCTGGTCGACCTCGGCCACCACGTCGAGGT
>CAYUXB010000012.1:0-17700 GCA_964448525.1 uncultured Acidimicrobiaceae bacterium
CGACCGTCTCGACCGGGAGTACTACCCGCGAGTCGCGCGGATGCTGCGCGTCGCGGTGCAGGAGGCCCTGGCCCGCCGGGGCGTGTCCGTGCTCGTCGTGCCCGGCGACGTCGCCGACCTCGCCGTCGAGCACCGCACCGGCGAGGGCACCCTCTGCGTCGAACCGGGGCGCGTGGTGCCGCCGGCGTCGCAGGTCCGTCAGCTCGCCGACGCCCTGAACGCCGCGGACTCGGTCGCGCTGTTCTGCGGGGCCGGGGTGCGCGGGTCCCACGCCGAGGTCATGGCCCTGGCCGAGGCGGTGAAGGCGCCGGTCGGCCACTCGCTGCGGGGCAAGGAGTGGATCCAGTACGACAACCCCTACGACGTGGGGATGAGCGGCCTGCTCGGCTACGGGGCTTGTCACGAGGCGCTGCACGAGGCCGACCTGCTGGTGCTGCTCGGCACCGACTTCCCCTACGACTCGTTCCTGCCCGGCCGGCGCACCGCCCAGGTCGACAGCGAGGCCGCGCACCTCGGCCGGCGCACCCCGCTCGACGTCGCCGTGCACGGTGACGTGGGGGAGACCCTCCGAGCCCTGGCGCCGCTCGTCGAGCCCAAGGGCTCGCGCGCCTTCCTGGACGACATGCTCCGGCGCCACGAGCGGGCGCTCACCCGCGTGGTCGACGCCTACACGGGCGACCGCGGGCAACGCACCCCGATCCACCCCGAGTACGTCGCCGACGTGCTGGACGAGCTGGCGGCCGACGATGCCGTGTTCACCGTCGACACCGGCATGAACAACGTGTGGGCCGCCCGCTACCTCACACCGAACGGCCGGCGGCGGGTCGTGGGGTCGTTCCTGCACGGCACGATGGCCAACGCCGTGCCCCACGCCATCGGCGCTGCCCTCGCGAGCCCGGAACGGCAGGTGGTCGCCATGGCGGGGGACGGGGGGCTGGCGATGCTGCTCGGAGAGCTGCTCACCGTGCGTCTGCACGACCTCCCGCTCACCATCGTGGTCTTCAACAACTCGTCGCTCGGCATGGTCGAGCTGGAGATGCTGGTCGAGGGCTTCCCCCCGCACGGGACCGGCCTGGGCGACATCGACTACGCCCAGATCGCGACGGCGGTCGGACTCGACGCGGTCCGCATCACCGATCCGACCGAGGTCCGCGACGGCCTCGCTGCGGCCCTGGCTTCCCCCCGACCCGTGCTCGTCGACGTGGTCACCGACCCTCACGCGCTGTCGTTGCCCCCGGCTGTGACGGCCGAGCAGATCCGGGGGTTCGCCACCGCGGCCGGCAAGACGGTGTTGGAGGGCGGTGTCGGCAAGATGCTCGACCTCGCGCGCTCCAACCTGCGCAACATCCGCGCCCTGTGACCGTGCCGGGACCGTTCGCCTCCCGTCGGATCAGGTCAGCGGCACCGCGCCGGCGCCGGAGACCGACGCCTCGGCCTCCGTCACGGCCGGTTCGACGGATCGCGCCTTGCGCAACGCGGCGGCGACCACCGTGAGAACGATCCCGGCGACCGTGTAGAGCACCAGCGTCAGCAGCGGACGACCCATCGCGTTGTGGTCGAAGTAGACGATGTTGCGGATTCCCTCCGTCCCTGCGCCGTTCGGTGTCCACGGCCCGACGACCCGGAAGAAGGCAGGCAGGAGCGGCCAGGCGACCGATCCCCCGGCCGCGGGATTGCCGATCACGGTGATGAGGAGGATCACGACGGCGGTGCCGGCCATGCCGAAGAAGTGGATGAGCGCGTTGGCGAAGGAGGCGACGGCGAACACGAACAGCGCGAGGAAGAGCCACAGCATCACGAAGTGGCCGGGCAGGGCATCGAGGACCTGGTCGGCGATCAGCAGGACGGGCAGCGGCGCCACCAGCGCGTACACGGCGAGCGTGACCAGCCGTGCCACCGCCAGGCGGACGCCCACGAGCGGCAACTGCACGAAGTTGTTGAGCATGAGCGCAGCGAAGTAGGCGCCGATCGCCAGCCCGATCATCACGAAGTAGCCGACGGAGCCGGAGCGGTCCTGGTCGGGCAGCGGGGCCAGATCCACGGTCTTGGCCGACGCGTCCGTCGTGCTGGACTGCTGCGAGGCGACGGCCTTGTCGAAGATCTCCGGCAGCGCCTCGGCGATCTCATCGCTGGCGGCGGAGGCGACCAGCACCTCGTTGCCGCCGGAGCCGAGCACGAACGCGCCGTACACCTCCCGGTGCTCGATCTGCGATCGCGCCTCGGCGCGGCTCGACACGACCGTGGCATCGATGCCGAGGCTCGAGTCCTGGTCGAGTCCGTCGGCCAGCGCTGTTGCCTCGTCGCTCGGCCCGGTCACCGCGACCTTCACGTCGTGGAAGCTGGGCGAGTGGAGCGCGCTCGCGAACGAGCCGGTGAGCAGGACCGAGAACAGCAGGCCGAGAGCGAGGGGTGGCACCAGGGTCCGCACGATCCGGTCCATCTGCGACCTCACGGCGTGACCCGCGTCGTGACCGGTGCCGGTCGCGGCGTCGTCCTCGGCGGTCGACCTGTCGTCGCCGGTCATGTGAGCGATCCGTGGTGGAGGCCGCTCCCCGCCAGGAGCGGGCTGGCCGCGGGGGTGCCGAACATGGTGATCTCCTCCAGGGATGTCGCCTTGTGGAGCGGCGTCGGTGACGGCCACTCCTCGGACGAGAAGGTGGTGTCGGGGCCGAGGAACCCGGTGCCCTGCACGGCCAGGGCGTTCTGGGCCGGCCCGGTGGTCATCGGATCGGTGTGATGTCGAGGACGTAGGTGTCGTGGCTGGCGCCGGACCGGTCGAGGGCGTGGAGGACCGCTGAGCGGGCGGTGTCGTCGACGGTGACCTCGACGCGGAGTCGCTGGTGGAACTGGACGCTGCGCCGGTGGCCTCGGAACACCTGGATGTCGGTGGTGCCGGTGTAGGCGCTTGCTTCGGACAGCACGATCGATTCGGCGCCGGCGGCGACGAGGGCGTTGCGCAGCGTCTCGGCCTGGTCGGCGTCGACGAGGGATGTCACGAGGTGGCGGCCGGTTCCGTTGCGGGGTGCCAGGGCAGGGGTTGGCGAGGAGGCGTCGGCGTCGGCGTTGGCGGTGAGCTCGGTCGCGGCCGTGCCGGTGAGGGCGTAGGCGTCGTTGGCTTGTTGGAGGTGGTCCATGTGGTCTTCCTCGTCGGGTGCCACCCGCAGTCCGATGGTCCGGTCGATCGCGGTGGCGATGATCCAGGTGACGACGAAGGAGAACGCGATGACCGCGGCGAGGGCGACGGTCTGGTGCCAGAGCAGGCTTCCGCCACCGTGGAAGACGCCGTCGCGGCCGGTGCTGTTGACGGACCGATCACCGAAGAACCCGAGGAGCAGGGAGCCGAGGACGCCGCCGACGAAGTGGACCGCGATCACGTCGAGGGCATCGTCGTAGAGCAGCGCGAACTTCAGGTGGATGGCGCTGTGGCAGACGACGCCGGCGATCAGGCCGATCACCACGGCGGCACCGGTGCCGACGAACCCGGCGCACGGTGTGATCGTGGCCAGCCCGGCGATGGCGCCGGAAGCGGCGCCGACGATGGTGCTGTGGCCCTCGGTGATCCGCTCGGTGAGCAGCCAGGTGACCATGGCCGCGGCTGCGGCGACATGGGTGTTGAGCACGGCCTGGGCCGCGAGCGCGTCGGCTTGGAGGCCGTCGCCGGCGTTGAACCCGAACCAGCCGAACCACAGGATGCCCGTGCCCGCCAGCATCAACGGCAGGTTGTTGGGCCGGACCGCCACGTCGGGCCAGTTCCGCCGGCGGCCGATGACCACGAGCACCGCGATCGCCGCCGCGCCTGCCGAGGCGTGCACCACGATCCCGCCCGCCCAGTCCTGCGCGCCCAGCTCGGTGAGCCAGCCGTCGGGGTGCCACAGCCACCGGGCGATGAAGGGGTACACCAGGATCGACCACAGGACGAGGAATGCCGCCCATCCGACGATCTTGAGGCGTCCCGCGGTGGCGCCGGTGATGAGCGCGGGGGTGATGACGGCGAACATCATCTGGTAGGTGACGAAGGCCAGGGTGGGGATGGTCACCCCCGCGGTCACCGTGTGGAAGCGCGGCGCCTCGATCGACGCCAGGCCGATGGCGTCCAGCGCGCCGGAGAACCCGTTGCCGCCGTTGCTGAACGCCAGGCTGTAACCCACGAAGATCCACGTCAACGTGACCACACCCAGGGGGATGAAGTTCTGCATGAGCATCACGAGCACGTTGTGCACCCGCACCATGCCCCCGTAGAACAACGCGAGGCCCGGCGTCATGAACATCACCAGGCCCGCACAGATCAACACCCACGCAGTGTCCGCGGCGTCCATCGATCTCCTCCCTTCACGCCCCGCCACGCCCGGCCGGCCGTGGTCGTGTGCTCATCGCCTTGCCGACAGGCCCCTCAGGAGCGGAGGTCACCGCAGCGCGTGCGTGGTCCTCGGCCCCGTTCGCCGTCCCGATGTCGCGGCGGATGAGGTGGTGGCCGACCGGCCGCAGCTCCTCCTTGCCGAGCAGGAAGAGCCAGGTGACGAAGACGAACGGCGCCGTGAGCGTGGGGATCCCGATCGGGCTCAGCGTCGCGTCCATCGCGCCCTGCGCGACGACGGTGAAGAGCACGCCGATCAGGGCGTAGACACCGGCTCTCCACGTGGGGCTGTAGAACGTGCAGCCCAGGGCGATGGCGGTCAGCACCGCGCTGAAGCCGAACAGGCCCTCGGCCAGGTCGGTCTCGGTCGCGCCGAGAGCGATGGAGGTGCCGACCGCGACGGCAGACCCCGCCAGGGCATAACCGGCGGCCCACAGCGAGCTCGCGGCCAGCCCGATCACGAACAGGATGCCGGTGACCGCGTTGTCGATGAGGAACACCTGGGAGACGCCCTGCCAGAGCGTGTCCCACGCGAACTCGAACGACCAGTCGACCGACGCGGCGGTGTCGCTCGGCGATGCGGGCAGCGCGGGCGCGCTCAGCGATGCGATGTCGACGTGGGCGAACGAGTACGCCGCCAGCAGCAGGAACCAGGTGGTGAGGACGAACGGGAACGTCAGCGCGGGCGTGCCCCAGGTCTTGAACACGTTGGCGACCGCCATCATGACGACCGACGACACCGCGGCGCCGATGACGAGGTAGACCCACATCCGGGCGGTCGGGTCGAGGAAGGTCGGCAGAGCCGCCCCCACGAGGATGCCGTTGTAGCCGTAGAGGCCCGTCGTGCGGGCGGTGCGGTCGACCCGGAGCAGCCATCCGGTGACCGTGCTGACGACGAGGCCCACCGCGGCCCCCAGTGCGACCTCCCAGGTGCCGTCGTCGATCGCCCCGTAGGTGATGCCGGCCAGGAAGAACGCGCCGGTGATCGGGTTGTTCTGGAAGAACACCTGGCCGGCGCCGCGCAGGTTCTGGTCGACGAAGCCGACGACGGGGTGGTGATCGGTGAGACGCTCCCAGCCCGTCATCGGCACGGTCATGTCAGCTCCACCGCGCCGCCCACCTCCGCGGCGTCGAGACGTCGCCACCCGCTCCGGCGTCGGCCATGGTGCAGGACCTCCTCGTCGTAGGCGGGACGTGTCAGCGGTCCCGGGGGCGCGGGCCTCAGCAGCGCGAAGACGGCGGCGACTGTGGCGAGCAGGCCGAAAGGGTCTGCGACGACAAGTAGCCACGTTTGGCGCGGCTATGCCACTAATAGTGGTTACTCGGTGGGATCGGCCCAAGGGTCGTCGGGATGGGCTCTCGGGGGTGGGCGCTCCGGCGATCCCGTTCCGGGCTCGCCCGGGGACGTCGCAGCGAGGAGCGACTGCAGCTCCTCGACGGCCGCCCCGACCCGGGCGTTGTACCGCTCGATCGTCGAGCCCAGCCGTGCCGCGGCCGTGGCGTCGGGCCGGCGCTCCAGGTCGAGGACCGCATCGCGCACCGCATCGAGGTCGGCGGTGATCTCGGCCACGTGGCTCATGAAGGCCTCGACGTCGGCACTGACCGCGAGGAAGGCCGACCAGCGCGCCAGCACCACGCTCAGCTCGGCGCGCTCGGTTCGCACCTGGACCAGGAGGCGCTCGAGCGGCGCGCGGCTCGCGCCCTGACCGCTCGGCATCGCGAGGCGACGCGGGGAGAAGCATCCGCGGTGCGTGGCGCTCTCGTCCTGGGCGAGGCCGTGGAGCAGGTCGGTGAGGGCCAGGTGGGTGACCGGGAGCCACCGCTCGTGCTCGGCGCGGGTCAGGATCCTGTCCAGGAAGAGGGCGGTGAGCAGGAAGGTGAGGAGGCCGGCCACGATCCCCGAGAGGATCGCGACGTCTTCCCAGATGCCGGTGCTGATGTCCAACCAGATGACCAGGGTCATGGTCGCGGCGACGGCGATGCCCGCCGCGATGGTCAGGACGTGTCTGCGCTTGTTCGAACGACCTGCCCTCGACACGCTGGCTCCATGTGACGGCGACGGACCCACCCGCGGGCGGCGCACCGGGGGAGGGGCGCGGTCGGCGTTCCGGGCGTCACCGGGTGCGCGGCGACCCTACCCGCAGGTCATAATGAAGGTTCGTTCATTTATTGGGAGTGGCGTCGATGCAGTACGGGATCATGTTCGGCAACGTGGGGTTCGGCACGGGCGCGAGGGCGCGCGCCGTGGCTGTGGCCGCCGAGCGGCACGGCTTCGAGTCGATCTGGACCGTCGAGCACATCGTCGTGCCGGCCGGCTACACCTCGCCGTACCCCTACGCCGAGGACGGCCGGATGCCGGGCCCCGACGAGATGGCCTTGCCCGAGCCCCTGGCCTGGCTGTCGTTCGTGGCCGCGTGCACCAGTGAGCTGAAGCTCGGCACCGGCATCACCGTGCTGCCCCAGCGCAACCCGCTGGTGCTGGCCAAGGAGGCCGCCACCATCGACCAGCTGAGCGGCGGTCGCCTGCTGCTCGGCGTCGGCACGGGCTGGCTGCGCGAGGAGTTCGCCGCGCTGGGAGTGCCGTTCGAGCAGCGCGGTGCCCGCACCGATGACTACATCCGTGCCCTGCGCGCGCTGTGGGGCCCGGACGCGGCCTCACACGACGGGCCCTTCGCGGCCTTCGAGAACGTCTACTGCCGCCCCCGCCCCGTGCACGGTCACGTCCCGGTCATCGTCGGTGGACACTCGGCGCGCGCGGCCCGTCGGGCGGGCGAGCTGGGCGACGGGTTCTACCCCGGCTCGACGGATCGCGAGACGCTCGCGCAGGCGGTCGGCGTGATGCGGCGGGCGGCGACCGACGCAGGCCGCGACCCCGACGCCATCGAGATCACCACGCTCGGGTCCACCGACCGCAGCGAGCTCGACTGGTTGGAGGAGCTCGGTGTGTCGCGGGTACTGCTCGAGCCGCCCACGTTCGACCCTCGTGCCGTCGACGACCGACTGGGGGACCTGGGTGCGACGCTCGGGATCCCACCCCGCTGACGCGGCCGGGCGACGTCACGCCTGACGAGGCGGGGCCGACGAGACCCGGCCCCGCACACGTCCTACTCGGGCGCCGGCCCCGGGAACCGGTCGCGCAGCTCGTGCTTGAGGATCTTGCCGCTGGCGTTGCGCGGCAGGTCCTCGACGGTGGCGACCGCGCGGGGGACCTTGAAGCCCGCCAGTCGCTCGCGGGTCCAGGTCAGCAACTCGTCGGGGTCGAAACCGTCGCCCGGGACGACCACCGCACAGGCCGACTCGCCCCAACGATCGGACGGCTGGCCGATGACGGCGACGTCCGCCACCGCGGGGTGACCGGACAGCACTGACTCGAGCTCGGCGGGATACACGTTCTCGCCGCCCGAGATGAGCATGTCCTTCAGTCGATCGCGGATGGTGAGGAAGCCCTCCGCGTCGACCACGCCGACGTCGCCGGTGTGGAACCAGCCGTCGACGAGCGCCTCGGCCGTGACGTCGGGGAGGCCCCAGTAGCCGGTGGTGACCGCCGGCCCGCGGACGACGATCTCGCCCGGTTCGCCGGCGGGCGCCTCGACGCCGCCCGCGCCGACGATCCGCATCTCGAGCGACAGCAGGGGCTTGCCCGCGCTGCCCAGGTGGTCGAGGGCGTCGGCCGAGTCGAGCACCGTCACGGCGCCGCCGGCCTCGGTGATCCCGTAGGCCTGGACGATCGCGATGCCGAGCTCGCGGTAGCGCTCGAGGAGGGGGAGGGGGACCGGGGCGGCCCCGGTGGAGAGCACCCGCAGCGAGCTCGTGTCGAGCGAGGGGTCGAACGTCGCCGCCATCGCGGCGAGCATGGCGGGGACCGCCATCATGGCGTCGACCCGGTGGTCGGCGATGGTTCGCCAGGTGCCCACGGGATCGAAGGCCCGTCCGAGGACCATCGTGCAGCGGCGGTGGAGGCACATGTTGACCATCGCCAGCGACGCGACGTGGAACAGCGGCATCACGTTGAAGTACGTGTCGCCGGGCCGGTAGTCCATCGATTCGAGGTTGCCGGTGGTGGCCGCCATCGTCGTCCGATGGGTGTGCATCGCCCCCTTGGGCCGGCCCGTGGTGCCCGAGGTGTACATCAGGTAGAGCAGGTCGTCGGGCACGGGCGGACGGTCGACCGTCAAGGGCTCGTCGGTCGCCGTGGCGAGCACGTCCTCCAGGTCACCGCCGGTGGTGGGCAGGTCGCCCTCGCCGATCCACCACGTGCGATCGGCTCCGAGTCCGACCACGGCCGCCGCACCGAGCGCCGGCGCGGCAAGGTCCCGGTGGGCGACCAGGCCGCTCAGCCCGGCGTCGGCCGCCAGCAGCTCGACCTCGGAGGCGGTGAGGCGCGAGTTGATCGGGACGAGGACGGCGCCGAGTCGGGCGACGGCGAGATAGGTGAGCACCATCGAGGGATGGTTCGGGGACAGCAGGCCGAGGCGGTCGCCGTGGCCGATGCCCGCGGTCTGGAAGGTGCGGGCCGCGGCAGCGCTGGCCCGTTCGAGGTCCGCGATCGTCCACCGGCGGCCGGTGGCTTCGTCGACGAGAGCCACCATGCCGGCGTGCCGGGCGGCTTGGCGCTCGAGGAGCGTGGCGATCGTGAGCATGTGACCCCTGTCCGGTCGGAGTTAAATGAACGGATCGTCATTTTATAGCGCGCGAGGTAACGTCGCCGCATGGCTGGCCAGGTGCGTCGCGGGCGACCGCCCAAATCCGACGGGGTCGACAACCGCGACCGGTTGATCGAGGCGGCCGCCGCGGCCTGCGCGGACCAGGGTTTCGACGGCGCCACCCTCCAGGAGATCGCCCGCCGCGCGGGGTTGACGGCCACCGCTGTCTACAACCACTTCGACGACCGCCAGGCCCTGCTCTACGCGGCGGGAGTGCGCAGCCTGCGGCTGATGACCGACGCCGTGCAGGGCACCGGGGCAAACAGCTTCCAGCAGGTCGTGCTCGCCTATCTCCGACCGGAGATGGCCCAGGCCCGGCGCGTGCTGGCGGAGCTGCACCTCGCGTCCCACCGGGATCCCGTCCTGGCCGAGATGCTGGGCGACTGGCAGTCCCGCTCGGCCGCCCAGCTGGCCGGCCTGCTGCCGAACGACCCGGACCCGATCGCGACGGTCAAGAGCTTCTTCCTCGTGCTGCTCGGCCTCTGCCACCTCGAGGACCTCGGCGCGGTGGAGGCCGACCCGGCCGCCGTCGCCGCCCGCGTCGGGCAGATGGTGGAGACGCTCCGCGTCACCCGCCCGAGCAGTTAGTGCCCTGTCCACAAACGTTTGCGCCCTGCCACGCCGGCCAGATCCGCCGCTCGCGGCGTCCTCGTCGTCGCCGCATCTACGGATGCGCCTTCCTCCTGCGTCCTTGCGAGCGACGAACCTGACTCGACGTGGTCAGGGCGAACGTTCATGGACAGGGCACTCGTGCCCTACTCGCAGCCCACGAGCTGGGGGACGCGGCGGCGCAGCAGGTCGGTCCAGGCCCGGTCGTCGATCAGCACCGGATCGACCGTGTCGAGGTGGGCGATGCCCATGAACAGCATGAGGGCGACGAGCGCGCGCAGCTCGTGGTCGTCGTCCGCGGCCACACCCTCCTCGACGCTGAGCGACGACGCGACGTTGCGGCGCACCCGCCGGTGGAACTCGGTGAGGCCGTCCGCGAGCTCGGCGTTGCGCCAGGCCCCGAAGTCCAGCTCGACCGCCAGACGGCGATTGACCCGCTCACCGGAGGCGGAGAAGGCGGCGAGCAGGTCGGCAAGCTGGTCGGTCACGCCGGCCCGATCGCCGAACGGCTCGCCCAGGCGGTAGCGGGAGAAGGCCCGCTGGGCGACCTCGACGAGCAGAGCCTCCTTGCTCGTCATGTGCCGGTAGAGCCCCGGCACGGTGATGTCGGATCGGGCCGCGAGCATCTCGATCGTCGTGGCGTCGTAGCCGTGCAGGGCGAACAGCTCCTCCGCCGCCGCCAGGATGCGGTTCCGGGTGCGGACCGAACGGGCCCGGCGTCCGTCTCGCGGTTCCGGTTCGGCCACGGCGTCGACGGTGGTCGAGGGCAGCCGGCGGCGAGCGGGCACCGCCCGGCCGGGCTCGGCGACGAGCAGGGCGAACCGTCGACGCAGGAACGCCACCACGCGGCCGTCGCCCACGCGCTCGGGGTCGAGCGTGTCGAGGTGCACGGCGCCCATCAGGAGCACGAGCAGGAGGTGGGCGAGCAGCGCCGCCTCGCGCTCGTCGACCTCCGGGGCCGAACCCGAGATCGTGACGGCCAGGCTGTCGCGGAGCAGCCCGTTGAAGCGCACCAGCGCGTCGTGGAGCTCCGCGTTCTGGAACGACGCCCGGCTGAGCTCGATCGACAGCCGGCGACGCTCGATCTGGCCCTCTTCGAGGTACTCCGCGAAGAGGCCGGCGAGCCCTTCGGCCAGATCGGTGCCGGTGGCCAGCGCCTGGCGCGCACGCGACAGCCGGGTGACCCGCCGGGCGACCGAGATCAGCAGTTGGTCCTTCCCCGGGAAGTGGCGGTACATCCCGGGCACGGTGAGCTCTGCCGCCGCGGCCACGGCCTCGACGCTGGTGCCGTCGAAGCCCTGGGTGGCGAAGAGATGGGACGCGGCGGCGAGCACGCGCTCGCGCGTCGCCTCCCCGCGCAGCGGCGGGGGAGCGGCCCCGACGGCCTCGGCCGGTCGCACCTCAGCCACCACCGAAGGGTAGCCAGCCGGCGCGCCGGCACCGGACGACCGCGCTCACGCCGGTGAGCGGAGCTGCGCGCGCACGCCCTCGCGGTCGGTCACGACGCGCGCCTCGCGCAGGCCGCCATCGTCGGCCACGTCGACGAGCGCGACGACCTGCAGCGCCGCGGGACGGCCGAGCAGGGCATCGTCGACCCCGATCACCCCGCCGCGGTACGGGCCGCGGTAGGTGGCGTGCACCGCCACCCGCCGGCCGGCGGAGAAGCAGTCGTCGACGACGACCTCGGCGGGCTCCACGACGAGCGGGCCACCGTCGCCGGGGGCATCGTCGATGTGGGCGGATGCGGCTTCGTGGAGTCGCCCGTCCTCGACGGCCGACCGGGCGACCGCTTCGGCGGCGACGTCCGGGGCGACGGGCACGGTGGTGACCCAGGGGTCGAGGTGCGGGGGTTCGAGGGCGTCCGGGACGCCGGTCGCGATCTGGCGCCGACGGCTGAGGAAGTCCTGCTCCACCCAGTTCGAGGTGAGCCGCTCGCCGTCCCACGCGTACATCCCGATGCCCCGCCAGCAGGTGAGGGCGCGCCCGCCGCCGGGCGCCGGCATGGCGGCGTGCTCGCTGAACCGCATGCACAGCCGGTCGCCGTTGAGCACCAGCTCGTGCACGACCAACCCGAGTCCGGGCGCCTTGTCGTAGAGCCACTTGACCGCCGGGCCGTAGGACTCGTCGCGCACGAGCGCGACGCCGCCGATGTTGACCGTGTAGTCGTCGACGAAGAGCTCGGGATAGATCGACTGGTCGTGCGAGTTGGTGTAGTCGATGGCGTAGCGGCGCATGAGGCGGACGAACGGGTGCAGGGGATCGGTGTTCTCGGTCATGCGGCTCCTCGGGGCGTGGGATCGAGATGATCGCTCACGAGCGCGGCGATCTGCGGAAGGAGGTCGATGTGCGCCCGGGCGTCGCCCTGGCCCGTGGCGACGATCGACAGGTGGGTGGGGTCGCAGCCGGCCCAGGCGTCGAGGGCCCTCCGGAACCGGTCGCGGTCGAGGGTGCCGTGCACCTCGATGCGGCCCTGCAGGCCGATGGCGTCCGGGTCGCGCCCTGCGGCCTCGGCCGCGGCGCGGACCCGTGCCATCGCGTCCCGCGTCCCGACGCCGGCCCGGGGATCGTGCGCGATCCAGCCGTCGCCGAGCCGGCCGACGCGGTCGAGGACCCCGGGCGCGGTGCCCCCGCCGATCCAGATCGGGATCTGGCGCTCGGGCCGCGGCGCCAGGCCGGCCCGGTCGATGCGGTGGTGGTCGCCGGTGAAGTCGACGACGGGCTCGCGCCACAGCCGGCGCAGGACGACGATCTGCTCCTCGTAGCGGGCGGCCCGCCCGGTGAAGTCGCATCCGAGCGCCTCGTGCTCGACCGGGTTCCAGCCGATGCCCACGCCGAGCCGCAGCCGGCCGCCGGACAGCAGGTCGAGCTCGGCCGCCTGCTTGGCGACGAGCGCGGTCTGGCGCTGCGGCAGCACCAGCACGCCGGTGGCGAGCTCGAGCTGCACGGCCGCAGCCAAGAAGGCGTAGAGCACGAACGGCTCGTGGAACCGGTGCTCGACCGTGTAGGGGCCCGGCCAGTCGGGCCGGTCGGTGACGTCGGCCCCGAGCACGTGGTCGAAGATGTCGAGGTGGGCGAAGCCCAGGCTCTCGACGGCCTGGGCCCACGCGACGATCAGGGCCGGGTCGGTGCCGATCTCGTGCTGGGGCACCACCATGCCGAGGCGGGTCACGCCGTCTCCAGGTCGTCGCCGAGGTAGGTGGCGGCCAGCTCGGCGCGCTGGGCCTTCAGCACGTCGACCGACCCCTCGAGCGCGATCTCGCCGCGGTTGAGCACGTAGCCGCGGTCGGCGACGGCGAGCGCCTGTTCGACGTGCTGCTCGACCAGCAGGACGGCGCAGCCGGTCTCGTGGGCGAGCTCCTCGATCATGCGGAGGAGGCGTTCGACGATGAGCGGGGCGAGCCCGAGGCTCATCTCGTCGACGAGCAGCACCTTCGGTCGCGCGGTCAAGGCGCGCGCCATCGCCAGGATCTGCTGCTCGCCACCCGACAGCAGGCCGGCCCGGCGGTCGAGCAGTGCTCGGAGCTCCGGGCAGCGATCGAGGGCGTCGTCGATCCGCTTGCGCCGGCTGTGCTGGCCGAGCTGCAGGTTCTCGAGCACCGTGAGGTCGGCGAACAGGGCGCGGTCCTCCGGCACGTGGGCGAGACCCCGGCGAGCCCGCGCGTCAGGCGCGACCTTGCGGAGCGACCGGCCGTCGAGGACGACCTCGCCGGTCGACGCCGCCACGAGGCCCGACAGGCCGCACAGGGTGGTGGTCTTGCCGGCGCCGTTGGCGCCGAGCAGGGCGACGACCTCGCCGGCGTCCACCGTCAGGTCGATCTCGCGGACGACCGGCTGGCCGTCGTAGCCGAGCGTCACGCCTCGGGCTTCGAGGGTGCTCATCGCTCCTCCTCGGTGTGGGTCGCGGTGCCGAGGTAGGCCTCGAGCACCGCGGGGTCACGTCTGATCTCCGCAGGGGTGCCCGCGGCGATGACCCGCCCGGTGTCCATCACGTAGATGCGGTCGCAGACGCCGAGGACGAGGCGCATGTCGTGGTCGACCAGCAGCATCGTCAGGCCGCCCTCGGCGAGCTGGCGGAGCTGGCGGCCCAGCGCCGCGCTCTCGGTCTCGTCGAGCCCGGCCGCCGGTTCGTCGAGGCACAGGACGTCGGGGTGGGAGACGAGGGCTCGGGCGACGCCCACCAGCTTCCGCTGGCCGTGCGACAGCTGCTCGGGGAAGAGGTGACCGGAACCGGTGAGACCGACCCGGGCCAGCGCGGCCTCGATGCGGTCGAGGTTGCGGGCGCTGCCCACCCCGACGATCGCCCGGAGGACCTCCAGGCGGCGGGGGCGGTGGTCGGCGACCGCCAGGTTGTCGGCCACGTCGAGGTCGTCGAAGAGCTCGACCGACTGCCACGTGCGGATGAGGCCGGCGCGGGCCCGGGCGACGGCGTTGGCGGCGGAGATGTCGACACCGCCCAGCGTCACGCGGCCCGACGAGTCGACGAAGCCGGTGATCGCGTCGATGAAGGTGGTCTTGCCGGCGCCGTTCGGGCCGATGACACCGACGAGCTCGCCCTTGCCGACCTGGACGTCCACGTCGTTGTTGGCGGTGACGCCGCCGAAGCGGACGGTCACCGAGCTGGCGTCGAGAAGGGGGGTCACGACGATGCCTCCGCGGTCGCGAGCGCCGGGTCGGCGCCCGGTGGTTCCCCGTCGTGCTCCGCTGCGGGGCTGGGCGAGCGCCGGGTGAGGTGCCCCACGGCCTCGCCCACGTGGCGGATGGCGGCGGCGATCCCCTCCGGGTTGAGGATGGCGGTCACCACCAGCAGGGCGCCGGTGCCGAGCTGCTCCCAGCTCCCCATGTGCAGGATCCGGTCGAGCACCGTGCTCGACAGGCCACCCGCGGTCAGCACCCCGGCGGCGAGCGCGCCGCCCACCGAGGAGATGCCGCCGAGGTAGGCGATGGCGAGGGCGGACAGCGACGTCATCACGGCGAACGTGGTCGGCTCGACCCGCCCGGAGTTCTGATAGGCGAGGAGGCCCCCGGCGATGCCGGCGAGGAACGACGCCAGCGCGAAGGCGAGCAGCTTCGTGCGCACGTTGTCGATGCCGACCGAGGCGGCGGCACGCTCGTTGGCCCGCACGGCGAGCATCCGGCGACCGACCGGGCTCCGGCGCAGGTTCACCACGGCCAGCACGGCCAGGATCATCACCACGCCGACGAAGATGCCGAACGGCACGCTCGGCACCCCCCGGCTGTCGAGCTGGTCGAGCGGCCCGAACTCGTAGCCGAACAGGCTGGGCGACGGCGCGGGCGTCACGTCGGAGGAGATGCCGACCAGGTCGTCGTTGTTGAACACGAGCTGGTCGACGGCGTAGGCGAAGCTGAGCGTGACGAGCGCGAGGTTCACGCCGCGGATGCGGACCGCCGGCAGGGCGACGATGAGCCCGATCACCGTCGCGACGCCGGCGGCGAGCACCGGCGCGATCGGGAAGGGGATGCCCCAGTCGCCTGCGGCCCGGGTGAGGAAGAAGGCCCCGCACCCCGCCACCGCCATCTGGGACAGCGAGATCTGCCCGACGAAGCCGGTGACGACCACGAGCGACAGGGCGACGATCGTGCCGATCGCCGACACGGTGAGGGATTGGCGCCACTCGTAGCCGAGCGTGAGCTGGCCCGCGAGGAACACGACGGCCAGCACGACGATGAGCCGCACCGGGCGCCGGGTCTCGGGGGCGCGGGGAAGCCGTTCCGTCTCCGTCGAGCCCCGCACCGGGAGCGACCGACCCCGGAGGAACAGGGCGGCGACGATGACGAGCAGGGGGATGAGCTCGCGGCTGCCGTTGCCGGGCAGCCACTCGAACTGCGGCTTGCGCAGCAGCAGGATCATGAGCTGGTCGAACATGCCGAGCGCGAACGCGGCGACCGTGGCGATGGCCACCGACTCGAAGCGGGCGAGCAGCACCGCCCCGAGGGCGGGGATGACGAGGAGGGTGAGCGTCGTCGGCGACAGGGTGGCGAACGGGGCGGCGAGGATGCCGGCGGCGACGACGAGCACCGACGACAGCACCCAGCTGCGGGCGGCGAGGCGGTCGGGGGCGTAGCCGAGCAGCACGGCCCCCTTCTCGTTGCCGGCCGCGGCCCGCGCCGCCAGCCCGAAGACGGTGAAGCGGAACACGGCCCACAGCGCGAGGGCCATGAGCACGACGACGAGACCGAGCCAGAGGCGGTCGGCCTTGACGATGCCGCCCAGCATGTGGGTCGGGTCGTCGGGCAGGATCGGCTCGGCCGAGCGGGCCTCGGATCCGAAGCGCAGCCCGATCGTGGCCTGCAACACGATGATCACGCCCACGCTGGCCACCGTCTTGGCGAGCGGCGGCGCCGCCCGCAGCGGGCGGTAGACGAGGACGTGGAGGGCGAGGCCGAGGAGGGCGGCGACGGCGAGCGCCAGTACGAAGCTGACCGGGACCGGCAGGCCGCCGTCGGCGAGGACGACGAAGGTCGGGATGTCCGGGAGGGACAGCTCGGCGCCGAACCAGCCCGCGATGCCCTCGACGAGCGACAGCGGGTTGGGGATCGGGGGTAGGACGAGCTCCCCGGTGCCGTGCAGGGCGTAGTACGTGTAGGCGCCGTACATGGCGACGGCGCCCTGGGCGAGGTTGACGACCCCCGACCCGCGGTAGGCCACGAGCACGCCCTGGGCGAGAGCGGCGTAGAGCGCGCCGGTCCCGATGCCCAGGACCAGGAACAGCAGGTACTCGTTCATCGTGGCCTCCGCGGTGTCAGGGGTCAGGTGTCAGGGCTCGGTCAACCCAGCGGGTCGAACCAGTCCTGGACCTGGGTCATCTGGCCCTGGTCGTCGAGCTGAAAGGCCCGGACGTCGTTGGCGCAGATGGCCGGGTAGTACTCGCCGGGGCACGAGACCTCGGAGACGCCGCCGAAGTACGGGCCGTCGAAGTTGGCCATCCCCTCGGTCCAGTCGGCCCGGGTCAGCGACTCCGGCGCGTCGTTGCCGATGTCCCAGAGGGCGAGCAGCGCACCGAAGCCACCGAGTGCGTGGAACGAACCGAGCTCCTCCTCCGAGCCGTACTCGGGGTACACCTCACGGAAGAAGTCGAGCTCGGCCGAGGCGCCCTCGGGCAGCATCGGCGGCAGGCCGCTGCCGATGATGTTCCAGCCCTCGAGCACCTCGGGCGTCTCCTCCAGGGTCGCCGGCACCGCGCAGACCGTGGTGCTGACGATCGGGGTCTCGATGCCGAGGTCGCGCACCGTCTGCCCCACCTGCAGGCACTGGGGTGCGTTGACCAGGGCGAGGATCGCATCCGCGTCGGCCGCGTTGGACGCCTGCACGTCGGCGGTGACGTCGGCGGCGGTGTTGGCGATGTGCGTGACGGAGATGTCGACGCCCTCGGTGGCGGGGAGCTCCTCGATCTGGGCGACCGCGGCGCGCAGCGCGTCGTCGTCGGCCCCGAAGATCACGATCTCCTCGGCGTCGAGGAACCGGGCCGCGTAGGTGGCCGTGCCGGCGCCGCCACCGGCGTTGCCGCCCTGGTAGGCGAAGCCGTTGGGCGCCTCGAAGTCGGCGGGTGTCAGCGGCGTCTGCAGCAGCACCGGCACGCCCGCGGCTTCGAGGATCGGGAGCCCGAACGAGGAGCTGAACACGTAGCCGTTGATGACGGCGCTGATGTCCTCGTCGTTGGCGAACTCCTGGGCGCACTCCTGGTTGGAGGCCTGGTCGACGCCCACGTTGCAGTGGCGGATCTCGACCGGTCGGCCCTGGATGCCGCCCAGCTTGGCGTTGATGTACTCGGCGGCGGCGTCGACGCCGGCCGACACCAGCGGATACGACGGCGTGCCCTCGTCCATGTTGACCATGCCGATCACGACCGGGTCGAGGGAGTCGTCGGCCGGGCCGGACTCCTCCGGGATCGAGTCGGTGCTGGCGAGGCTGTCGCCGCCGCCCGACGACGTGTCGTCGCCAGATGCCTCGGTGGTTGTGACGTCGGCTGACGTGTCGTCGTCGGAGTCGGAGTCGTCGCCGCATGCGGCGACGAC
>CAYUXB010000012.1:17710-21700 GCA_964448525.1 uncultured Acidimicrobiaceae bacterium
TGCGGGGGGCTGCCGGGGGGTGGGGGGCGGGGGCGGCGGCGCCCCGGGGGGCGCCGACGACCGCCAGGGCCAGGACCGCGGCGGTCCTGCGGATGGTGGTGCGTTTCACTGTCTTCCCCTCGGGGTTGTTCGGGGGCTGGCCGCCCGCGCGCGCCAGCCCTGACGGCAACGACCGGAGGTACCGGCCGGGAACCGTGCCTGGCGTCAGGCCAGGTCGGCGCGGAGGTTGCGCTTGAGCACCTTCCCGGAGGCGTTGCGTGGCAACTCCTCCGCGATGTGGAGCCGGCGCGGGACCTTGTAGCCCCCGAGGTGCTCGCGGGCGTACGCCTGGAGCTCGTCGAGGGTGAGGGACTCTCCCGGTGCGAGGGTCGTGACCGCGCACACGGCCTCGCCCCAGCGCTCGTCGGGCACGCCGACGACGGCGACCTCGGCGACGGCCGGGTGGGCGGCGAGCGCCTTTTCGACCTCGGCGGGATACACGTTCTCGCCGCCGGTGATGATCATGTCCTTGATGCGGTCGGTGATGTAGAGGTAGCCGTCGGCGTCGTAGCGGGCGGCGTCGCCCGTGCGCAGCCAGCCGTCCTCGTCGTGCAGTTCGGCGGTCTCGGCGGGGCGGTTCCAGTAGCCCTGCACCATGCAGCGGCCCTTGGCCCAGATCTCGCCATCGACACCGGCCGCCTCGACGACCTTGCCCTCGAGGTCGCGGAGCTGGACCTCGGTCATCGGGAAGGGCAGGCCGGCCGAGCCGAGCTTCAGGCGGGCCATCGACGGTTCCAGCAGGCTGACGGTCCCGGTGGACTCGGTCAGGCCGTACCCCTGCGTGACGCGGGCGCCCTGCTGCAGGTAGACGTCGAGCAGTGCGGGAGGCACGGGAGCCCCGGCGCACATGAGGAAGAGCCGCGACAGGTCGGTGGCCGCGAACCGCTCGTCCGCCGCGATCATCTGGAGCATGGCGGGCACGCCGAAGGAGAACGTGATCGGATGGGCGTCCAGCGCCTCGAAGAACGCGCCCGGGGTGAAGCTCCGCATGATCACGACCCGCCCGCCGGTGCCGAGCGTCGACAGCACCAGGGCGAGGGCGGCGACGTGGAAGATCGGCGTCATGACGAGCATGCCGGAGTCCGAGCCGAAGGTGACGATCAGCATCAGGTTGTGGATCCCGGCGAGCATGTTGTCGTGGCTGATCATCACCCCCTTCGGGTTGCCGGTCGTGCCCGAGGTGTACATGAGGATGGCGACGTCGTTCGGGTCGGTGTCGACCGCCTCGACGAGCGGCGTCACCTCGGCGGGGACGAGGTCGGCCTCGGCCGTCCAGCCGTCGGGCAGTGCCGCCTGCGCGCCCGTGGCGAGCCCCACGAGGGTGGCGCCGAGCGCGTCTTGCACCGGTGCCATGTGCCGGGCGAGGTCGGCGTCGGCGACGACGACGGTGCAGCCGGCGTCGGTGATGATGAACTCGAGCTCTGCCGCGCTGAGGCGGGTGTTCAGGGGGACGAACACCGCGCCCAGCGCGAGTGTGGCCACCAGGTACTCGACGATCTCGGGCGTGTTGTTGGCGGCGAGGGCGACGCGGTCGCCCCGGCCGACGCCCGTTGACCGGAGCACGGCGGCGGCCACCGAGACGCGCTCGCCGACCTCGGCGTAGGTCAGCTCCTCTTCGCCCAGCACGGCGGTGGCTGTGCAGAGAGGTGCGCGCCGGATGCGGTCCAGCACCATGACAGCGGCGTTCCGCTCGTACCGCTCGCCCGTGTAGATCCGCGTTGCCATCTGCGTGTCCTGCACGTCGTACACCCCTTGCTCCCTCGTCCGACCGTGCTTGCGGCGAGGAACGTAAAGCGAGGGGTCACTAAAGTCAAATGTCACAGGGCTAGGGTTCGACCATGCACGACCAGCCATCTTCCACTCCGCTCTCCCTCGCCGGCCGCACCGTCCTCGTGACGGGAGGCAACGGGGGCATCGGTCTCGGCATGGCCGCGGCCTGCGGCCGGGCCGGCGCCCAGGTGGTCATCTGGGGCCGCAAGGCCGACAAGAACGACGAGGCCTTGGCCGCTCTCCGGGCGGACGGCATCACCGCCCACGGCGTCGTCTGCGACGTGGCCGATCCGGACGCGGTGCAGCCGGCGTTCGCGGCCAGCCTCGACGCAGCCGGCGGGCGCATCGACTCGGTGTTCGCCAACGCGGGCACCACCGGCCGGGGCATCCCGTTCCTCGACGTGGATCTCGCCGAGTGGCACCGGGTGATGCGGGTCAACCTCGATGGGGCGATGCTCACGCTCCAGGCGGCCGCCCGGCACATGGTCGACCACGGCGGCGGCTCGCTGGTCGCGATCTCGTCGACCTCGGCGATCCACGGCGCCGCCGGCAACGAGGCGTACGGCGCCTCGAAGTCCGCGCTGCTCGGGCTGGTGCGGGCGCTCGCGGTCGGCCTCGCCCGGCACCAGATCCGCGTCAACGCCCTGCTGCCGGGCTGGACCCGCACCGACCTCGCCTCGGCCGGCTACGCCTGGGACAAGTTCCGGGAGACGACGATCAGCCGCACCCCGGCCCGCCGCTGGGCCGAGGCCGACGAGATGGGCCCCGCGGCGGTGTTCCTCGCGGACCCCACCATGACCTTCCACACCGGCGACACCCTCGTCGTCGACGGTGGCTACACGGTCTTCTGATCCGGCTCCCCGAGGAGGTGGGCGCGGAGGGCGTCCTCGTGGTGGCGACCGACGAGCCGGTCGAGGTGCGGTCCTCGGCGGAGCGAGTGCCCGCCGTCGACGTTGAGGATCTGGCCGGTGACCCAGGTGGCCGTCGGCCCCGCCAGGAAGGTGACCGCGGCGGCGATGTCGTCGACCGCGCCGACCCGGCCGAGCGGCATCTGGGCCAGGTAGTCCTCGCGGGTGGCGTCGTGGCTGCTCAGCGGGTCGGACGCCTCGGTGGGCACGAGACCGGGGCGCACGCCGTTGACGCGCACGCCGAACCGGCCCAGTTCGTCGGCGGCGTTGCGCACCAGCATGTCGAGGCCGGCCTTGCTGGTGCTGTAGCCGGCCATGAGCGGGTGGGTGAGCACGCCGGCGATCGACGACACGGCCACGAACGCGCTGCCGCCGTGACGGGCGAGCGCCGGCGCCGCGGCGCGCAGGGTGACGAACGTGCCGGTGACGTTCACGTCCAGCTCCCGTTGGAAGTCCTCCGGCGAGACGAGGGCGAGGGGCCCGACGGCGTAGGCGCCCCCCGCGTTGGCCACCACGACAGCGAGGGTGCCGTCGTCGCCCGCGGCGGCAGCCGCCGCGGCCTCCATGGCGGCGAGGTCGGTGATGTCGGCGGCCACGGCGGAGCTGCCCTCGGGCAGCTCGGCCAGCGCGCCCTGCAGCCGCTCCTCGGAGCGCCCGCAGATGGTCACGCGCAGACCTGCGCGCGCGAGGTGCTGGGCGCAGGCGAGGCCGATGCCGGAGCCGCCCCCGGTCACGAGGGCTGACGCCCCTTCCCAGCGGGGTGCGGCGGCGGTGGGCTCGGTCACGGGATCCTCCGGGGTGGTTGGCGAGGGCACGGCGGTGGACTATATATGTACGGGCATTCATTTATTCACACGACCCGGGGGACGCCGTTGCCGACCTTCAACCTGGCCGACCTCTTCGAGGTCGCCGCCGACACGCTGCCCGACAGGCTGGCCGTGGTCGCCGGTGACGAGCGCCGCACCTACGCGGAGCTGGACCAGCGGGCCACCCGCTTCGCCAACCACCTGGTCGGCGTCGGCGTGCGACCAGGCGCCCACGTCGCGATCCTGTCGTGGAACCGGATGGAGTGGCTCGAGGCCATGCTCGGCTGCTTCAAGGCCCGGGCCGTGCCGATCAACGTCAACTACCGGTACGCGGCCGACGAGCTCGCCCACGTGCTGCGCGACGGCGAGGTGGTCGCGCTCGTGACCGAGCGTGCGTTCCTGCCGCTCGTCGCCGAGGTCCGTCCCGGGCTGCCCGCGCTCGTCCACGTCGTCGTGCTGGAGGACGG
>CAYUXB010000012.1:21800-28925 GCA_964448525.1 uncultured Acidimicrobiaceae bacterium
GAGGACCTGTTCTTCGCCGCGCTGGCCGGCGGGAACCCGAGCGGGCCGCCCATCGCCACCCCCGAGGGCCTGGCCGACGTGGTGGCCCGGGAGCGCCGGCCCTGGCTGGTCACGTCACCTCTGATGCACGGCAACGGCCAGTGGAACAGCCTCGTCCCGCTGCTGAACGGGCGCGGCGTGGTGCTGTGGACCGGTCACCGGTTCGACGCCGACGCCGTGGCCGCCCTCGCCGCCCGGGAGTCGGCCTCCCTGCTCGTGCTCATCGGTGACGGCATGGCGCTGCCCTTCGTCGAGGCGCTCGAGCGCGACCCGGCTGCGCACGACCTCGGGGCGCTGCGGGTCGTGACCTCCGGCGGCGCCGTCCTGTCGCCCGGCCTCAAGGCCCGCCTGGCCGCGCTGCTCCCCGCTGTGACCGTGGTCGACGGCTTCGGCGCGTCGGAGACCGGGTCGAACGGCCGCCTCGTCGGCACCGGCGAGGGGTCGGGCCCGCCACGGTTCGCCATGGGCCCCGACACCGCCGTGCTCGACGACGACCTGCGGCCGGTGGCGGTCGGCGAGGTCGGCCGCCTCGCCCGCCGGGGCCACGTGCCCCTCGGGTACTGGAACGACCCGGACAAGACCGCGGCCACGTTCCCCACCGACGGGGCGGGGGTGCGCTGGGCCATCCCCGGCGACCTGGCCCGCCCGGAGGACGACGGCACCATCACCCTCCTCGGCCGCGGTTCGACCTGCATCAACACCGGCGGCGAGAAGGTGCACCCCGAGGAGGTGGCCGTGGCGGTGAAGACGCATCCCGACATCGCGGACGCCATCGTCGTCGGCGCCCCCGACGAGCGCTTCGGACAGCGGGTGGTGGCCGTCGTGGCTCCCCGCCCGGACGCGACCCCCGACGTCGACAGCGTCCGGGCCCACCTCCGCCCCCTGCTCGCCGGCTACAAGGCGCCCCGCCAGCTCGTCGTCACCGACGAGCTCCGCTACACGCCCCAGGGCAAGCCCGACCTCCGCTGGGCCGCCGACCTGGTGGCGGCCACCAGCACGACCGAGAGGTGACGAGATGGCCATGACCGAGACCCGGATCGCGGCGGTGAAGCGCCGCGCCACCGACGAACGCGGCCGGCGCGACTACCCCGACGGCTTCCCGGGCCTGCCGCCGGTGCCGGCGGGGCGCTACGCGGACCCGGCGTTCGCCGCGCTGGAGCGCGAGGCCGTCTTCGGCCGCTCGTGGCTGTTCGTGGCCCACGGGGACCAGCTCCGCCAGCCCGGCGACTACCTGCTCGTGCAGCACCTCGCCAAGCCGCTGATGCTCGTGCGGGGCCAGGACGGCCGGGTGCGGGCGCACCTCAACACGTGCAAGCACCGGGGCGCCGCCCTCCTGTCCGAGCCCTCCGGCAACACCGGTCGGCGCATGACCTGCCCGTACCACAGCTGGGTCTACGACCTGGAGGGCACGCTCGTCGGGTACCCCGACGCCGCCAACTTCCGCGAGCTCGACCCCGCCTGCGTCGACCTCACCTCGGTGCGGTGCGAGAGCTGGGGGCCGCTGGTCTTCATCAACTTCGACGACGGCGCCGCCCCGCTCGTCGACTTCCTCGGCACCGTCGGGGAGGAGCTCGGCGAGATGGCCGACCTCGACGGTCGCCTCCACCTGGCCGCCACGACGGTGCGCGACGTGCCGGTGAACTGGAAGCTTCCGGTCGACGCCAACATCGAGACGTACCACGTCAACACCGTGCACCGGGACAGCGCCGGCAAGGTGCTCGACCAGGCCGCCACCGGCATCTGGCTGCTGGGCAACGGCCACTCGCGCATGCTCATCGCCCTGCGCGAGGGCGTGCCGCTCACCGGGGTCATGCCGTTCCCCAGCCTGTTCGACGCCCTCGGCGACCTGCCGGAGTCGGGCACGTTCTCGTACCACCTGTTCCCCAACATGAGCATCGTGTTCGTGGGCGGGGGCTTCCTGTTCCTGATCACCAACTGGCCCCGGCCCGACGGCACGAGCAGCTACCACGTCCACTGGTGCTCCTCGCTGTCCTCGGACGATCCGGAGGGGCGCAAGGCCAACGACCTGTTCGTCGGGTTCAACCAGAAGGTCCTGTTCGAGGACTTGGCGGTGCTGCCCGGGATGCAGACCTCGATCGACAGCGGCGCCCTGGAGGTCGTGAACCTCAACTACCAGGAGCGGCGGATCTACCACGTGCACGAGGCGATCGACCGCACGATCGGCGTGGAGCGCATCGCCGAGGAGCTGCGCGTCCCGCCCGTCCTCGGCCCCTACATCGAGGGATGACGATGGCCGAGACCCTGACCACCCGCCCCGACGTCGACCTGCTCGACCCGCGGTTCCACGTCGGCGACCCCCATCCCGCCTATGCCTGGATGCGCCGTCACGAGCCGATCTACCGCGACCGCAACGGCGTGTGGTGCGTCACCCGCATGGAGCACCTGCGCCACGTCGAGCGCCACGCCGCCGACTTCGTGAGCAGCCGCGGGTACCGCTCGGTGTGGTTCCCCGACGAGACGGCGATGATCGCCCGCGACGACCCCGGTCACCAGGAGCAGCGCAAGCTGATCTCCGACATGTTCACCCCGCGGGCGGTCGGCGCGCTCGAGAACGAGATCCGCGGGTTCGTGACCGACTGCCTCGGCGCCACCCGAGGCGTCGACCGCATGGAGGTGGTCGACACGATCGCCGGGCGCCTGCCGGCCCTCACGACCTGCCGGCTCCTCGGCTGGCCCCTCGCCCACTGGCGGGACGTGAAGTCCTGGTCGGAACGGCTGATGCGGGTCGACACGTTGCACCGCGACCCGATGCAGATGTCCGACGCCATCCGTGCCGTGCACGAGATGGCCGCGCTGACGGCACCGAGCATCGAGGAGCGGCGGGGGTGCCCCGCCGGCGACGTCCTCGGCCGGTGGGCCAACGCGACGCTCGAGGGCAGCCCGATGTCGCTCGAGCAGATCAACTCGGAGCTGGGCCTCGTCGTGCCCGGCGGTGCCGAGACGACGCGCACGACGCTCGCCCGCTCGCTCATCCTGCTGAGCGAGCGCAACGACCTGTGGGAGGCGATGGCGGCGGATCCCGCCATCATCCCCACGGCGGTCGAGGAGCTGCTGCGGTGGGTCACGCCCCTCAACAACATGTTCCGCACGGTCGCCGCCGACACCGAGGTCGACGGGGTGCGCATGGCCGCGGGCGACCGGGTGGCGCTCGTCTACCCGTCCGCCAACCGGGACGACGCCTGGTTCGAGAACCCCGACGAGGTCGACCTCGGCCGCGACCCGAACCCGCACATCTCCTTCGGGTTCGGCACCCACTTCTGCCTCGGCGCGCACGTGGCCCGGCTGCAGCTGCGGGTGGCGCTCGAGGAGATGACCGCCCGGATGACCAACCTGTCGCCCGCCGCCCCGCCCGTCTACGAGGCCAACGTGTTCGTGAAGGCCGTCGAGCGCTTCGAGCTCGCCTACGACCGACGCTGAGCCGTCCCGGTCCGCGGGAGGAGGCGACCCGGGGCCCTGGGACGGATGTGCGGCCGCCGGCGGTGGCGCACGCTCTGCCCCATGACGACCGCAACCCGATCCCTGGCCACCGGGCCGCCGCCGACCGACGCCGCACCGGTGATCGAGGTCCGCGACCTCGTGAAGCGCTACGGGCCTGCCGAGGCGGTGTCCGGCGTGTCCTTCACCGTGCACCGCGGCGAGCTCTTCGGCCTGCTCGGCACGAACGGCGCCGGCAAGACGACGACGGTGGAGATCCTCCAGGGCCTCCGCCGGGCGACGTCCGGCACCGTGCGGGTGCTCGGCCTCGACCCGGGGACGGACGGCGACGCGACGCGTCGGCGCACCGGCTCGCAGCTCCAGGACGCGGCGCTGCCGGACCGCGTCCGGGTCGGCGAGGCGCTGGCGCTGTTCGCGTCGCTCCAGCCGGGGGCGCGCCCGATCGACGAGCTGGCCGAGGAATGGGACCTGGCGCACCTGCTGCGCCGGCCGTTCGTGGGGCTGTCGGGCGGCGAGCGCCAGCGGCTGTTCGTGGCGCTCGCCCTCGTGTCGCGGCCCGAGGTGGTGTTCCTCGACGAGCTCACCCAGAACCTCGACCCGATCGGTCGGCGCCGCACCTGGGACGTCGTGCGCCGCGTGCGCGACTCGGGGACGACGGTCGTGCTCGTCACCCACGACGTCGAGGAGGCCGAGAAGCTGTGCGACCGGGTGGCCGTCATGCACCGCGGGCGTGTCGTCGCGGAGGGAACCCCAACGGCGATCGTCGAGGCCCTCGGCGGCGGCCCCACCGTGCGCTTCACCGACCCCGCCCTCGACGCCCGGACGCTCGTCGACGTCCCCGGCGTCGACCACGTGCAACGCCACGGCCCGGAGGTCTGGGTGACCGGCCGCGGACCGCTGGTCGCCCACGTCGGCGCCCACCTGGTGGCCGCCGGCCGTCCCGCTCTCGACCTGCGGGTCGAGCGCCCCAGCCTCGAGGACCGCTTCGTGGCGCTGCTGCAGGAGGACCACCGATGACCGCCACCCCGACCGCGGCCCGCATCGCCGCTCTCGACCTCCGCCTGTTCCTGCGCGAGCCCGGCGTCCTCGTCGGGCTGATCGGGTTCCCCGCCGTGACCGTCCTGGTCCTCGCGGGGGTGTTCGGCTCCACGCCCGACCCCGAGTTCGCCGGCGTGCGCCCGAGCGAGCACTACGTCGTCGGGTACCTCGGCGTCGTGCTCGCCTACGTCGGCCTCGTCGCCATCCCGGTGCACGTGGCGTCGCGTCGCGAGCTGGGCGTGGTCCGGCGCTTCCGGGCGTCCGGCGTCAGCGGGGCGTCCCTCCTCGGCGCGGACGCCGGGGTGGGGGTCGTCCTCGGCGCGGTGTCGGCCGGCCTCGTGCTGCTCGCCGGCGGGCTGGCCTACGGCCTCCCGGCCCCCGAGGATCCGCTCGCGGTCGCCGGATGGGTGATCGCCGGGCTCGGTTGCTTCGTGGCGCTCGGCATCGCCCTCGGGACCCTGATGCCGAGCAGCCGGGCCGCCAACGCCATCGGCAACCTGCTGTTCGTGCCGATGTTCCTCCTCGGTGGCGGCGGCCCGCCCCGGCAGGTGATGACGGCGCCGATGCAGACGCTGTCGGACCTGCTCCCGCTCAGCCACGTCATCGGGGGCCTGCGCCAGTCGTGGCTCGGCGCCACCGACGACCCGCAAGCGCTGTGGTGGACGGTGCTCGTGACGATGGTCGCCGTCGGCCTGGCGCTGCGCACCGCCCGCCGTCACCACCACTGAGCGCCCGGCTCCGCCCCGGGGAGGACGCACGCAGCCCTCCCCGGGGCGGAGGCCGGAGGGCACGCCGGGGTCGTAGCCTTCGGGGCATGGGACTGTGGCGCCGCGTGGCGGCCGACCTGGCGCAGCCCGGGGCGCCTCCCGGGCGCGAGGAGCGGACGTTCCTCCTCGCGGCGCCGGTGGTGGTCGTCGTCATCGCCGCGTTGACCGACCGGGGCACGGTCGCCGATGTCCTGCTGCTGGCGCCGGCGATGCTGGCCTTCGTCGGCGTGGCCTTCGCCACCCGCTTCCGGGCCGAGGTGTTCGCCGCCGTCGTGCTCATCTCGGTGGGGGCCGCCATCAGCCGGTCGGGCAACGTGGAGCCGAGCTACTTCCTCGTCGTGCTGATGGTGCTGTACACGTCGTGGAACCTGGGGTCCGTCGCCCGGGCCGGCGCCATCGCCGCTGTCTCGACCGCCGGCGCGTGGATCGTGGCCGACCACGTCATCCCGGCCGACGGCATCCTGTGGACGCCGTGGGCGACCGCCTGCATCTTCATGTACGTGCTCGGCCGCACCCTGCACCGCCAGCGCACCCTGATCGTCGAGCTCGAGGAGGCCCGCCAGGCGCTGGCCACCCAGGCGGTGGTGGAGGAGCGGCGACGGATGGCCCGTGAGCTCCACGACCTGGCGGGTCACACGCTGGCCGCCGTCCTGCTGCACCTCACCGGCGCGCGCCACGTCCTGCGGCGCGACCTCGACGAGGCGGATCGCGCCCTCGTCGACGCGGAGGCGGTCGGCCGGTCGAGCCTCGACCAGATCCGCGAGGCGGTGGCCACGCTGCGGGCGGACGAGCGTGGCACCGATCCGGCGCTCGCCGGCTCGGAGGACCTGCCGCTCCTGATCGACAGCTACCGGCGCGCCGGCCTCGACGTGCACGCGGCGCTGGACGCCCCCGCCACCCCGGGGCCGCTCGGCACCGCCGTGCACCGGATCGTGCGCGAGGCCCTCGCCAACGTCGCCCGCCACGCGCCCGGCAACCGCGCCGAGGTCTGCGTGGCCGCGTCGAGTGGCCACCTGCGCCTGGTGGTCGCCGATCACGGCCGGCCGGCGCCTCCGGCCGGCGATCATCGGCTCCAGTTCGGTCTGATCGGCATGGCGGAACGGGCACGCGCGGTCGGCGGCACCTTCTCGGCCGGTCCCACCGAGGATGGCTGGCAGGTGGCCGCGACGCTGCCCCTCACAGCGCCACGCCCGGAGGCCGCGGCGCCGTGATCCGCGTCCTCATCGTGGACGACCAGGCCGTCGTGCGGGCGGGGGTGGCGCGCATCCTCGGGCCGGCGGACGGCTTCGAGGTCGTGGCCGAGTGCGAGGACGGCGACGAGGTGGTCGCCGCGGTGGGGGAGCACCGCCCGGACGTCGTCGTGATGGACGTCCGCATGCGGCGCGTCGACGGCGTGTCGGCGACCCGCGCCCTCGTGGCGGCCGGGGATCCGCCACCCGTTCTCGTGCTGACGACGTTCGACGACGACGACGCGCTGTGGGGCGCGCTCGACGCCGGGGCTGCGGGCTTCGCCCTCAAGGACGCATCCGCCGACGACCTGATCGCCGCCACCCGCGCCGTCGCCAACGGCGCGGCCTGGCTCGACCGCAACGTGGCGTCCCGCGTCCTCGGGGCCTTTCGCGCCAACGTGCGGCCCCGGCTGGTGGAGGCCGCCCGGTTCGAGGCGCTGACCGAGCGCGAGCACGACGTCCTGCGCCACATGGCCCGCGGCGCGACGAACGGCGAGATCGCCGCCCGGTTGTACGTGGGCGAGACGACGGTGAAGAGCCACGTCGGCGCGATCTTCGCCAAGCTCGGCGTGCGCGACCGCGCCGCGGCCATCGTG
>CAYUXB010000013.1:0-15805 GCA_964448525.1 uncultured Acidimicrobiaceae bacterium
CTCACCGCCCGCGACGACGAGACCGACCTGGTGATCGGCCTGTCGGTCGGGGCGGACGACTACGTGACCAAGCCGTTCAGCCCGCGCGAGCTCGTCGCCCGCATCCGGGCCGTGCTGCGACGGGTCGAGGAGGCCGCCTCCGGGGTGGTGCTCCGCCACGAGGGCATCGAGCTCGATCCGACCACCCGCCAGGTGCGGCTCGACGGCACCGAGGTGCACCTCACCCCGATCGAGTTCGACCTGCTCGCCCACCTGTTGGCGCGCCCCGGGGTGGTGTTCCGCCGGGAGGTCCTGCTCGCGGACGTCTGGGGCTACGCGGACGGTGCCGGTCCCCGGACGGTCGATTCCCACGTGCGGGCCCTGCGCCGCAAGCTGGGCGAGGACGCCGTGCGCACCGTGCACGGCGTCGGTTACGGCCTCGGGCTCGCGCCGTGACGGGCGTGGCCGGGGTGACCTGGGCGGAGGTCAAGGACGTGCTGCGGGTGGCGCGCCGGCCGCTCGACCGGTTCAGCTCGATCAAGCTGAAGCTGGGCATCGCCATCGTCGTCGCGGTCGGGGTCAGCTCCGTGGTGTCCTTCGTCGGCTTCCGGCTGGGCGTGCCGATCTGGGGCCGTCCGCTGATCGCAGCGTCGATCGCGCTGGCGTTGGTGCAGGTCCTGGCGCGCGGGATGACGTCGCCGTTGCGCGAGATGGCGGTGGCCGCGCGGCGCATGGCCGACGGCGACTGGAATCAGCGGGTGACCGACACGTCTGCCGACGAGGTGGGCGAGCTGGCCCGGGCATTCAACGCGATGGCCCAGGAGCTGGCGATGACCGACCGGATGCGCCGCGACCTGGTCGCCAACGTGTCGCACGAGCTGCGCACGCCGATCTCCGCGCTCCAAGCCCGGCTGGAGAACCTGGTCGACGGCGTCGAGGAGGCGCACCCCGAGCTGTTGCGGTCGATGCTCGACCAGACCGAACGGCTGGGACGCCTGGTCTCGCAGCTCCTCGACCTGTCGCGGCTCGAGTCCGGCGTCGTGCCGCTGCGCCGCGAGCGCCTGGACGTCGCATCGGTGCTCGACGCGGTTGCGGCGGAGGCCGAGCTGCAGTTCCCCGGGCGCGACGTCGAGACCGACGTGGCGCCGCCGGACCTGGTGCTGGTCGCCGATCCCGACCGCATCCACCAGGTGTTGGCGAACCTCACGGCCAACGCCCTCCGGTTCGGTCCACCGGACGCGCCGGTGCGGCTGGCGGCCTGCGCCGACGGGCAGACCGGGTCCTTCCCGGGGTCGTCCGCTGGTGCGTCCGCCCGAGGGCCGGGCATCGTGCTCACCGTCAGCGACGACGGTCCGGGCATCGGCGCGGCCGACGCCGACCGGGTGTTCGAGCGGTTCTACCGGGCCGACTCGGCCCGTCGGGGCAGCGCCGGGGGAGCGGGCCTCGGCCTGTCGATCGCCCGGTGGATCGTCGAGCTGCACGACGGACAGATCCATGCAGATCCACACCGGCCGACCGGCTGCACGATGGTGGTCCGGCTGCCTCCACAGAACGGTGATCAGCCATGAGCGATGTCGTCCTCGGTCCGCCCCGCGCCCACACCCGGCCCCGGTCGCCGGTCGTGGTCGACCCCGCGCCGCGGCGCCTGATCGCGCTGGCGGTCGCCGCCGCGTTCGTGCTCCAGCTCGGGTTGCGGGGCGGCGTGCGCAACCTGGTCGTCGTGGCCGGCATCGCCCTCGTGGTGGTGCTGCTGCTCGCCGACGGCCGTACCCGCCGGCCGGAGGCGCGGCTGCTGGCGGCCACCGCCTTCGTCCCGGCCGCTTTCCTCGCCGTGTGGGAGAGCCCCTGGCTGGCGGCGTCGAACCTGGCGATGGCGGGCGTGCTGCTGGTGGCCGGCGTGCTCTACAGCCGGTCCGGATCGATCTTCGACGCCACGCCGACCCGCATGATCGCCCGGGGCCTGGGCGCGCTCGAGCGCGGTCTCGCCGGCCTGATCGTCGTGCGGGCGCTCGCGCCCCGGCTGAACGCCACGACCCGCGACCGTCTGGCCCGGGTGGGCCTGGCGCTCCTCATCAGCCTGCCCCTGCTGATCGCCCTGGTCGCCCTCCTGGCGGCGGCCGACGCGGTGTTCGCGTCGTTCCTCACGGCGGATCTCGACCTCGGTCCGCTCAGCGGCCACGTGCTGCTGACGCTCGTCCTCGTCCCGGCGGTCCTGGCGGTGGGCGTGGCGGCGTCCGCCCCGGTCGATGACCGGCCCCGCGGTGGTGGGTTCGGCACGGTGGAGGTGGCGACGATGCTGAGCCTGGCCGCCATCGTGCTCGGGCTGTTCGTCGTCTCGCAGCTGGTGGCGCTCACCGACGCCGGCGACCGGCTGGTCACCTCCGCGGGGCTGACCCCGGCGGACTACGCCCGCAGCGGGTTCTTCCAGCTGTGCTGGGCGGCCGGCCTGGTGCTCGCCTTCCTCGCCCTGGTGCGGGCGGTGGCCGCGCCGGCGACGCTCGACCGGCCGCTCGTGCGGGCACTGGGCGCGCTGGTCCCCACCCTGGCCCTGGGCCTGGTGGTCGTGAGCCTGCGGCGCATGGCGCTCTACGACGAGGCGTTCGGGCTGACGATGCTGCGCCTGTGGGTGGTCGGCGCGGCGGTGTGGATGGCCCTGGTGCTGGCGATGACCGTGGTGCGGAACGCCTCCTCCCGTTCCGACCGCAACTGGCTCGTCGCCGGCGCCGGGGCTGCGGCGCTCGTTCTGGTCCTCGTCGCGGATGTCGTGGGGGCCGAGGCGTTCGTGGCCCGCCGCAACATCGAGCGGGCCGCCGACGGTGCCGAGCTCGATGTCGTGTACCTCACCCAGATGTCGGACGACGCCGTGCCCGCCATCGCCGACGCGGTCGACGAGGTCGACGATCTCCGGGTCCGGGATCGGCTGCTCGCGGGGCTGTTCTGCGACGTCGACCGGCAGGGCGCGGCCGCGCTCAACGTCTCGGCGGTGCGTGCCGCCGAGGCCCGTCGCGATCTCCGGTCCGATGCCGACGAGGGCGTCGGGCCAGGCGCTGGTGGTCGCGCTCGCGCCGCACGGACTTCCGCTTGCCTGTGGCCATAACCGGTCTTATGTTCCGTCCATGGCTCCCGCCCTCGACCACGCCGCCTTCGTCGCCCGCTGCGAGGCGCTCGCGGTCGACCTGGCGGCCCGGGCCGACGAGGGCGAGGAACTGCGCCGGCTGCCGGAGGCCACGCTCGACGACGCCCGACGCCAGGAGCTGCTGACAGCCGTCGTGCCCACCGCCCTCGGGGGGCACGGCCTCGGCCTCGACGCGCTGGCCCAGGGCACGCGCACGCTGGCGCAGGGCTGCCCGGCCTCGGCGTGGACCCTGTCGTTCCTGATGTTGCACGGCTGGCTGCTGTCCCGGTTCCCGGAGGCGGGCCGCGCCGAGCTGTTCGCCCACGGGCCGGAGGCGCTCGCCCCCGCGCCGCTCGCCCCGACCGGCACGGCCAACGCCGTGGACGGCGGCTACCGCGTGACCGGCCGGTGGGAGTGGGCGACGGGCATCGCCCACGGCGACTGGGTGCTCGTCCACGCCATCGAGGCCGGCCCCGAGCTGAAGACGATGTTCGTGGTGGTCCCCCGCGCCGACGTCGAGGTCGACGACGTGTGGTTCACCTCCGGCATGCGGGCGACCGGCAGCAACACCGTGCGCATCGACGACGTGTTCGTGCCCGCCCACCGTGCGATCCCCGCGACGTCGCTCCTGCTCGACGCCGCGCCCCTGGCGGGCGACGGCATGGCGGGCCACCCGGTCGCCGCGGTGCTCGCGCTCGTGGCCGCCGCCCCCGCCCTGGGCGCGGCCGAGGCCGCCGTCGACCTGTTCCGCGGGCGCCTCGCCGAGCGGGTGCTCGCCTACTCCCTCGGCGACCGCCAGCGCGAGCAACCCGCCGCCCAGGTGCGCCTGGCGACGGCGATGAGCGACCTGGCCGCGGCCCGGGTCCGTTGGGACGCCGCGATCCGGGAGCTGGTCGCCGACTGCGCATCCGGGGGCGCCGACGAAGGGCGGCGCGTCGCCAGCCGCCTCGCCGCCGCGGCGACCGTCCGGGCCGCCCGCTCGGTGATCAGCACGGTGTGCGAGGGCGCGGGGGCGAGCGTGTACCTGTCGACGTCACCGCTGCAGCGGCTGCAGCGCGACGTCGAGGTGCTCAAGGGTCACGTCATCTTCGACTGGGACCGCACCGCCGAGCTGGCCGGCCGGTTCGCGCTCGGCTTCGAGCTGCGCCCGACCGACCTGGTCTGATCCGTCGACCTCGCGGGAGCCGCAGCGGCGTCATCGGGCGCCAGGATGTCGAGCACCTCGTCGAGGATGCCCGTATCGACCGGCCACGGCGGGGTGTAGTGCGCCACGCCGGCCGCGAACATGAGCTGCGCCCGGGCCCGGGCGGCGGCGGGAGCGTGGCCCAGGTCGGCGAAGGCCGTCGCGAGGAACTCGAGCAGGATGGCGTCGGCTGCCCGCACCGCCGCCGCGGCCTCGGGGTCGCTGCCCGCCCAGTCGCGCATCGCGGCGTCGAGGGGCCGCATCTCGTCGTCGAGCGCCAGCGCGTACAGGCGGCGGAGCCGGACCCGCGGATCGGGGTCCTCGACCTGGGCGAGGCCCGCCCTCGGCTGCTCCGTGCCGTAGTGGCGGGCGAGCTGGGCCAGGTAGTCGGGCATGCCCGCGAAGTGGTGGTAGAAGCTGCCGGTCGTCAGCCCGAGGGCCCGCGTGAGGGCGGGCAGCTTGACCGCGGGCGCCCCGCCCCGGCGCAGCAGCTCCTGCCCGGCGATGAGCCACAGCTCGCGACCCCTGGGCGCCTCCGACACGTCCACCAGGGTAGAACCAGGTTCGGGACGCTAGAACACATGACGTGCCGTTCACGCCCCTCAACCAGCCGCCCGGCGGCGCGCCGGCCGGGCCGGCGCTGATCGTCGCCGTCCACGAGGGGCGGTCGGTGTTCGTCGTCGACGACGAGGCGCCCGCCGACGGTCTGTTCCTCGGCCTGCTCGACGATCGCTGGTGCTACGCGGTCGACGTCCGCGACGAGGCCGACGTCGACCTCGACCTGTTCCGCGACCTGCGCGCCCTGTGGGGCACCCTCGACGAGATCACCTGGACCGTCGCCGGCCGGGCCGCCCAGCTCGTCGACTGGCAGCGCACCCACCGCTACTGCGGCCAGTGCGCCACCCCGACCGAGCCGGCGCGCCGCGAGCGGGCCCGACGCTGCCCCCGCTGCGGCCTCGTGGCGTTCCCGCGCCTGGCGCCTGCGGTGATCATGCTGATCGAGCGGGACGACGGGCGCATCCTGCTCGCCCGCAACCCCAACTTCCCGACGCCGTTCTTCTCGCTGCTGGCCGGGTTCGTCGAGCCGGGCGAGCAGCTGGAGGAGGCCGTGGCCCGCGAGACGTTCGAGGAGGTGGGTGTGGTCGTCGACGACATCACCTACTGGGGCAGCCAGCCGTGGCCGTTCCCGCACTCGTTGATGATCGGCTTCCGGGCCCGCTACGTGTCAGGCGACTTCGTGCTCCAGACGGACGAGATCGCCGAGGCCGGCTGGTTCGCCCCCGACGAGCTGCCCACCGTGCCGCCGGCCATGAGCATCGCCGGCCGCATGATCGACGCCTGGCGCACCGGCGTCTGAATCCCGGAGGGATCGCGCGTCACGGCCGTCTACGCTCGGGCGACCGCCGACACGGCGAGTGGGACGTCGACACGGAGGACGTGGGGCGATGATCGAAGGCCTTCCCCGCACGCTCGTGATCGTCGCGGTGGTGGCGACCGGGGTCATGGCCGGCGTGTACTTCGCCTTCTCGACCTTCGTCATGCCGGGCCTGCGCCGGGTGGCCGACGCGGACGGCATCCGGGCCATGCAGGGCATCAACGAGGCGGCCCCCGACTCGCCGCCCTTCGTCCTCACCCTGTTCGGGACCGGCCTGCTGGGCATCGGGCTCGGCGTGTGGGCGCTGACCGACCTCGACCGTCCGGCGGCGCCGTACCTGCTGGCCGCCGGGGTGCTCTACCTGGTGACGGTGATCCTCACGGGGGCGTACCACATCCCCCGCAACAACGCTCTGCTCGAGGTCGACCCGCTGTCCGCCGAGGCGGGGGAGTCCTGGCGGCGCTTCTACGACAGCTGGGTGCCGGCGAACCACGCCCGCGCCCTGTTCGCCGCGGCGGCGACCGTGGCCTACGTGCTGGCGCTGCTGGCGACCTGACCCCACCTCACCCCACGCTCCGTGACCGCCCCGGTATCGTGCGAACAGCACGGCGCACCGGAGGTCCGGGATCGGATGACGACGGTCGAGACCAGCAACGGCCTGGTGCGGGGCATCCACGGCGACGGCGGTGGAGCTGAGGGCGTGCACAGCTTCCGGGGGGTGCCCTACGCCGCGCCGCCCGTCGGCGTGACCCGCGCCGCGCCGCCCCCGCCCCCAGTGCCCGGGGCGGGCGTGCGGGCCGCCGCGCACCCCGCCCCGACGGCGGCCCCGCCGGGGCGGCCGGTCAGCGTGTTCCACCAGACGATCGTCGCCGGAGACGACGTGCTCCACCTCGACGTCCACACCCCGTCCGTCACCGGGCCGCCGCGCCCGGTCGTGGTGTGGATCCACGGCGGCGGGATGGTGGTCGGCGGCAACGCCGACGTCCACGGCGCCGGCCTCGCCCGCCGCGGCGTCGTCGTGGTGGCGATCAACTACCGGCTGGGCGTCGACGGGTTCCTCGTCCTCGACGACGCGCCACCCAACCGGGGCGTCCTCGACTGGGTGGCCGCGCTCGCCTGGGTGCGCGACGAGATCGCCCGGTTCGGCGGCGATCCCGACGACGTCACGGTCGCCGGGCAGTCCGCAGGGGCGGTCGCCGCGATCGTCCTGCTCTCCGTTCCGCAAGCCGCCGGGCTGTTCCACCGGGTGTTCGCCATGAGCGGCACGCCGTGGAACGTCGTCGACGCCGCGAGTGCCCGGCCCCACGCCGCGGACCTGGCCCGCCGGTTGGGCGTCGAGCCGACGGTGGCCGGCGTCGGCGGGGTCGGGCGCGACCGGCTGCTCGCCGTGCAGCACGAGGTGGCGCCCGTCGCGGGGCTCGACGGGTTCGAGGAGCCGCTCACACTCGTGCGCCGGCTCGCCGGCTACGAGATGTGGCTCGGACCGGTGGTCGACGGCGAGGTCGTCCCCGAGCATCCTCTGGCTGCTGTGGCCCGCGGCGCCGGCGGTGACGTACCGGTCGTGACGGGCTCGACGGCGGAGGAGGCCGACGCGCTCCTGTCGTTCATCGGCGCCGACATCACCCGGACCGACGTCGACGCCGTCCTGGCCGGCCTCGGGCTCGATCCGGCGGACGTCGCTGCCTGGCGGGAGGAGCTGCGCCGGCGTGCCGAGCGCGCCGGCCGACCGCCGCCGGCGCCGGGGGCCGAGCTGGGAGCGGCGATCACCGCGCTGTCGTTCCGCATCCCGGCACTCCAGTTCGCGGACGCCCGGACGGCCGGGCCGGCGCCGACCTTCGTGTACGAGGTCACCTGGCACGCCCCCACGCCGCTCGGCACGATCCACGGCCTCGACGTGCCGCTGGTCTGGGACGCGCTCGCGGTGGAGGGGGCGGCGAACCTGCTCGGCGACCCGCCCCCGCTCTCGTTGGCCGGCGACATGGCCGCCGCCCTGGCCTGCTTCGCCGACGGTGGCGACCCCGGCTGGCCCGCGTACGACTCGGGCGACCGCGCCGAGATGGCGTTCGACCTGCCGTCGCACGTCCGCCGCGACCCGGATCCGGCGGCTCGTCGCCTGTTCGCCCCGCTGCGGCGGCTCCCGACCCCCGCCCCGGGCCGCCGGTCACCCCCGGGCTGACTCCGCAGGGTGGGCCTCGGTGCCCTGGTCGTCGCCACGATCGTCCACCCGGCCGTCGACGATCTTCACCACGCGGTCGGCGTAGTGCGTGATGCGCTCGTCGTGGGTGACGATGATCGCCGCGGTGCCCCGCGACTTCATCTCCTCGCGGATGAGCTTCACGACCTGGTCGCCGAGCTCGGTGTCGAGCGACGAGGTCGGCTCGTCGAACATCACGAGCTCGGGCTCGTTCATGAGGGCGCGCCCGATGGCCACCCGCTGCTTCTCGCCGCCGGAGAGCTGTCCGGGCAGGTTGCCCGCCCGGCGGGTCAGGTTCAGCTCCTCCAGCAACTGGTCGGCCCGCTCGCGGGCCTTGCGACCGGTGCGGGGACCGATCTCGTCGACGACCAGCAGGTTCTCGCGGGCGGTGAGGAACGGCACCAGGTTGACCGTCTGGAACACGAAGCCCACCGCCTCGCGCCGGAACTCGGTGAGCTGCTTGGACGAGTAGTCCGAGATGTCCTGGCCGCCGACGACGACCGCGCCCTCGGAGGGCGCGAGGATGCCCCCGGCGATCGAGCACAGGGTCGTCTTGCCCGACCCGGAGGGCCCGACCAGGGCCACGATCTCGTCGGACCCGACGGTGAGGTCGGCGCGGTCGAGGGCCACCACCTCCTCGTCGCCCACCTCGTAGGTCTTGCGGACGCCCTCGAGCCGGAGGGCGGCCTCGGTGTCGACCTGGCGGTCGGCCTCGGTGTCGGTCATGGCCTTCTCTCTCCGGTCCTGATCGGTCACGATCCACTCCCGATGGCGGCAGCGGGGTCGACCCGCAGCACCCGGCGCAGCGACAGCGCACACCCGACCACCGCGGCCAGCAGCAGGAAGCCGACGCTGCTGACCAGCCGGCCCGGCTCCACGACGAAGGGGATGCCGCCTGCCGGTACCAGCGCGTCGACCGCCAGCGAGGCCGCGACCCCGACGGCGGCGGCGATCAGCGTCACGACGAGCGCCTGGAGCAACACGCCGGCGAACAGGTAGAGGGAGCTGGCACCGACCGCCTTGAGCACGCCGTACAGGGCGGTGCGCTCGACCGTGATGAGGGCGAAGAACAGGGCCACGACGACGATGGCGATGAGCACGGTGACGCCGATGATCTGGTTGAAGACCACCTGCTGCTGGTCGACGCCGGGCAAGGCGTCAATCGCGCCCTGCACCGTCACGGTCGAGGTGGCGCCGTCGGTGGCCTCGTCGATGTCCGCCGCGATGGTGGCGGTGTCGTCGCCGCCGGCCTGCACGACCAGGGCTTGGACGACCCCTTCGCCCACTTGCTCGCCGGGCCGGTTGTCGCCGAGGACCTCGCGCCAGGTGTCGAGCGAGCCCCACAACGTGCCCTGTCCCGAGTAGCGGCTGTCGTCGAGGAAGCCGATGACCTCGACCTCGGTGCGGGCGGGGCCGAGCCGGACGGTCGTGCCCTCCTCGACGCCCTCGGAGCGCAGCGACTCGTCGGCGTACACCTCCCCGGCGGCCGGCACCTCGTCGGGCAGGCCCCGGGGCGCGGTCTCGTAGCCGATGACCACGACGGGGACGAGGTCACGCGCGTCGCGGTCGTCGAGCCGGGCGCCGATCTGCACGGTCCCGAGACCGCCCACCGCGTCGTCCCCGACGACCTCTTCGACCGAGGCGCGCACCTCGGGGGTGAGGCGGCTGCGCTCGAAGGACTCCTCGGAGGACGCCGAGTACACGATCAGGTCGGCCTGCTGGGCGCGCAGGGCACCCGTGCTGCCGGCCGTGAGCCCGTCGAGCAGGCCGCCGAGGAACATCAGCAGCAGGGCGATCAGGCTGAGGACGACGGTCGCCACCGCGAACCGGTTGGGACGCCGTCTCAGCTCGCGCAGGGCCAGCTTCACCGCACACCTCCACCCGTCGTCGCCTCGACCGGGTCGATGGCGAGCACTTGCCGGGCTGCGACGAGAGCGCTGACCAGGCCCAGCCCCAGCAGCAGCGCCGACCAGACGGCGACGGCACCCACGTCGAAGCGGAGTGTCAGCGTGCCCACCTCTACCTGGGTGAGCAGGGCGTACAGCGCGGTCCCGGCGGCGAGGCCGGCCCCGATCACGAGCACCACCTGCACGAGCAGGGAGCGGACGAGCACGCCGCCCGACGCCCCCACGGCCCGCAGGAGGGTCAACGAGCGCGACTTCTGGAACGTCACGATCAGGAAGAACAGGCCGGACACCAACGGCACGACCAGTGCGAACAACAGGAAGATCACTTGGAACGACATGCGCACCTCGCCCACACCCGGGGCTTCCTCGGCCGCCTCGGCCCGGGTGAGCGCATCGGCCTCGTCGTCCGCCGCGTTGACGGCGGCGCTCAGCTCCTCGTCGGTCACCCCGTCGACGGGACGCACCCCGAGGACGCTCGGGGGGATCGTTGTGGCGTCGGGGTTGTCGGCCAGCGCCGCGGCCTCGTAGTCCGGCCAGGCCACGAACAGCGTGGGGGAGACCTGGATCTGCGCCTCCTCGGCCACACCGACGATCGTCAGCTCGGGGCCCGTCTCCTCCGCGACGGAGACGACCTGCACCGTGTCGCCGATCGCGAAGTCGCCGGCGCTGCCGACGGCCTCGCCTTCCGCCTCGGGCAGGCGACCCTCGCTCAGCCCCTCCGGCGCCCCCAACTCGTCGTTGTCGTAGCCGATGATGGCGGCCTCCGATGCATCGCCCACCGCGTCGTCCTCACCGCGGACATCGACCGTGAAGGTGCCCTGGCCGATGCGCCCGCTGTCGGCCACCTCGGGCACCTCGCCGACGGCCTGCTCCAGCTCGGGGGAGATGACGCTTCCCTGGAGGGCGCGCTGGCCGTCGACGCTGAAGACGAGGACAGGAGCGGACTGGCGCTCGATCGCGCCGACGAACGAGGTGATGAGGCTCGCCTGCAGGGCCTGCTGCACGAGGATGAGGAACACGAGGAGAGCGACTGCGGCCATGAGCAGCCCGAAACGCGCCTTGGCCCGGCGCATCTCGCGGATGGCGAGGAACATGATCTCCTTCGTGGGTCTGTCGCACGGCGGGGGCGGTCCGTGCGCCGCCAGGTCCCGGTACCCCGTCATCATGCCCTGCAACCTCGCGGGAGGACCGGGGTGACAGACGTCATGGGGTCCGGCACCGGGCGTGTGTCTGCGACCGCAGCGGGCGGGTAGCCCTGGCGCATGGATGCGATCACCATGCTGAAGGACGACCACGCCACCGTGGAGAAGCTGTTCAAGCGCTTCGAGGACGCCGGCGACCGAGCGCACGTCGAGAAGCGGCGCATCGTCGACCGCATCATCGAGGAGCTCTCCCAGCACGCCGCGGTCGAGGAGATGCTGTTCTACCCGGTCACACGGGCCACGGTGCCCGCTGTCGAGGACGTGGTGCTCGAGAGCATCGAGGAGCACCACATCGTGAAGTGGGTGCTGTCGGAGCTCGAGGGGATGGACCCCACCGACGAGCGCTTCGACGCGAAGGTGACCGTGCTCATCGAGAACGTGCGCCACCACGTCACCGAGGAGGAGACCGAGTACTTCCCCGAGGTGCGTTCCGAACTCGGCCGCAAGGCGCTCAACGAGTTGGGTGACGCCATGGTCGAGGCCAAGCGGTCGGCGCCCCTCCGCCCGCACCCCGAGTCCCCCGACGCGCCCCCCGGCAACCTGGTGGTCGGTCCGATCGCCGGCATCGCCGACCGCGTGGGCGCCACCGTCGGCGGTGTCCTTCAGGGCGGCGTGAACGCGGTGCAGGACCTGATCGACCGCATCCGCGGCACGCAGACGACGCGCCCGTCGCCGACGGGCTCCACCGTCACCCGCAAGACGGCCGGATCGGTGCGCAGCGGGACCGGCGACGCGGTCGACAAGGTGATCGCCGTCGTGCAGGAGGCCAGGAGCTCCACGGAGAAGGTGGCCGAGACCGCCGGCGATTCGGCCCGGAAGACGGCGAGCACGGCGCGGACGGGCACGGAGAAGACCGCGTCCACCGCCCGGGACTCGGCCCGCAAGACGGCGAGCACGGCGCGGACGGGCACGGAGAAGACCGCGTCCACCGCCCGGGACTCGGCCCGGAAGACGGCGAAGGCGGCGAGCTCCGGCAGCCAGAAGACCGCGTCCACCGCCCGGGACTCGGCCCGCAGGACGGCGAAGGCGGCACAGGCGTAGGCCTCTCCGTACGCGGCGGCGGGCGCGGCGTCGGCTGTCGCCGCCGCTAGCGTCGTCGCTCGTGTCCGGCGAACCCATGCTCGCGCTCGCCGGCATCGCCGGCGGCGGTGTCGCCGCCCAGTGGCTGGCCTGGCGGCTGCGCGTCCCCGTCATCATCGTGCTGCTGGTGGCCGGGGTCGCCGTCGGCCCCGTGGCCGGCCTGCTCGACCCCGATGAGCTCCTCGGCGACCTCCTGTTCCCGGTCGTGTCCCTGGCGGTGGGGATCATCCTGTTCGAGGGGAGCCTGCGCCTCGGCGTCCGCCAGCTGCGGGCCGCCGGTCGGGTCACCGTGTCGCTCATCACGGTCGGGGCGGCGGTCAGCTTCGTCCTCGCCACCGTGCTCGCCGTGGTCGTGCTCGACCGGCCCCGCTACAGCGCGGCGCTGCTCGGCGCCATCCTCATCGTGACCGGTCCCACCGTCATCGGTCCGATGCTGCGCCAGGTGCGGCCACGCGGGCGCGTCGGCCCGATCCTGCAGACCGAGGGCATCCTCATCGACCCGCTGGGGGCCGTCCTCGCCCTGGTCGTCTACGAGGTCGTCCACGCGGGACAGGGCGAGGACGCGGTCGGCGCGATCCTCGCCACGCTCGGGTCGGTGGGCCTGTGGGGCACCCTGCTGGGTCTCGCGGGCGCGGCGCTCGTGTGGGCGCTGATCCGCTGGTTCCTCGTTCCCGACCACCTGCAGCAGGCGACGGTGCTGGCGACCGTGGTCGTCGTGTTCGCCGTGTCCGACCACCTCCAGGAGGAGTCCGGCCTGCTGGCGGTGACCGTCATGGGGCTCGCCCTCGCCAACCAGGGCCGGGTGTCTGTCGAGCGCGTCGCCGAGTTCAACGAGACGCTTCAGGTGCTGTTGGTGTCGGGTCTGTTCCTGTTGATCGCGGCCCGGCTCGACCTCGACGAGCTGCGCGACGACCTGGGGCGCAACCTGGTGTTCCTGGCCGGGCTGGTGCTGATCGTGCGGCCGCTGTCGGTGCTGGCCTCGACCGTGCGGTCCGGGCTGTCGGGCCGCGAGAAGGCGCTGCTCGCGCTGATCGCACCCCGCGGCATCGTGGCCGCAGCCGTGTCGTCGGTGTTCGCGCTGCGGCTCGAGGACGCCGGCCTCGCCGGGGGCAGCGAGCTCGCCACCACGGTGGTCGTGGTGATCATCGGCACGATCGCCATCGCCGGACTGACGGCTCGGCCGGCCGCCCAGGCGCTCGACCTGGCGCTGCCCGAGCCCGACGGGGTGCTGATCCTCGGCGCCCACGGCTGGGGTCGCCAGCTCGCCACGGCCTTCGAGACCCACGGCGTGCGCACCAAGCTGGTCGAGCGCGACCGCGCCAAGGCGACCACCGCCCGGCTGGCGGGGCGGGACGTGCACTTCGGGTCGATCCTGGCCGACCACACCGTGGCGACCCTCGACACCGACGGCATCGGGCACCTGCTCGCCATCACCGGGAGCGACGAGGTCAACGCGCTGGCGGCGGAGCGCCTGCGGCCGGTGTTCGGCTCCGGGCGGGTGTGGCGTCTCGCGCCCAGCGAGAACGGGTCGGCCCAGACCCGCTTCCCGCACCACGCGCCCGGGCGCATCCTGTTCGCCGAGTGGGCGAGCGAGGAGGCGATCGAGCTGCGGGTCGAAGCCGGGGCGACGGTCCGCGGCACGAAGCTCACGCCGAGCTTCGGGTGGGACCTCTACCGCCACCGCAATCCGGATGCGCTCGTGCTCGCCCTCGTCCGCGGCGGCCGACCGCTCATCGCCGCGGCGGCGGATCGTCTTCAACCACGGGCCGGTGATGTCGTCATCAGCCTGGTGTTCCCCGTGGCAGCCTGACCGGGCCGGTGTTGCGGGGCTACGCTCCGTTCGGGCCGTGACTGGCGCGTGAGGTGGAGTCGACCACCGGGGAGCGGCCCGCCGGCCCCGAGCCGGTCACGAGCCGTGCGCCTGGGCCTTCCGCACCCGCATTGCAACCGGAGGAGGCCGCGTGCCCGACAACTCCCGTGCCACCGACGCCTATCGTGCGGCGCTCGACGTCGTCGAGGCGGTCGAGCCCACGATCGCCAGCGCCATCCGCGGCGAGCTCGACAACCAGCGCACCCAGCTCAAGCTGATCGCCAGCGAGAACTACGCCTCGCCCGCCACGCTGCTGGCGATGGGCAACTGGCTGTCCGACAAGTACGCCGAGGGCACGATCGGCCACCGGTTCTACGCCGGTTGCGAGTACGTCGACATCGTCGAGGCCCGCGCCGCCGAGCTGGCCCGCGAGGTCTTCGGCGCCCCGCACGCCTACGTGCAGCCGCACTCCGGCATCGACGCCAACCTGGTGGCGTTCTGGTCGATCCTCGCCCAGCGGATCGAGCAGCCGGCGCTCGTCTCCGCCGGCGTCCGCAACGTCAACGACCTCGACGCCGAGCCGTGGGAGCAGCTCCGCCGCGCCTACGCCGGCCAGCGCATGCTCGGCATGTCACTCGACGCCGGCGGGCACCTCACCCACGGCTTCCGGCCCAACATCTCCGGCAAGCAGTTCGACCAGCGGTCCTACGGCACCGATCCCGAGACGGGCCTGCTCGACTACGCCGAGGTGCGGCGCCTGGCCGAGGAGTTCCGCCCGCTCGTCATCGTCGCCGGGTACTCGGCCTACCCCCGGCGGGTCGACTTCGCGGCGATGCGCGACATCGCCGATTCCGTGGGCGCCACGCTCATGGTCGACATGGCGCACTTCGCCGGCCTGGTGGCCGGCAAGGTGATGACCGGCGACGAGGACCCGGTCCCCTTCGCGCACATCACCACCACCACGACCCACAAGTCGCTGCGCGGCCCCCGGGGCGGCATGGTGCTGTGCCAACCCGAGCTGGCCGAGTTCGTCGACAAGGGCTGCCCCATGGTGCTCGGCGGCCCGCTCTCCCACGTGATGGCCGCCAAGGCCGTGGCCCTGGCCGAGGCTGCCCGTCCCGACTTCGCCGACTACGCGGCCCGCATCGTCGACAACGCCCGGGCGCTGGCCGAGGGCCTGATGCGGCGAGGCGCCACCCTGGTCACCGGCGGCACCGACAACCACCTGGTGCTGCTCGACGTGTCCACGTCGTACGGGCTCACCGGTCGCCAGTCCGAGTCCGCCCTCGTGGACGCGGGCGTGGTCACCAACCGCAACTCGATCCCGCGCGACCCGAACGGCGCCTGGTACACCTCCGGCGTCCGCCTCGGCACCCCGGCGCTCACGACCCTGGGCCTCGGCACGGCGGAGATGGACGAGGTCGCCGACCTCATCGACGGCACGCTGCGCTCGACCGAGCGGGCATCCGGCCCGTCGGGCCCGTCGAAGGCGAAGTACACGATCGCCGACGGCGTCGTGGACAAGACGCGGTCCCGCGCCGCCGAGCTGCTGTCCCGCTTCCCGCTCTACCCGGAGATCGTCCTGTAGGCCCGCGTTCCGGCTGGCGCCGCCGCAGCCGACGTCCGCCGGTGCGGCCGACGGCGCCATCGCCGGCAGCGCGCCTGCCGGTGCGGCCGCCGGCGCCATCGCCCGCAGCGCGCCTGCCGGTGCCCGGCGCGGCGCCGAGCCGCGCCCGGGCCTGGGGTCGGCCGGGTCTCGCCAACGACCGGTTGCCCAGCCGATTCGGCGACGGTCCGCGCATCCGTGTGCCGTTGCCACCGGATTCCGGGGTCAACCGCACAGGGCTGGCCGGCACGTCCCGTCCGCCGCGGGCCCTCCGTGGGCGTCCGCCGGAATTCCAGACCTGTCACGGTGGCTCGGGCTGCCCGTCGGTTCACCGACGGGCGTCAGCCTCGCCCG
>CAYUXB010000013.1:15905-27216 GCA_964448525.1 uncultured Acidimicrobiaceae bacterium
TGTCACGGTGGCTCGGGCTGCCCGTCGGTTCACCGACGGGCGTCAGCCTCGCCCGGGCCCCGCTGCTGGCGCAGCCACGCGGCGAGGGCCGCACGGGCCCGCTCGTTCACGTCGCCCCAGTCGGTTCCGTCCGGCACCGTGTCAACAGGCGCGTCGAACCACCCGCCCGGCTCGGGGCCCGTGCCCCAGCCGCGCACGCCGTCGATGCCGACGTCGCCCTTGAACGTGAGCCGCTCGCCCGTCACCGGCGGGCCGGGCGCGTCGGCCGAGGGCGGGATCAGCACGTTGAGGTAGGTGTCGAGCTGGCGGATCAGCTCGCGGTGCGCTGTGTCGTCCAGCTCGGGGCGAGTGGCGAAGCGCACGAGCCGACCCTCGTCGATCGTGGCCCGCCACTCGACCAGCACGTGTGCGCTGTCGGCGGGCGACACACCCAGCGCCGCGTAGTGCTCGGCGAGGGGCCGGAACCCGGCGATCCGGCGGAGGACGTCGACGAAGTCGACCCCCGACCACACCTCGGTCGTGCGGACGCCGACAGCACCCCGCTCGGCGAGGGCGCGAAACAGCGTCAGCCACGCCGCGGTGAGGACGTCCTCGGCTCCGGCGGTTCGCAGCCACAGGGGACTCGGCACCCAGAACGTGCTGGCGTGGCCGATGTGGTCGTCGCCACGGTCGAGGCCGGCGACCAGCAGTCCGTTGAAGCCACCACCGCTCCTGTCGCGCATCACGACGGCGACCTTGTCGTCCCTCGCCCAGGCCGCGTCATCGATCGTGCGTCCGACGTGGCTCCACGGGGCGACCTCGGGCGAGGCGAGCACGGCGCGCAGGTCGTCGGGGGACTCGGCCAGTTCGACCGTCCGATCGAGTCCGTCCGCCAACGGGCGGTCGCTGCGGTGGTGAGCGAGCAATGGGCGGTACGACGCCCCGCCACCGGCGGCGACCTCCCGGAGCATGTTGTGCGGCCCCACCGTGCCGAGTTCCGTCGGGGTCCAAACCGCGGCGTCGAGGCGCATTTCGAACGGGTTCACTGGCTGCCTCCTCGCGGGCGATGCACGACCGCCGCTCGTCGACGATGCCATCACACGTGTCAATCAGCGGGAGAAGCGTCCCGGCAGCATGGCTGTCCGGTATTCCGGCGCTTCTGGGTTGCGGTCACCGCAACCCACGAGCGCCGGAGTGCGGCCCGATGTTCTCACCTGTCGGGGGCCGCCGGATCAGGTCCGCCCGTCGGGGTGGAGCTTGACGAGGATCGCGCGCAGGGTCGCCCGGTCCTCCTCGGTGAGGGCGTGCAGCAGCGGTGAGTGGACCTCGAGGTGCGCCTCCAGGCGCTCGAGGGCGGCTTCGCCCTCGGGCGTGAGGCGGACGTGCCGGTGGCGCTTGTCGCCGCGCGACGCGGTGCGGACGACAAAGCCCTGTCGCTCCAGCTTGTTGAGCAGCGCGCTCACCTGAGATGGCGCGGTGCCGAGCACGTCGTTGAGTTGCGACTGCTCCGAGTGCGACGCGACCAGGCGCAGGGTGCGGCCCTCCATGAACGTCAGGCCCTCGGCCGCGGCCGAGCGGGTGAACGCGCCTCGGAGGTCGTCCGCGACGTCCAGGTACATCTCGCCGATGGTGCGAGCCAGGGTTGGCCGCTCAAACGTCGTCATGTTAGGTTCCCCAAACAATGATGCTGATTGCAGCAGTATATGGATCCGGACGCTTCGGAGTGGCGACGTGATCGAGTACCCCATCGTGCTCCGCCGCCTGACCGTGGACCGCGTGGACGATCTCACACCGAGCATGCGTCGGGTGGTCCTCACCGGTGACCAGCTCGGTGCGTTCACCGTCGGCGACATCGCCTGCCCCGAGTTCCGCACCGGCGCGCCCGACGACCACGTCAAGATCTTCCCGCCGATCGGCGGCGACCTCGTGCTGCCCACACAGGACGAGGGCCACCTCGACTGGCCGCACGACCCGCCGGCGGTGGCCCGCGACTACACGGTCCGGCGCTTCGACGCGGCGAGCGGGGAGCTGGTGATCGACCTCGTGACCGACCACGACGGCCCCGGGGCCTCGTGGGCGCGCACGGTCGAGCCGGGCGCCACGCTGCACGTCGCCGGCCCCCGCGGCTCGATCGAGCATCCGCTCGACGCGCCGGCGACCGTGCTGGTGGGCGACGAGGCGGCGCTGCCGGCCATCGCCCGGTTCCTCGACGAGCTCGCCGACCCGGCGAGCGCCACGGCCATCGTGGTCGTCGACCGCCACAACGTCGAGTACCCGGTCCGGGACGGGGCGCGGGTGCACTGGCTGGTCCGCACCGACGACGACCGCGGCGCCGGCACCGACACGCCCGCCCTCGACGACGCGCTGCGGGCCGCGCTCGACGCCACCCCCGACGCCTTCGTGTGGGTGGGCGCCGAGTACGCGACTGCTCGGCGGCTGCGCCGGGTGCTGCGCGACCGTGGCGTCGACCGCAAGCAGAGCTACGTGTCGCACTACTGGCGGCGCGACGTCGACGACCTCGAGGCCGCCGTCGTCGCCGCCGACCGCGAGATGCATGCGATGACCGATCTGATGACGCCGTGGGCGCTGCGCGTGGCGGCGACGATCGGGCTGGCCGACGTCATCGACGAGGGCGCCGACACCGCCGACGCGATCGCCGCCCGCACCGGCACCGACCCGTCCGCCACGGGGATCCTGCTCGACTTCCTGGCCGAGCGGAAGGTCGTGCTCGCCGCCGGCGACGGCACCTACTCGCTGGGCCGCACCGGCGAGCTGCTGCTCGCCGAGGACCCGCACGGGTGGCGTGACCAGCTCGATCTCACCGGCGCCGGCCACATGGAGGTGGCGCTCGCCGGGATGCTGCACTCCGTGCAGACCGGCCGGTCCGGCTACGAGGCCGTCCAGGGCCGCAGCTTCTGGGACAGCCTGGCGGCCGACGACAAGCTCGGCTCCAGCTTCGACGAGCACCTGGCAGGGTGGGCCCGGGACTGGGCCCCGGAGATCGCCGGGCACCCGACCTGGGCGGACGCCACGCACGTCGTCGACATCGGCGGCGGGACGGGCGCTCTGGTCGCCGCCGTGGCCTCGGCGCAACCGCACATCGAAGCGACCGTGGTCGAGGTGGCCGGCACCGCGGCGCGCGCCCGCGCCCACCTGGCCGATGCCGGCCTCGCGGCGCGCACGACCGTCGTCGAGTCGAGCTTCTTCGACCCGCTGCCCGCCGGAGCCGACACCTACGTGCTGGCCCAGGTGCTGCACGACTGGCCGGACGCCGATGCCGCCCGCATTCTCGCCCGCGTGGCCGAGGCCATGCCCTCGAACGGACGGCTGCTGATCGTCGAGCGGCTGCCTGCGGACGAGGCCGACGGCGGGCACGCGCACACCGCGGCCGACGAGCACGCCGAGATGAGCGTGCTCATGCTCACCCTCTTCGGTGCCCTCGAGCGTCGCCTCGACGGCTACCGGTCGCTGGTGGAGGCCGCCGGGCTGCACGTCGTCGCCGTTCACCGACCCGGCCAGCTGCTGTGCCTGCTCGATGTGCGCCCGTCCGGCGCCGATCCCGCTCGCCCCTGAGACCCCCTGCCCCTTTCACGATCAAGGAAGTCATCCTGATGTCCCACCCCTCGTTCTCCCGTGGTCGCCGAGCGCTCGCCGGTGGCCTCGCGGCCACCATGCTCGTCCTCGCAGCGTGCGGCGATGACGACGACAGCGCCGACGCCGACACCGACGAGGAGACCGCGGCGGCCGACGCCGGCATGCGCTCGTTCGAGGACGACAACGGCACGATCGAGATCCCTGCGGACCCCGAGAGCATCGTGGCCTGCGGGTACGCGGTGCTGCCGCTCGTGCAGTCCGGCGCGGACCTGAGCGCGGTCTGCGAGTGGAGCCGCGAGCTCGACAACATGGACGACGAGACCCTGGCCGCCTACGAGGCGATCCCCAAGGTCGGCCAGGACGCCGACGCCTCCTCCATCAACTACGAGGGCATCGCCGCCGCCGAGCCCGACCTGATCATCATGGGCGTGCCCGGTCCGGCGCTCCCCGACCTCGACATGGACACGCTCGAGGCGCTCGCTCCGGTCGTCGTCCTCGCGCCGAGCGCCCCCGGCGACTGGCGCGAGCTGGGCGAGCGCTACGCGGACGCCGCCGGTGTCGGCGACGCCTACGGGGAGTTCAAGGAGGAGTACGAGACCCTCGCGGCCGACATCGAGTCCCGCTACGCGGAGTCGCTCGGGTCGCTGAGCTTCGGCGGGGTCTGCACCCCCTGCGGCGTCGCGGAGGGCACCTACTCCCGCGAGTACGCCTCGTCGTACACGAGCAATCACTTCGATCTGCTGGGTCTGGACTTCCCCGGGGAGTCGAGCGACCCGGCGGTGGGACATGCCGACTACATCTCGGTCGAGAACCTGGCTGACGACCTCGGCAGCGTCGACGTCATCGTCTACGGCGTCGAGATCGACGGCAGCATCGAGCCGACCGTGACCGACCTGATGGCGTCGCCGCTGTGGCAGAACCTGCCGGCCGTGCAGGCGGGCAACGTGGTCGAGGTGCGCCACCACAGCGCCGCCACCTACCAGACGGCGATCCTCGCCCTGGAGTCGATCGACGAGGAGCTGGCCGCGCTCCCCGCCAACGCCGGGTAGCGGTCGCCCGCCGGTTCCCCGGCAGGCGAGACGAGAGGACGTCCGGGCGACCGGCGGCGTGGGAACACGCCGCCGGTCGTTCCGCGTCACGCCCCCTGTGACCGGGTTCCGCGCCGCGCGGCACCATTACCGAAGGTCGATTCGGTTAATGTGCGGACCGTGCCGACAGGGGGGACCATCGCCGGGCCGCAGGGCCGAGGTCCGGGCCGCCCCGCCCGGATCGGCCGACGCCAGATCGTCGATGCCGCCCTCGACCTCGGGCTCGACGGCTTCACGATGCAGGGCCTCGCCGCCCACCTCGGCGTGTCGACACCCGCGCTCTACTCCCACGTCGCCGGGCGGGACGAGGTGCTGCACCTCGTCCGCTCCGCACTCGTGGCCAGGATGCAGGCGTTCGCCAGCGATGCGGGCGACTGGCGGGCCTGGCTGGTCGACTTCGCCGCCGCGGTCCGCCGGTATCTGGCGCCGTCCGCCGCGGTGCTCGCCGCCGACCTGCGGGGCCCCGCGACGACGCTCCGCCTCGGTGTCGGCGAGCGCGGGCTGCAGCTGCTGCTCGACCGCGGCTTGACGCCCATCGAGGCCGGCCGGGCCGTCTGGATGGTGTTCCGCCTGGCGCTCACCGCCGGGCCGAGGCCCGACGCCGCGCTCGCCGGGCTCGTCGCCGACACCGGCAGCGTGCTCGCGCCGCCGACCGCCGACGGGTTCCCGGCTACCCGGGCCGTGCACGACGCGCTCGTCGCCGACGGACCGCACGACACGTTCGACCACGACCTGGCCGTGGTGCTCGACGGCATCGCCGTCCGGGTCGCCGCCAGGGCATCCGACCACGGCACGCCCGACGACCGGGCATCCACCAAGGGGGACCGACCATGACCGCCACCGCGCCGACCGGCACCGGGGCCGCCACGAGCAGCAGCAGCACCACCACCGACGCGCCGACCGCGTCACGGCCGCCGGCCCCGTCGCCGTTCGAGCCCTCCCGGCTGGGGCCGATGCGGCTGCGCAACCGCATCATCAAGGCGGCGACCTTCGAAGCCCGGATGCCCCGGGGTTCGGTCACCGACGAGCTGATCGACTACCACGTCGCCGTCGCCCGGGGCGGAGCCGCGCTGAGCACGGTCGCCTATTGCGCGGTGTCGAGGGGTGGCCGGGTCAACCCCGACACGCTCGTGTTCCGCGAGGAGATCATCGACGACCTCACCCGCCTCACCGAGGCGGTGCACGCCGAAGGCGCGGCGGTGTCGGCCCAGCTCGGGCACGCCGGCCTCGTCGGCAGCGCCCGGTCGAAGACCCCGACGATCGCGCCGTCGACACGCTTCAGCGCCCCGGCGATGGGTCGGGTCAAGGGCGCCACGCACGCCCAGCTCGACGAGATCGCGGCGCAGTTCGCCGCCGCCGCCAAGGTGGCCGTGGCGGCCGGGTTCGACGCCGTGGAGATCCACCTCGGGCACAACTACCTGCTCAGCTCCTTCATGAGCCCCAACCTCAACGCGCGCACCGACGAGTACGGCGGCAGCATCGAGAACCGGGCCCGGTTCCCGCGGCGGGTGGTCGAGGCCGTCCGTACCGCCGTCGACGGCCAGGTGGCGGTGCTGGCCAAGTTCAACATGGCGGACGGCGTCGACGGCGGTCTCTGGTTGGACGAGAGCGTGCAGTTCGCCCAGTTGCTGGAAGCCGACGGCCACCTCGACGCCATGGAGCTCACCGGCGGCAGCTCGGTGCTCAACGGCATGTACTTCTTCCGGGGCGACGTGCCGATGAAGGAGTTCGCCGCCGCCCAGTCCAAGGTCGTCGGGGCCGGGCTGCGGGTGTACGGCCGCAAGATCTTCCCGAAGTACCCCTTCGAGGAGGCGTTCTTCCTGCCCTACGCCCGCCAGTTCCGCGATGCCTTGTCGATGCCGCTGATCCTGCTCGGGGGGATCAACCGGCTCGACACGATCGAGGGCGCGCTGGGCGAGGGCTTCGAGTACGTGGCGATGGCCCGGGCGCTGCTGCGCGAGCCCGACCTGATCAACAAGATGGCGGCCGGCGAGCGCACCGCCGGCCTCTGCGTCCACTGCAACAAGTGCCTGCCCACGATCTACTCGACGACCCGGTGCGTGCTCGCGCCGCTGCCGGAGGCCACGGTGCGCTGAACCGGAGTCGGGTCAGGGCTCGCCGGTCGACCACACGACCGGACGGTCGGGGTCAGGATGATAGGCGCAGGCGGCCCCGGTGCTGATCGTGGTGCGCAGCAGCTCGGCCAGCGCCGGCTCGACGTCGTCGACCGCGTCGATGGCGCGCTTGATCGCCTTGCGCGCCGCCGTGCGCGCCCGCTCGCCTTGGTCGGGGAAGTGGCGGGACCGGCCTCCCAACCCGGTGGCTGACTCCAGCTCGTCGACCAACGCGTCGAGCTCGGCCCGGAGCCGCTCGACGCGGTGCACGTCGTTGGCCGATTCGGCGTCGGCCAGGTCGGTGCTGAGCTCGCGCGCCCGGGCCGCGTACGCGGCGCGGGCGTCGTCGTCGAGGATCGGCTGGTTCACCGGCCGTTCCGTTCCGGCCGCCTGACCGACCAGCGTGGCGGCCGGGATGCGCCGGCCGGGGTTGGCGAGCAGCTCGGCCAGGTAGGACATGCCGACCAGGTTGCCGACCCGAGCCCGACGGTCGCCGACGGCGAGGAGCCAGCGCCGCCCCTCCCGTCGGATCACACCCTGCCGAGGTTCCCGCTCGACGCGGGCTCCACCCGGTCGGGCCCGACGCCAGCGTGCGAGGTCGGCCTCCCACGCGTCGGCCCGGCCCGACAGCTTCATCGACCTGGCCTCGGCGACCGCCTCGGTCAGCAGCGCCGCGGACCGGTCTCGATCGTCCACGGCAGCGTCGTTCCGGCGTCGCCGGGCGTAGGCGAGATCCGCGCGGGCGATCGTGGTGAGCGGGCGGTTCTCCATCTGCCGGTTGGCGTCCACCGCCCGTTCCAGGTGCGCGACCGCCTGGTCGTGCTCGCCGAGCGTGCCGGCCGCCACCCCGAGCGCCCGTTCGGTCGAGCCGAGGCAGGCGACACCGATCCCGACGATGGCGGGCAGCTCCGCGAACGGCAGCAGCAGGTCGTACGCCTGGCCGGCCAGATCGCGGTCGTCGAGCAGGGCGGCGACCTCCACGATCGACACCATCATGCCCATCCAGGTGCGTGTCTGGACCGCGTCGGACAGCTTGTCCGGGAGCGCCCGATCGAGGATGAGCCGCGCCCGGTCGAGCGCACCACGCCGGGCCGCCAGCCACGCCGCGGTCGTCGCGACGCCGATCTCGTCGTCGGTGATGTGCGGCGACGTGGCGATCGCCTCGGCAGCGTCGAACAACTCATCGTCCTGGCCCTGCATCCAGCGGATGAGCACGAGTTCGCCGTAGAGCAGCGTCAGGCGGTCCTCCCGGCCGATCTCCTCGCCGAGGGAGTGCACCCGCCACGCCAGGGCTTCGCCCTCGACCACCTCCCCGCGGTTCAGCGCTCGGAGCACGTCGATGATGCCGACGTAGTACAGGACGTGCTGGTTGCCGAGCGCGGTCGCTCGCTCCCGGAGCACCTCCAAAGCTCGGGTGGCCCGCACGTCGGCCAGGTGTATGAGGTCGAGGGCCCGCCAGAGCAGGCCCATCAGCGCCATGACCTCCTGTCCTGTCTCGGAGGCCACTCGCACCAGCTCGTCGGCGAGGTGGAGCCGGGAGCGGACGTGCTCGGGGATGAACAGGGCGTGGTGCGTGAGCGACAGGGCTTCGGTGAGCGCCCGCGGGTCACCCCGCCGGGTGGCATCGGCGAGCGCGGCTGTCAGCGGGGGGAGCGGGCCGCCGTTGCCTGCCTCTTCGGCGGCCAGTCGGGTGGTGAGCCGCTCGCGCAACACGGTGTAGGCGGGCACGTCCTCCGGCAGCTCGTCGAGCGCCTGGCGGTACATCCCCTGCATCCGGGAGCGCTCGAGGGCCGTTCGGTTCTCGTCGACCCAGATGCCGCCGCGGCCGAGGACCGCCTCGGCGAACAGCGCCCGCTCGCCCTCGGCGTCGGCGCGGGCGACCGCCAGATCGAAGCGGCGGCGGGTGGCGTCCATGTGGCCGCGGCGCTCGGCAGCCTGCGCCCACTCGACGACGAGCCCGGCAGGAGGGAGGCCGAGCTGCGACGTGTCGTACAGCGCCACCGCCGCCGACAGCAGGGTGTCGGCCGTCTCGTAGGCGAGGTGCGAGACCATGGCCCGGGCGGCTGCGGTGCAGATGGCGACCGCCCGTTCGGCATCGGCGGTGGAGCGGGCCGCGGCGTGCCGGGCGTGGTGTGCGGCGCGTGCGAGGCCGTCGGCGGTCGGCGCGGTGAGGTCGTCGCCGGCGAACACGGCCGCCGCTCGGGCGTGCGTCGCCAACCGCTCGGATGCGTCGAGGCGCCGCTCGGCGGTCGTGCGCACCAGCTCGTGGCTGAACGCGAACCGCCCTGACGTGCCGTCGACCGTGTCGACCAGACCCGCCGACACGCCCTGTTCGACCGCGGCGAGCACCGCCAACGGCTCGCATCCCGCGACGACCGCGGCTTCGCCGACCGCCGGTGTGGGACCGAGGACCGCGGCCCGCGACAGGATCCGCGGCGCGTCACCCGGCAGGAGCGCCAGCGCCTCGTCGATCGCGACCTGCACACCGCCGGCGGCCGCGGCAGCCCGGCCGGCGCCCGCCTCGGCGTGGTCGAGGGTGGCGATGCGCCGGAGGAACAGCGGGTGCCCTCCGGCCACCCGATGCAGGGTCTCGACCAGATCGGGCTCGAGCCCGCCGACCCCGGAGGACGCCAGGAACGCCCCGGTCTCCGCGAGGTCGAACCGGCGGAGCACGATCGAGGTGGCCTCGTCGGTGAGCTCGTCGAGCATCTGCTCCCCCGCGCGGGGACCGGTGCCCGGGGGTTCGCCGTCGGCGGGACCGGTGGGGCCGCCGGGATCGGCAACGTCGCCCGGCCCGGCGGTGCGGCGGCTCAGCACCAGGGCCAGCGGCGCGGAGGGGAGGCAGCGGGAGATGAAGCGCGTCAGCAGCAGGGCCTCGACGTCGGCGCCGTGGACGTCGTCGATCACCACGCACACCGGCCCGCGGGCGCACACCTCGGCCAGACGGTCGGTCACCGCCACGAACCGGGCGAATCGGTCGGTACCCATCTCGGTGACCGGAGCACCCGATGCCAGCAGGTCAATGGCCCCGGGGCCACACAGCTCGGTGAGGATCGACTGCCACGGCCACAGGGGTGGGGCCCCGCCGTCCAGCCAGCACCGGGCCGTGGTCACGCGGACGCCCGCCGCCCCTGCCCGCTCGGCGACCTCGGCGCAGAAGCGGGACTTGCCCACCCCGGCCTCCCCCGACACCACCACGACGCCGCCGCGGCCCGTCCCCAGCCCATCGAGGGTCGCGGTCACCTGACGGAGCTGACGTGCGCGCCCGATGAACGTGTGGGGCCCCGAGGAGGTCTCGCGTTCCGTCCCCGCCGTCCTCGCCGTCACCGCTCCAGACAACCACGTGGTCCAGCGTTGGGCATGTCGGGCAGCTCCAGCGGGGCCCGACCTGGGCGCAGCGCCTGTGCCGTCGAAGTGGCACAGGCCGTCACGCCTCCTCTCTGCAGGGACGGCCGCACCTCCGCGGCGGAACCGCGGCCACGTCCGGACCCCCGCCGGGGCGTGCGGCGCGTCCCGCGGGTGTCCCCGAGTCGACAAGGAAGGCAGACATGTCGCAGTACCCCCCTGACCCACCCTCGGACGCCTGGCCCCCCGGTCCACCGCCCGGACCCGTCGGCCCTCCACCCGGGCCTGCCCCCGGCTACGGGCCTGGGCCGGGTCCTGGTCCCGGCCCCGATCCTGTGGGCCCACCGCCCGGGCCTGCCCCCGGCTACGGGCCTGGGCCGGGTCCTGGTCCCGGCCCCGATCCTGTGGGCCCACCGCCCGGGCCTGCGCCTGGATACGGACCAGGACGTGGCCCGGGCTACGGGTTGGACCACGGTCCCGGGCCTGCCCCTGGCCATGGACCAGGACCGGGCGCTGGTGCTGGCTACGGCCGTGGGCCCGGTCCTGGCCCTGGTCCCGACTTCGGAGCTGAGGCCGGTCCCGGCCACGGCCCGCCCAAGCAGTCCGGCGGCGGAAAGGGTCTGCTGGTCCTCCTCGCCGTCCTGCTCGTGGTGGGCGCGGGCGCCTTCTTCCTCCTGAGCGGCGACGACGAGGATGACAGCGCCGCAGGGGATGGGGGCGGCTCCGGGCCCCCGTCGACGCTCGGGGACATGGAGATGCCCGAGGTGCCCGAGCTCGACACGCCGCCCGACGCCTCGGGTGCGCCAGAGCCCCCGGAGTCGGACGACGAGTGGGACCCGGACGCCGAGCCGGAGTGGGGCGAGCCGTCTGGCGGCGACGCGGCGGGCGGCGCGACGGCGGGCGAGGCCACCGCCGTGCCGGCGGGCAGCGAGTCCGAGGACTGCCGCTCGTCGGAGCCCACGTGCGGCGAGCTCGCCGCGAGCTGCCAGGGCGGGGACATGACGGCCTGCGACACCCTGTGGCTGAGGACGAGGGTCGGATCCGCCTGGGAGGAGTACGGCGCCACGTGCGGCGGGCGGACCGCCGAGTGGATGTCCCACGACTGCGAGGACACGTTCGGGTGAGCGACGCCGCGCCACCGCAGGGCTGGGGTCCGCCCGCGCCTCGCCAGCCGCAGGGCTGGGGTCCGCC
>CAYUXB010000013.1:27316-28672 GCA_964448525.1 uncultured Acidimicrobiaceae bacterium
AGGGCTGGGGTCCGCCGGCGCCTCGCCAGCCGCAGGGCTGGGGTCCGCCGGCGCCAAGCCAGGTCCCGAACTGGGGCCCGCCTCGGCAACCAGGGCCACAGCCGGGCAACCCCCCGCCACCACACCCGGAGTCGCAGCTCTGGCCCCCGCCCTGGCCGCAGCAGCCGGGACCGCACCGCCAGGCGGGGTCGGCCGCGTCCGGGCGGCACGAGTCGCGACCCTCGGGAGCCACGCTCCTCGCCGTCACCGCTTGGCGCCTCGCGATCGGGGGTGCGGCGCTGACCTTCGCCGCCGGCGGGAAGGACGAGACGATGTCGAGCGAGTCGCTGAGCTACCTGTCCAACGTCGGCGTGGGCATCGGGTTCCTGGCGTTGGCGGCGTACCCCCTGCTGGTGAGTGGTCGGCGCCACGAGCCCCGGTCCGCCTGGATGCGGGGCGGCCTCACCCTGATGATGGTCGTCGTTGCCGCGGTGTTCATCGGCGGCATGGGTGGCGAGGCCGACGGGCCTCACGCCGTGACGCCGGCGCTCGTGCTGGTCGACTGGCTGTTCGTCGGCCGCGGCCAGTTCCGCACCCGGTGGTGGGAGCCGCCGACGTGGACCGCGTTCCTGCTGGCCTACCTCTTCTACCACCGGGCCAACGACCTGGGGCTCTACCCCGACATCCTCGGTGAGGACAACATCGGCACCGTGGTGCCGATCATGCTGGCCGGCAGCGTGGTGCTCGCCTACATCCTCCACGGCGCGGCGCTCCTCCGCCGCAGCGGAGCCGGGCGCCTGCGGCGAGTACACGGTCTGCGCCCGAAGGAACGGGCCGGCGCTGAGCAAGGTCGTAACGTGTGGGCGAGCTCGTCCCCCGACCGGCAGGACCGCCGTGACGACCGAGAGCACCCGTACCCCGCAGGGCACACCCGCCGACGTGGATGACCTGGTCGACGGCGCAGTCGACCTCGCCCACCGGTGGATCGGGGCCACCGCTCGCACCCAGACCGCCCGCGAGCGCGCCGCCGGCGAGCAACTGGCGGCGCTGGTGGGCGACAGCGAAGGCCTCGACCTCGCCGTTCGCTTCGTCGACCGCGTCGCCCGACCGGAGGACCCCGCCGTCGCCGCCCGCGAGCTGGCGGCGCTGTCGACGGCGGCGGCGGGCGGGTTCCTCTCCACCGGTGACCGGCTGCTGCTCGGCGTCGGGGCCAGGGTCGCCCGGCTCGCGCCCCGGGTCGTGGTGCCCCTCGCCCGTCGACGGCTGCGCCAGCTCGTCGGCCACCTGGTCGTCGACGCCCGCGACCCGGCACTGGCCCGCCACCTCGCCCGGGCCCGCACCGAGGGGTTCCGCCTCAACATCAACCTGCTCGGCGAG
>CAYUXB010000014.1:0-28399 GCA_964448525.1 uncultured Acidimicrobiaceae bacterium
GTCCGGGCGGTCCACCCGGCCGACGAGGGCAGCGGCGTTGGCGGCCGCCTCGCACCGGTGCCGGTCGACGGTGAAGCGGTGGTAGGCGTTGCGCTGCGGCTTGCTGCGGACGCTCGGCCACTCGGGGACGTAGCGCTCCCACACGCCCTGCTGGTCGAGGGCTTCGAGCAGCACGAGCGCGGGCGGGCCGGCGGCCAGCAGACCGACGAGCGCGTCGCGCGTGGCCGCGGTCCACGGGGACGTGGGCGCCGGGGCCTCGGCGGCGAGCCGGGCGAGCGTGGCGCGGTCGAGCTGGGAGCCCTGGGCCGCCGCCACAGCTGCGGCCCGCAGGGCGAGGGCGGGGTCCGCGCGCACGTCGACGTCCTCGCCGACGGTGACCTCGCCGTCGCGCAGCTGGAGGCCGCCGCCGAGGTCGCGGGCGCGGCGGGCGCGGCCGAGCGGCCCGACGAGGGAGCTCTCGATGCGCGACCAGGCGTCGTCGCTCGTCCAGGCGATCGTGCGGGCGGCCTGTGCCACCTCGCGCATGAGCGCATCCGCGTCGGGGAAGTCGAGCGCGTCGGCCACGGCGTCCTGCTCCTGGAGCAGGAGGCGATCACCGGGGCGCCCGGTGCGGCGGTGCAGCTCGACCCGGACGGCCAGCAGCGTGTCGTAGGCCTCGTCGAGGATGGTGTGGTCGGTCTCCCACAGGATCGAACGGGCGGCCTGCGCCCACCCCAGGGCGTGGACGTCCCGCAGGCCGCCGCGCCCCTCCTTCAGGTCGGGCTCGAGCAGGAAGGCCACCTCGCCCGCCCGCCCGTGCCGCTCACGGACCCTGTCGGTCATCGCCGCGAGCCAGCGCTTGGCCCGCTTGCGCCACTGGAGCTCGGCCTTGCGGGACAGATCGTCGGTGAGCCTGCGGTCGCCGGCCAGGTGGCGGATCTGGAGCAGGCCGGTGGCGGTGTCGAGGTCGTCGGCCGCGAGAGCGAGGGCTTCCTTGACCGTGCGGACCGAGTGGCCGAGCTTCAGCCGGGCATCCCAGATCGGGTACCAGAGCCGGTCGGCCACCGCGCCGATGTCGGAACGCCCGGCGTGCACCAGCACGACGTCGATGTCGGACTGCAGCGAAAGTTCGGCGCGGCCGTAGCCGCCGACCGCAACGAGCGCGAGACCGGTGGGATCGTCGTCCTCGGCGGCGGCGACCAGCAGCTCGCCGAGCCAGCGGTCGACCTCGCCGGTCCAGGCGTCGACCAGCGCCCGACCCACGAGCGAGTCGTCGGCGGCGAACTGGGCACGGACAGCGGCGATGGTCACCGGTGGCTCCGATCGATCGGGGGGAACGGGGCCTGCGCCGCCCCCGGACGGGGACGGCGCAGGCCTCGGTTCATCAGGTGGGCTCGAACCGCTCAGAGAGCGTCGGCGTCGAGCTCACCGGTGCGGATGCGGACGATGCGGTCGGCCTGGGTGACCCAGATCTTGCCGTCGCCGATCTTGCCCGTGCGGGCAGCGGTGGAGATGGCCTCGACCAGCCGGTCGACGTCGACCTCCTCGGCGAGCACCTCGATGCGCACCTTGGGGACGAAGTCGATGGTGTACTCGGCACCCCGGTAGACCTCGGTGTGGCCCGCCTGCCGGCCGAACCCCTGCACCTCGGTCACCGTCATGCCGGTGACCCCGGCCTCCTTGAGGGTGGTCTTGACGTCATCGAGCTTGAACGGTTTGACGATGGCGGTGATGAGCTTCATCGGTAGGTCCTTCCGGCTCAGTCGGCGTAGGCGACTTCGGCGTGCTGCGACAGGTCGAGGCCCTGATCTTCGTCCTCTTCGGTGACCCGGAGGCCGATGGTCATGTCGATGACCTTGCCGATGGCGAGGCTCGCCACGAACGAGAAGACCAGTGTCACGACCGCAGCGATGATCTGCTCCACCAACAGGGCGGTGCCTCCGCCGAGGAACAGGCCCTCGTCCGCGACGGCGCCGTTGATCGAGGCGTCGGCGAACAGGCCGAGGAGGAGCGATCCGATCAGACCGCCGATCAGGTGGACGGCGATGACGTCCAGGCTGTCGTCATACCCGAACTTCCGCTTGAGGCCGAGAGCCAGGTAGCAGAGGGCGCCGGTGACGAGGCCGATGTAGACGGGGGCCATGCCACCGACGAACCCGGCACACGGGGTGATGGCGACGAGGCCGGCGACCGCACCGGACGCGGCGCCGAGGGTCGTCGCGTGCCCGTCCTTGATGCGCTCGACGAGCAGCCAGCCGAGCATGCCGGCAGACGCAGCCAGGAAGGTGTTCATGATCGCCTGGGCGGCGACACCGTCGGCGGCCAGCGCAGAACCGGCGTTGAAGCCCGCCCAGCCCAGCCACAGGATGCCGGTGCCGAGCACGGTCATCGGCAGGTTGTGGGGCGGCATCGGGGTCTCCGGGTAGCCCTTGCGCTTGCCGATCAGCAGGATCAGCGCCAGCGCCGCGGCACCGGCGTTCATGTGCACGACCGCGCCGCCGGCGAAGTCGAGCGCGCCGCGGTCGGCGAGCCAGCCGCCGCCGAACACCATGTGCGCCATCGGCCCGTAGACCAGAACCAGCCACACGCCGATGAACACGGCGTAGGCCGAGAACTTCAGGCGGTCGGCCGTGGCCCCGGTGATGAGCGCCGGCGTGATGATGGCGAACGTCATCTGGAAGGCGCAGAACAGGATGAACGGAATCGTCAGGAAGCTCAGGAACTCCTGGTCCGTCAGTCCCGGCCCCACGTCCTTGAGCCAGAGGTAGTCGAAGTTGCCGATGAAGCCGGCGTTGCCCGCGTCGCCGAAGGCGAGGCTGAACACCACGGCCACCCACAACACGGCCAACAGGCCCATGGCGAACAGGTTCTGCATGAGCATGCCCAGAACGTTCTTGCTACGGACCATGCCCCCGTAGAAGAGCGCGAGCCCAGGCGTCATGAACAGCACGAGTGCCGTCGATATGAGCACCCAGGCGGTATTGCCCGAATCCAATTCCATGCCCCAATCCCTTTCGTGGTCCCGACAGGCTGACGAAAGGATGGAGTGACGTTGTTTCCCGGGAAGGTCCCGATTGTTACCTGTGGGTGAACCGATCCGTTCAGAAACCCGACAGGTTCACGCCGCGTCCAGACGCCGTGCGAGTTCGCGCGCAACGACGTGCACCGGGTCCCACACCGGGCCGAACGGCGGGGCGTACCCGAGGTCGAGATCGACCACCTGTTCGGCCGTCAGGCCGGACTGGATCGCGGTGGCCAGCACGTCGATGCGCTTGGCCGTGCCCTCCTCGCCGACGATCTGCGCGCCGAGCATCCGGCCGGTGCCGACCTCGGCCAGGGCCTTGACCGTGATGCGCTTGCGCTCCGGCAGGTAGCCGGCCCGGCTCTCCCCGTCGATGCTGGCCTCGACGGCCGCGAAGCCGAAGCGCTCGACCTCCGCGCGCGACAGGCCCGTGCGCCCGATCTCGACGCTGCACACCCGGGTGACCGCCGTGCCCAGCGCCCCGGGGAACGACGCGTACCCGCCCGCCATGTTGATGCCCGCCACCCGACCCTGCTTGTTGGCGACCGTCCCGAGGGCGATGTGCACCGGCGCCCGCGCCACCAGGTGGTACGACTCGCAGCAGTCGCCGGCCGCCCACACCCCCTCTGCCGAGGTGCGCTGCCGCCGGTCGACCCGGATCGCCCCCTTGACCCCCACCTCGATTCCCGCCGCCTCGGCCAGCTCCGCGTTGGGGCGGGTGCCGAGGCCGAGCACCACGAGGTCGGTCGGGATGGGCTCGCCCGAGGTGCCGACGACGCCGTCGGCGACGGACTCGAGCGCCGTCTCCAGCCGTACGTCGATGCCGATGCCGTCGAGGGCGGCCACCAGCGGTTCGGCGACGTCCGCGTCGAGCGTCGGCATCAGGTGGTCGGACCGCTCGACCAGGGTGACCTCCAGGCCGCGCTGGACGAAGGCCTCCGCCATCTCGAGCCCGATGTAGCCGCCGCCCACCACCGTCACCCGTCGGACGCCGCCGGAGGTGGTCCGGGACTCGAGGGCGGCCGCGTCGTCGAGGGTCTGCACGCCGTGGACCATCGGGTGGTCGATGCCGGGCAGGTCGGGCCGCAGAGGCCGGGCGCCCGTGGCGATGTGCAGGGTGTCGAAGCCCACCCGCACGCTGCGACCGGCGTCGTGGTCCCACGCCTCGACCTCGCGGGCGTCGAGGTCGAGACCCCGGACCTCGTGCCCGAGGCGGACGTCGATGTCGTGGCTGTCGCGGAACGTCTCGGGGCTGCGGGCCACGAGGTCGTCGATGTCGCCGACCGACCCACCGACCAGGTAGGGGATGCCGCAGGCCGAGTAGCTGGTCCACCGGCCCTTCTCCAGCACGACCACCTCGCGGTCGGGTTGCCGGCGCCGGACCTGCATGGCGGCGCTCATGCCCGCCGCGTCCCCGCCGATGATCACCAGACGATCCTTCATGGCCGCAGGCTACGGCCCGACTCGCAGCTGGGGGATCAGCGCTTGCCCTCCCGGCGGCGGCGAGCGAGGTGGACGTGGGCCTTCGCCGCGCCCCACACTAGGCCGGGTTCGTGGAGCGCGGCGTCGACGTCCGCGAACGTGGCCGGGGACAGGCCGTAGACGTCGTCGGGGAAGTTGCGGACGTCGAAGTCGTCGCGCGGCACGGGGCTCGCCCCCGCGGCCCGCAGCACCGCGGTCGGGTGGCGGACCAGGTCACGCAGGATCGCGAGCGGGTTGCCCACCTGCTCGTCGACGTCCGCGGCGAGCAGCGCCCGCACCCGGGGCGCCCCCTCGGTCCGGGCGGCCGCCCCCGCCTCGGCGATGGCCGCGACCGTCGGGCCGTCGACCGCGATCGACTGACCGGCGAGCACGGCACGCACCGTTCGGTCCACCCATCCGGGGATGGCGGCGTCGATGCCGTCGGCCAACGTCGCCGCGTAGCGGGCCAGGGCCGCCGCGTCGGCCGGGTCGTCGGGCAGCTCGGACTCGGGTTCGGGCACCGCACCATCGTGGCGCGCCCTGCCTCGACCCGCCTCTCAGCCCGCCGGCGTGGCCCCGAGACCGAGCGCGGCGTTGAGGTTGCCGGACCGCAGCCCCTCCAGGTCGAGCGTGACGTACGCGTAGCCCGCGGCCCGCACCGCGGCCACCACCCGCTCGCGGTCGGCCACCACGTCGGCGAGGCGGTCGAGCGGCACCTCGAGGCGGGCGGTATCGCCGTAGTGGCGCACCCGCACCTCGGAGAACCCGATGGCGTGCAGGCCGGCCTCGGCCCGCTCGACGCCGGCCAGCCGCCCGAGGGTGACCGGGGTGCCGTAGGGCAGGCGGGACGCCAGGCAGGCGGCCGCCGGCTTGTCCCACGTACGCAGGCCCAACCGCCGCGACCACGCGCGCACGTCGGCCTTGGTGAACCCGGCGTCGACGAGCGGGAACGCGGCGCCCCGCTCGGCCGCCGCCTGCTGTCCGGGCCGGTGGTCGCCCAGGTCGTCGAGGTTGACGCCGAGCACCACCGTGGCTCCAGCGCCGCCGGCCGACCCGGCGACATCGTCGGCGCTCAGCGAGTCGAGGATCGGCCCGACCGCCCGGAGCAGGGCGTCCTTGCACCAGTAGCATCGGTCGGCGTCGTTGCGCGCGTAGGCGGCCTCGACCATCTCGTCGGTCTCGACCTCCCGCCAGTGCAGGCCCCACTCGGCGGCCAGCTCGGCGCAGTCGATGCGCTCGCTGCCCGGCAGCGACGGCGACACGGCGGTGACGGCCAGCGCCCGGTCGGGGCCGAGCGTGTCGTGCGCCACCCAGGCCAGGAAGGCCGAGTCGGCGCCCCCCGAGAAGGCGACCACGACCCGGTCGAGCTCGTGCAGGCGCGCGCGGAGCCGATCCAGGCTGGGCGGGGCGGGGGCGGGAGCGGTCACCCGTCGATCACCTCGATGCGCACGCGCTTGTTGCCCTTGCCCTTCGACTGGGTCTTGACCACGCGGACGCCCCCGATCTCGCCGGTCGAGCGCACGTGCGTGCCACCGTCGGCCTGCTTGTCGAGCCCCACGATGTCGACCACGCGGATCTCCGGCACCGTCTCGGGGACCAGGCTGACCTTGGTGCGGATGAGCGCCTCGTCGAGCACGGCGGAAGCCCGTGGCATGAACGAGACCTCGATCGGCCGGTCGGCGGCGATCTCGGCGGCCACCAGCTCCTCGACCCGGGCACCGAAACCCTCGGGCGTCGGGTCGAGCTCGAAGTCCATGCGGGCGGCCAGCGGCTCCATGTTGCCGCCGGTGACGGGAACGCCCCACTCGTTCCAGATCACGCCGCACAGCACGTGCAGGGCCGAGTGGGTGCGCATGAGCCGGTGGCGCCGGTCCCAGTCGACCGCGACCTCGACCTCGCTACCCACCTCCGGCACCGAGGCGCCCTCGTCGAGCGCGTGCCACACGTGCGGGGCCTCCTTGCGCACGGCCACGACCGCGGCCTCGCCGCCCGCCCACCGCAGCACGCCCGTGTCGTGGGGTTGGCCGCCACCCGTCGGGTACAGCACGGTGCGGTCGAGTGCGACCCGGCGCGCCCCGTTCGTGGCCTCGACCGCGGTGACCTCAGCGCGTGCGGAGCGCAGATACGCATCGCGCAGAAACAGCTCTTCGGTAGACATCGTGACAGTTCCTTAACCGAACTGACGGCCACTCCGCAACGCGGAGGCCCTCGTCAGTGGTAAACCTGTCGGGCGCGGAGGTTACCTCCGCGCCCATTTGTTCCTGGACATGGGAGTGTGCGATGCGACAGCGACGCCGTTCACTGCGGCTGATCGCCATCTTCCTCGGTCTGTCGATGCTCGCCGCCGCCTGCGGCGACGACGACGACACCGAGGCAAGTGACGATACGACAGAGGAGGAGGACTCGGGCGCCGCCGAAGAGATCGCGGCTCCGGAGTTCGGGGAGGCAGCCCCGGAGTGCACCGGCGAGTCGGACGGCGTGCTGAAGATCGGCGGTCTGCTGCCGCAGACCGGCAACCTCGCCTTCCTCGGCCCGCCTGAGGAAGCGGCCGCCCAGCTGGCGGTCAACGAGGTCAACGCCGCCGGTGGCGTGCTCGGCGCACCGATCGAGTTCTCGCCCGGCGACTCGGGCGACACCACGACCGACATCGCCAACCAGACGGTCGACCGCCACCTCAACGAGGGTGCGGACATGATCCTGGGTGCCGCGTCATCGGGTGTGTCGTTCACCGTGATCGACAAGATCGTGGACGCCTGCAAGATCCAGTTCTCGCCGGCGAACACCTCGCCCGACTTCACCGACTACGACGACGACGACCTGTACTTCCGTACGGCGCCGTCCGACGTGCTGCAGGGCCGGGTGCTCGCGGAGCTGATGATCGAGGACGGTCAGACCACCGCCGCCATCCTGGCGCTCCAGGACCCGTACGGTGAGGGCCTGCTCAACTACACCACGGTGCCGTTCGAGGAGGCGGGTGGCGAGGTCGTCGTCGACAACGTCTACGACCCGCAGGCGCAGAACTTCGACGCCGAGATCGACGAGGTGGTGTCGGCCGAGCCCGACGCCGTCGTGGTCATCGGCTTCGACGAGTCGAGCCGCATCCTGACCGGCCTGTTCGAGCAGGGCATCACGCCCGATCAGATCTACCTGGTCGACGGCAACATCGGCAACGCCACCGGCGACGACTTCAACACCGAAGGCGCCCTCGTCGGCGTGCAGGGCACCCAGCCCGCCGCCGAGATCACCGAGGAGTTCCAGAACCAGCTCCTCGCCGTCGATCCCGGGCTGATCGACTTCAACTACGGCCCCGAGACCTACGACGCAGTCGTCATCACCGCGCTGGCCGCCGAGCTGGCCGGCACCGACGACCCGGCGCAGGTGGCCACGTTCATCAACGGCGTGACCCGCGAGGGCGAGAAGTGCGCCAACTTCACCGAGTGCAAGGCGCTCATCGACGCCGGCACGACCGACATCGACTACGACGGTCCGTCCGGTCCGCAGAGCTTCTCGATCGCAGGTGAGCCCACCGAGGCGAGCTTCTCGATCTCGACCTACGGTCCCGACAACCAGATCGACGCGGAAGCAACGCAGTTCCGCACCGCATCGTTCTGATCCAGGCCACACGCTGAAGGGCCGGCCCTGCGGGGCCGGCCCTTCTCGCGTCGTGGCGCCGTGTGGCGGGCGGTCAATCGACCTTGGCGAGCGTGCCCCGGTAGAGCTCGATGACCTTGGGATCGGTGAGCAGCGCCTCGCCCGTGTCGGTGTAGGCGTTGCGGCCCTGGTCGAGCACGTAGCCGCGGTGGCAGATCTGCAGGCACCGGTTGGCGTTCTGCTCGACCATCACGATCGAGACGCCGGCCTCGTTGATGCGCCGGCAGTTGATGAACACCTCGTCCTGGTAGGCGGGCGACAGGCCTGCCGAGGGCTCGTCGAGCAGGAGGACGCGCGGGTCCATCATGAGGGCCCGGCCCATCGCCAGCATCTGGCGCTCGCCTCCGGACAGCGACCCCGAGCGTTGCTTCCGGCGTTCACCGAGCCGCGGGAACATCGTGGTCACCACGTCGAGCCGCTCGGCGAACTGCTTGTGCCGCAGGTACAGGCCCATCTCGAGGTTCTCCTCGACCGTGAGCCGGGGGAAGACGTTGTCGCTCTGCGGCACGTAGCCGATGCCCTTCGACACCAGCGTGTGGGCCTTGAGGCCCGTGACGTCCTCGCCGGCGTAGAGCACCTCGCCCGAGCGCACCGGGATGAGCCCGAACAGCGCCTTGATGAGCGTCGACTTGCCGGCCCCGTTGGGTCCGATGATGCCCACCAGCTCGCCGTCGTGGAGCACGAGCTCGGTGCCGTTGAGGATGTTGACCTCGGGGACGTACCCCGCGACCAGCTCGCGGGCCTCGAGCAGCACGGTGCGGCCGTCGGCGACGGCATCGCCGTCGCTGGCCCGGGTGACGTCGTCGGCGGCGGTCATGCGCCCTCCTCGTGTCGTGCCTCGTCCTCGGCCTCGAGCTCGGCCTCGATCTCGGCCTGGGCCGCGGCGAGCTGTCGCTCCTCCTCCGCGGCGTCGAGCGGCGTGGCGTGGTGCCGGCCCAGGTAGGCGTCGATCACCCGCTCGTCGGAGACGATCGTCGCGTGCCGTCCCTCGGCGATGACGCGGCCCTCGGCCATGACGACGACCCAGTCGCTGATGGTGCGCACGACGTCCATGTCGTGCTCGACGAACACGACCGACAGCCCCTCGGCGGCCAGGTCCTGCACGTGGCTGATGATGGTCTGGGCCAGCGCCGGGTTCACGCCCGCCATCGGCTCGTCGAGCATCACCAGGTCGGGTTCGACCATGAGAGCCCGGGCCATCTCGAGCAGCTTGCGCTGGCCACCGGACAACGACCCGGCGAACTCGTCGCGCATGTGGCTCAGGTTGAAGCGGGCGAGCAGGCCCTCGGCGCGCTCCTCGTTGGCCTTCTCCTCGTCGCGCCACAGCGGCCGCAGCAGCGACGAGAAGAACCGCTCGCCCGTCTGACGGGTGGCCCCGAGCAACATGTTCTCCATCACGGTCAGCCGCGAGAGGGCCTTGGTGAGCTGGAAGGTGCGGACCATGCCGTTGCGGGCCACCCGGTGGGCGGGCAGGCCGCGCATCTGCTTGCCGTCGAAGTTCCACACGCCGGTGTTGGGCTTGTCGAACCCGGTGAGCAGGTTGAAGAGCGTGGTCTTGCCCGCGCCGTTGGGGCCGATCAGGCCGGTGATGACGCCTCGCTGGAACTCGAGGTGGTCGACGTCGACGGCCATCAGGCCGCCGAACCGACGGGTCAGGCCATCGACGACGAGGATCGGGTCGGTCTTGCGGGCGCCGGGCTCCTCCGGCACGTCCTCGAACGCGTCGACCCTGATCTTGGCGAACCCGCCGGTGGACGTGGGGTGCGTCTCGGTCATCACGCCGTCACCTGGTCGTCAGGGCGATCTCTCGCCGGTCGCCGAATATGCCCTGGGGCCGGAACACCATGAGCAGCACGAGGCCCAGGCCCATCAACATGTACCGCACCTGCCCCACCTGGACACCGCTGAGGATGCTGTCGGGGATCTTGTCGTTCTGGACGGCCTGCCGGAGGATGTTCTCGCTGAACGACATGAACGTCCAGAAGATCATCGAGCCGATCACCGGCCCCCAGATGGTGGCGGCACCGCCGAGGATGAGACAGGCGTAGGCGAAGAAGGTGGTGGGCGTGCCGTAGTTGTCGGGCTGCACCGACCGCGCCGAGATCGACAGCATCATGCCGGCCAGGGCACCGATGACACCGCCGACGATGAGGCTCTGCATCTTGTAGGCGTAGACGTTCTTGCCGAGTGCCCGCACCGCGTCCTCGTCCTCGCGGATGGCCTTCAGCACGCGGCCCCAGGGGCTGCGGGTGAGCAGCCACACGACCAGCACCGACAGCAGCACCAGGCTCCACCCGACGGTGAGGTACCACATCTGGGTCTCGCTGAACTTGATCAACCAGAACCCGTACTGGCCGGAGCCGAACGGGTTGGCGTCGGTGAACTCGCTGGCGAAGCCGTTGATGCCGTTCGAGCCGCCGGTGACGTCGCGGAACTCGGCCGCCCGGAAGACGTAGCGCAGGATCTCGCCGGCGGCGATCGTCGCGATGGCCAGGTAGTCGGCGCGCAGCCGCAAGGTCGGCAACCCGAGCAGCAGTGCCAGGCCGACCGCCGCGACGATGCCCACGATCACGCCGACCCACATCGGCGCGTCGAACTCGACGACCGTGATGCCGACCCCGTAGGCGCCCACGGCCATGAAGCCGACCTGCCCGAAGTTGAGCAAGCCCGTGTAGCCGAAGTGGAGGTTCAACCCGATCGCGGCCAGGGCGAACACCATGGCGTCACGCCCGATGGCCGCCTCGAGGGAGTTGCTGAAGATGCTTTCCCAATCCATCGGTCTCCTACCCCACCCTCTCGGCCTGGCCGAGGATGCCCTGTGGTCGTACGACCAGAATCACGATCAACACGAGCAGCGCGACGACGTTCTTGAGCTCGGGGGCGACCCACAGGGTCGAGAGCTGCACGAGCATGCCGACGACCACGCTGCCGACGAGCGCGCCGTAGGCGGTGCCGATGCCCCCGAGGATGACCCCGGCGAACATGAGCAGCAGCAGCTGGAAGCCCACGAGCCAGCTCACCTGCTCGGCGAGCCCGAGCAGCACGCCGCCGAGCGCCGCGAGCCCGGCGCCCGAGGCCCACACGTAGCCGACGACCTTCTCGACGTCGATGCCCGACGACTCGGCCAGGTCGCGGTTGTCGGCGACCGCCCGCATGGCCTTGCCCACCCGGGTGAGCTGCAGGAACACCGCCACCAGCACCAGCACGCCGATCGAGATCAGGATCGTGGCCAGGTCGCGGGGAACGATCGTGATGGGACCGAGGTCGAGGCCGGTCGTCTGGAGCTGGTAGTCGTCGTAGGTGCGGGTGAACCCCTCGAACTGGTACAGGAACACGTACCGGATGAGGATGCCGGCGCCGATGGTGATGACCAGCATGGCGATCAGGCCGGTGCCGCGCCGTTCGAGCGGGCGCCAGAAGCCCTTGTCGATCCCGAAGCCCGTCAGGGTGCCGACGACGACCGCGAGCACACCCGCCACGATCATCGGCCAGCCGAGCGTCACGTTGAAGAAGAACCCGACCAGCGCTCCCCAGGTGACCATCTCGCCGTGCGCGAAGTTCGTGAGGCCGGTGGTGCCGTAGATCAACGAGAGCCCGACGGCACAGATGGCGATGATGAGCCCGAACTTGAGGCCTTCGACGGCGAGCCGGAGCGCCCGGTCGAAGTAGCCGTCGCCGCCCCCACCCCCCTCACCGAACTGGAGCGGGAACAACACGTTGCGGTCCTGACCGGCACGGACCTGGACGCTCAGCTCGGCGCGATCCTCGTCCCGGAGGGAGACGCCCTCGGGGATCGTGTCCGGGTCGATCCTGGCGACGTAGTTCCCGGGCGCGGGCACCGCGACGGAGAACTGGCCGTCCTCGTCGGTCGTGACGTCCTCGGAGAACGAGCCGTCCGCCGACTCGACCGTGACGTCGACGCCCTCGGCGGCGACCTTCTCACCGGCCTCGTCGTCGTAGCGCAGCGTGCCCTGGACCGTCTGCGCGGGCTCGTCGGACGGTGTCTCGGGTGGGGGGTCCTGGGCCGCGGCAGGGCCTGCCGTGACAAGGGCGACCGCCACGGCCACCAGCACCGCGCCCACGGCGGCGAATACCGACAGCAACCTCTTCATGCACGTACCCTCACGGCTCTTCCCCCTGTGGGACGGAACGGGGGGAGTGTAGGGGCGTGTTCCGGCGCAAGTCGTTTTCGCGAGCCACAGGCGCGCTGTTCTTCACATATCCGTCACCCAGGGCAGGCGACGCGCGACGAAACGTCCAGAGGACGGCTCAAGCGCTGACACCGACCGCCGCGAGCACCTCGTCGAGGGTGCCGACGGCCCCCGTGAAGAACGGGCCGAACTCGGCGAAGCGCGACGACGCGGCGTCATAGCGCATCGTGTAGACGCAGGCCTTGAGGTCGTCGGGGCGTTGTGCGAAGAGGGTGACGCCCCACTCGAAGTCGTCGATCCCCGTCGAGCCGGTGACGAGCTGCAGCACGCGACCGGCGAACGTGCGGCCGGTGCCGCCGTGCCCGAGCATGAGCTTCTCGCGCTCGTCGTAGGGCAGCTCGTACCAGTTGTGCTCGTCGCCGCGGCGCTTCGACATGGGATAGAAACAGAACGCGGTCTTCCCCTCGGGGGGCAGTTGGGGGTAGAGGCGTGCGTTCTTGCGCTCCTCCGGCATGCCCTCCGCGTACTCGGACACCTCGGTCAGCGACAGGTAGCTGTCGACCACGTCGAGCCCGGCGGCCGCCACCGCCGTCTGGAAGCGCCGCAGTCGCCACAGGTCGGGGCCGAGGGCCAGGAAGCAGATGTCGGCCTTGTGACCGACGATCGCCGCGGGCACGACCTGGTGGTCGTCGGCCTGGAGCTCCTTCACGGCCGCCGTCACCGCGCCGCCGTCGGCGAGGGGGCCGACCGCGCAGAACAGGTGCAGGACGTTCCAACCGATGCTGGGGGTGAGGGGCTCGTGCATGCCGCCGAGGGTAGCGGGGGGTGCTCACAGCGGCTCGACGGTGACCACCGCGTTGTAGTCGGGGACCTTGCTGGCCGGTTCGCGGTGCGCGGGGGCGCCGTCGATCAGGATGTTGCCCTCCGGCCAGTGCACCTGCAGCGTGCGGGCGGGCAGGCGGGCCAGGGTGACCGTGCCCTCGTAGGTGCCGGTGGCCGACCGCAGGCGCACCCGCTCCCCCGCGGCCACGCCCAGGCCGGCGGCGTCGGCCGGGTCGATCATCACCGCGTCGCGGACCGCGCCCGTCAGCGGGTCGACCGCGGCGTGCACCATCGAGTTGAACTGCTTGCCGCGGCGGGTCGACACGACGAAGGCGCCCTCGGGCAGGTCGCGCTCCGGAGGGACGAGCGCGCTGAAGCGCCCGCGGCCGTCCGGCGTGGGGAACACGCCGCCGGCGCAGAGATGACGCCCGCCCCACTGCACCGCGTCGCCCGTGTCGGCCAGCGTCTCGATGCCCGCGTAGAACGGCACCACCCGGGCGATCTCGGCCCGCAGGTCCCGGTTGGTCGGCCACGAGAAGTGCGGCCGCAGGTCGGGCCGCACCCGGTTGACCACGTCGGCGAACAGGCGCCACTCGCTGCGGGCCTCGCCGACCCGGCGGGGCAGCTCGGGGCTGAACACGATGCGGCGCTCCGTCGTCGTCTCGGTGCCGCCACCCTCCTGCTCGTAGCGCGTGGCGACGGGGAGCAGCACCACGTCGTCGCCCTCGACCAGCATCTGGCTGGTGACGACGACGTCCTGGTGGACGCGCAGCGGCACCCGGCCGAGCGCCCGCTCGACCACCGGCGGATCGGGCAGCACGTCGAGGAAGTTCCCGCCCGACATCCACAGCACGTCGAGGTCGCCGCGCCCGGCCGCGTCGACCATCTCCGGCGCGGTCAGGCCCGGCTCCCCCGGCACCGGGAACCCCCACGTGGCGGCGAGGGCGGCAGCGTTGCCCGGCGTCACCGGCGCCCCACCGGGCAGCGCCGTGGCGTACGCACCCATCTCGGCGCCGCCCTGGACACCCGAGTGCCCGCGGATGGGCATGAGACCGACGCCGTCGCGCCCGACGCTCCCCTGGGCCAGCGCCAGGTTGACGATCGCCCGCACCCCGTCGGCGGCGTCCCGGTGCTGCGTGATGCCCATCGACCACACGTGCACCGCGCCGCCCGCACGTCCGAGCTCGTCGACGAACGCATCGAGGGTCGACCTGTCGACTCCGGCGAGCCGCAACAGGTCGTCGAGCGGCTGGGCGGCAAGGACGGCGCGCATCTCGGCGAACCCCTCGGTGTGGCTCGCCACGAAGACGTCGTCGATGGCACCCCGCTCGTCGAGCAGCTTCAGCGCCGCGTTGGCGAGCGCGACGTCGCCGCCGGGACGAACCGGCACGTGCAGATCGCTCATGCGGGTGCCGAACACGGCGGACTCGACGTTGGAGGGCACCCAGTAGCGATCGAGCCCGGGCTCGAGGTAGGGGTTGACGACGACCACCCGGCAGCCTCGCTTGCGTGCCAGGTAGAGGTACTTCATGAACACCGGCTGGTTGTTGGCCGGGTTCGACCCCCAGAGCACCACCAGCGGCGCCTCGATCACGTCCTGGAACGAACAGGTGGTGGCGGCCACCCCGACGGTCTGGCGCAGGCCCACGGTCGAGGGGGCGTGGCAGACGCGGGCGGCCGAGTCGATGCCGGCGATGCCGAGGGCACGGGCCGCCTTGGCGGCCGCGTAGTAGGTCTCGTTGGTGAGGCCCCGGCTGGTCAGGTAGAGCGCCACTCGGTCGGCGGTGGTCGCGCGCAACCCGGTGGCCAGCACCGACAGCGCTTCGTCCCACGACACGCGGCGGAAGCCGGGCTCGCCCCGACGGCGGCGCATCGGGTGACCGAGCCGGCCGAGCGCCCGGAGCTGCCCACCGGTGCGCCCGCTGATCGCGGCGACGTCGGACAGCACCAGCGGGTCGAGGGCGTCGGCCGTGTTCAGCTCGAGCAGGTTGAGGCGGGTGGTGCACAGGTGCACCCCGTCCATCGTCCAGTCGTGCAGGCCCGCCACGCCGAGGGCACAGCCGTCGCACGCGCCCTTCGTGAGCACCTGCCAGGCGTAGAGGGGGTGGTTGCGGTTGGTCCACGCCGCCTTGGTCATGTCCCGGTAGTGGTTGGGCTTCTGCTCGCCGAGGCCGTTTGGCCGCCACCCGGCCCACAGCCGGGGGTTCCAACCGGTGAGCTGCTCGCGCCACCCCAACCGTCAACCCTCCATGCCGGTGTAGACGTTGAGCCGGCCCCCGCGGGCGAACCCGCACAGGGTCATGCCGGCCAGTCGAGCCGCGCTCACCGCCAGCGACGACGGGGCGCTCACGGCCACGACCGTGCCGAATCCGGCGGCCCAGGCCTTCTGCACGATCTCGAAGCTCGCCCGGCCGCTGACCCACAGGCCGAGCCCGGTGGCGGGGAGCGCGTCGTCGAGCAGGAGGCGCCCCACCACCTTGTCGACGGCGTTGTGCCGGCCGATGTCCTCGCGGGTGAGGACGGCCTGGCCCGCGCCGTCGAACGCCACCGCGGCGTGCACGGCGCCTGTGAGGTCGAACAGCTCCTGGTCGGAGCCGGTGGCCGGCAGAGACGCCAGCACGTCGAGGCCGATGGGCCGCCGTGACGGCAGCGGGTGCAGGCGCTCGCGCAGCTCGTCGACCGCCGTGGTGCCGCACATGCCGCACGCCGAGGTCGTGACCGTGAGCCGCGGCGTGGGGGTGGGAGCCCGGCCGCCGGTGTCGACGGTGACGACGTTGAACTCGCTCTCGACCGCCGAGCCGGTGCCGCAGTACTTGCACTGGAGCACGGGCGCCCCGGCGAGGAGTCCCTCCGTGAAGCAGAACCCGGCGGCGAGCTCGAAGTCGTGACCCGGGGTGCGCATGGTCGTGGCCACCAACACCCCGTCGAGGTGCAGCTCCAGGGGCTCCTCGACGATGAGGTGGTCCTGACGGCGCTGCAGGCCACCGCCGTCGTAGTGGTGCGTCAGCACCTTGGTCGTGCGTCCGCGTGACACGCGACCGAGGGTACCGGGCGGCCCGACCGGCTCACTCCGCTGTCGCGACCCGCCTCCGACGCACGAACCATCCGGTGACCGCGAGCGCGACGACGCCGGCCGCGACGGCGACCGGCACGGCGCTCTCCTCGTGGGGCACGCTCAGGTCCTGCTCCCGCTCCGCCACGCACGGCCGGGAACCCACGTACGCGCCGACCCGGATGTCGCGATCGACGAACGATTCGGCACGGCGGCGCTCCGCGGCCGTCACCTGGTCCTCGCCGCCGAGGCGGCGGAGCTGGACGTCGGAGAGCCACTCCCGCTCCTCCGCGTCCAGGCCGTCCACGAGCCCGATCCGTTCGCTGCCGCGGTGGCTGGCGCAGTCGTCGTTCAACCAGTCGACGGCCACGGTCAGCACGACATCGTGGTCGTCGCCGGACGCCCACCGCCGCGACCGACCCCACTTCAACCCGCTGGCCCCGTCGTCGGTCACGACGTCGTAGCCGTCCTCGATCATGGCGTAGAACACGCCCGCGCCGTGGACCCGGAACGGGTCGCCCCGGTCGACCACCCGGATCGTCGCGTCGCGGGACAGCCTGCCGTCGAACTGGGCCACGAGGTCGTGGGAGATCTCGCCCCCGTCGCCGGTCTCGGGCTCGACCTTCGACGCCGCCCACCACTGCGAGGACACGGCCGCGACGGTCACCAGCACGATCCCGGCCCCGGCCGTGACGATCCGCGGCCGGTGCGCCCGGAGCCACGGCTCGGCCACCCGCCACACGGTCCAGCCGACGGCGAGCCACACCACCGCCCCGACCACCTTCAGCCACTGCACGAGGTACGCCTCGAGGGGAAGCGGCAGGCGCGCGGCTGTCGGGATCGAGCCCACCACCAGCACCAGGGCCAGCGACGCCAGCGCCGCCGCGTCGGCCCGCCGGCGACCGCGGGCGACGCGCACGCACACCAGCAGCACCACCACCGCGATCACGAGGGGCAGCGGCCCGGAGCCGGGGATGTCGCGGATGTTGCCGTCGGGTGTCTCGACGCCGCCCATCCACGGGCCGTCCGGGCGGACGTAGCGGCCCACGACCCCCACCGCGTGCACGACGCCCACGGCGTCATCGGGCGAGCCCAGCCCCTTGGCGATGCGCCACGGGTTGTGCTGCCCCACGACGGCATCGACGATCGGCGGGAGCCACAGCACGACCGCCACCAGACCCGCCCACCGCAAGGTCGTCGCCCAGGCGTCCCAGGTCTCACGCACCGACGGCCGCGCCGGGGCCGGGTCGCCGTCACCGGCATCCGCAGCGAGCGGTGACCAGCGGCCGACCCACAGGACCGCCCACGCGGCGAGCAGGCCCAGCAGAGGCAGGTAGCCGATGTGGGACTGGAGCACCACGCTCGCCGGCACCACCGCCGCCACCAGCGCTCGGCGACGCCCGAGGGCCGCCTGCCACAGGAGGACGATCGTGAGCAGGAAGGCCAGCAGCGGAAGGTGCGGGTTCCACAGGTCGGTGAGGATCGACGGGCCGAAGCCGCGCGTCAGGATGCCGGCGGTCGCCATCACGGCCAGCACCAGCGGCCACCGGGCACAGCGCCACGCCACCGCGGCCAAGGTGGCGATGACCACGACGTTCACGGTCGCCGCCGTCCAGGCGAGCGACCGCGTGTCGCCCCCCGTCAACCGCCACAGGGGGGCACCGGCCCACACCCCGAGCGGACCCGGATGGGCGTGCTCGCGGGAGTACAGGCCGACGAGCGGCGTCTCGGACGTGCCGACCTGCGACACCCTGTGGGCCATCGCCGCCCAGTCACCGGCAGGGATCCACGTGTCACCGACCAGCGAGACCGCGCCGACGACGACAGGGCTGGCGACGAGAGCGACCAGAGCGACGAGCCCGAGGCGCGTCAGCGCCGACGACGCGCGAGGGCCAGCGCCCACATCGGTTCGTCGACTCACAGGATCCGTGAGGACCACGCGGCCATTCCCCCTGGCACGAGCCGTCTGCCGATACCCGGCACGTTGTCCCGGCTCACACCCAGCGGGCCGAACGCTAGCCGCGTCGGCGCGGTGACGCAGGACGCTGCGACCGGAACCTAGGACGGGCCCACCGCGACCGCGGTGAGGACCTCGCGGCCCACGTCACCGGTGACGATGTACGCCGTCAGCTCGAGCCCGCCGTCACCGAAGAGAGCGGGCGGCAGCAGGGCGTGGGCCATGTTGCTGTCGGGACGGGTCCCCGGCCCGACCGTCGTGAGCGCGGCGATGGTGCCGTCGAGCGCATACGCGATCACCGTGCCGTCGGGCAGCTCGGTGTGGCCGACCACCTCGATCAGCCGGCGGTCGCCGCCGCCGCCGGTGAGGTCGGCGAGCCGCTCGACCGACACCCGACGCTCCTCGTCACCCGGCGCACCGCCGGGCGCCCCGCCCGGCGTGGCGACATCCACGTCATCGACATCGCGACCGACCAGCGCCCCGTGCGCGGTGCGCCGCCACGCGCCGCCCGGCCCGTCGTGCTCGACCGCGTCGGCAGTCAGCACCTCGGCGAAGTGCACCGGACCGTCGAGCTCGACGTGGGCCAGCTCGCCCGCGTCGCTGAGCTCGCCACGGTTGTAGTCGGCGATCGGTTTGGTGTCGTCGTCGCGCTCGGTTGACGCCGAGCCGGCGGGGATGCCGTCGACGTCCCACGGGAGGTCGACCCCGAGCAGGTCGGCCACCGTCGGCACGATGTCGACCGACTGCACGTTGGCGTCGTCGATGCGCCCATCGGTCTGGCCCGGCGCCTTGACGAGGAGAGGCGTCCAGGCGATCGCATCGGCGTTGGCGTCGGAGAGCTGCCGGTCGGGCTCACCGGGGAGAAAGGCCTCACCGTGGTCCGCGGTGACGACGACCAACGTGTCGTCGAACGCATCGTCCGCGTCGAGCCGGTCGAGGATCTGTCCGAGGAGCCCGTCGGCGGCCTCGGTCTGCAACAGGTGCCGCTGGCGCCCGACGGCGGCACCTCCCGGCGCCCAGATCGGCCCGAACAACCCGGTCGCCTGGTCGGACAGGCCGACGTAGGGCGTACCGTCGTCGGTCACCACGAACGGCCCGTGGGGCAACAGGATGTGCTGGAACAGCAGCCGGGGACGGTCGCCGCGGCCTTCGATGCCGGCGATCCACCGCTCGGCCCGGGAATGCCGGTCGCGCTCGAGCGCCCCCGGCACGTCCGACCCGCCCTCGTCGTCGGCCTGCACCGTCCCCTCCCACCACAGGTCGACGGCATCGCCGAGCAGCGGGCCGACGCCCGGCCGGGCCGTCGGCATGCAGACGTCGTCCGGGCAGAGGTTGGTGACCTGCTCGGCCGCCTGCACGTCGTAGGAACCGCCGAGCAGGGTGAAGAGGTTCTCCGGGTCGGGCCTCGCTCGGGTTCCGGGCTCCGTCTCGGGCAGGCGGCCCGTCAGGATCGCCGGCACGGAGTACCCCGTGTAGATGGCGTTGGCCGTGTTGTTGCGGTACCACGTGCCGACGTCGGCGAGCCGTGCGAAGTTCGGGTAGGTGGCCGCGTCGATGTGCCCGCTGCCGTCGAGCAGCGACGTCGTCGGCAGGGCATCGAACAGCACGACGACCACGTCGGGGGGATCGTCACCGAGCTGGGCGGCCACCGTCGCGGCCACCTCGTCGTCGAGCTCCGGACCGTCGCCGAGCACCAGGCCGGCCGACGGCGAGGTGAACAGGAACTGCCCGAGGAACAGGAGGGACGCCACCCCCGCGTAGCGCAGGAACGTCGCGAGCGCCGACAGCCTCCAGCGGACGAACCCGACGAGGGGCGCGGCGAGCAGCCCGGCGAGGATCAGCTTGGTCGCGTCACCCGGCCAGCCGGTGGCGTCCTGGCCCAGGCGCCAGACGACGACGCCGCCGAGAACGGCCACCAGCCCGACGTGGGCGCGGTGCCGGTGTGAGGGGCCCAACACGCGGGTCGCCGCCGCCAGTCCGCCGAGCGCCAGGGCGGGCACGAAGGTGACGATGAGGCCGAACCAGACGATCGCGGCGACGTCGGCGTCGCGAGCGATGAAGGTCTCCGGTGAGCGGCCGAAGCTGTCGAGCACCGGCCGGCTGAAGGCGAAGGAGGTGAGGGCCGTGACCTCGACCAGCAGCAGGGCCTCGGCGCGCCAGCCGGTCGCCCCGGCGGCAGGCGCGGGCGCAGGCTCGTCACCGGCGGATGCGGGGGCGGAGGCCGGCGCATCGGTCGTCGCCGTCATCGCTCGCACCTGCGTTGGGCGGACACCCGCTCAGGCGCTGTCGATCGACAGTCGGTGCAGGGTCTCCTGCCCCGGCTCGCCCTCGACGAGGTACGCCACCAGGTCGTTGCTGCCCTCGACGAACAGGCGCGGTGGCACGATGCCGTGGACGAGCCGAGCATCGGGACCGCGGCCCTCCTCGACCTCGCTGACCGCCCCGATCGTGCCGTTGAACCCGTAGGCGACCACCGTGCCCTCCTCCATGTCCGTCCAGCCGACCACCTCGATGGGCAGCGGATCGTCGAGCGAGATGTCCTCGAGGTCGTCCAGCGCATCGACGAGGATGGTGCTGGCAGCCGGGTCCCCGACCTCGAGGTCGTCGACCGGCTCCCCGAAGAGCGCGCCGTGCCGGGTACGGCGCCAGACGGCATCGGGACCCGTCCACGGCACCGGGTCGGCCGCCATCACGCGCTCGAAGGCGTCGCCCACCTCGACCTCGATCAGGTCGGCGCCGTCCTCCGACCGCAACTCGTTGCGCTTGTAGTCGTCGAGCGGCTTGGTGCTCCCGTCGCGGTCGGCGGTGCCGATGACCTCCCCGTCGACAGACCAGGGCAGCTCGACGCCCAGCAGGTCGGCGATCGTGGGCATGACGTCGACGGACCGGACGTCCGAGTCGTCGATGCGAGGCCCCGCCACGCCCGGCGCCTTCACGATCAGCGGCGTCCACATGATCCCCGGGAAGTTCTCGGAGGTGACCCCGCGCGACGGCTGGTCGGGGAGGAACGAGGCGCCGTGGTCGGCGGTGACGACGATGAGCGCGTCGTCGTACATGCCCGCGTCCCGCAGTGCATCGAGGTGCTGGCCGAGCAGGCCGTCCGCAGCCTGGAGCTGGAGGATGTGACGCTGCCGGCCGACCTCGATGCCCCACGGGGTCCAGCTGTTCACGAAGTAGCCGGTCGGGGGGTTGCCGCCGTCGTAGTAGGTGCCGTCGTCGGTCGTCCGCCAGGGCTCGTGCGGCAGGAGGACGTGGTCGAACACCAGGTCGGGTCGTCCTCCCGGTCGCAGCACGACGCTGTCGATCCACTCCTCGGCATCGTCGTACACCCGGCCGGCCAGCAGACCTGGCAGGTGGAAGTCGGTGTCGTCCTCGTCTTTGACCACACCCCCCTTCCACAGGTCGACGGCCTCGCCGAGCAGCGGCCCCAGGCCGCCCGGCTGGGGCTGCGGGCAGGCCTCGTCGGGGCACAGGCGGGTGAGCTGCTCGCGCACGTGCATGTCGTAGCTGCCGCCGAGCAACGTGAACAGGTTCTCCTCCGCCTTCCGCCCGTTCTCCTCGTTGGTGGCCGGGTAGCGGCCCGTGACCAACGCCGGGATGGCGTCGAGGGTGAACGACGAGACCGTGGTGTTGTTGCGGTACCAGGTGCCGTCGTCGGCCACGGCTGCGAAGTTCGGGAACAGCTCGGCGTCGATGTGACCCGTGCCGTCGAGCAGCGACTCGAGGGGAAGGGCGTCGAACGTCACGAACAGGACGTCGGGCGGATCGTCGCCCAGCTGGGCGCCCACGTCGGCCACGACGTCGGAATCGAGCTGCGTGCCGTCGCCGAACACGAGAGAGGACGACGGCGAGGCGAAGAGGAACTGGGCGAGGAACACCAACGCCCCCACGGCCGCGTAGCGCAGGAAGCTGGTGCTGCCCGGTACCCGGCGTCGCAGGAGGAGGAACAGCACGCCGCCGATCGGCCCCGCCAGCAGGAGCTTGGTGGCGTTGCCCGGCCAGCCCATCATCTCCTGGCCGATCCGCCACACCACGACGCCGCCGAGGATGCCGACCAGCACCGGCTGGACCCACGGCCCGGCGCGGCCCGGGATGCGCCGGGCCGCGACGCCGATCGCGGACACGACCAGAGCGGGGATGAGCGTGACCGCGATGGCGAACGCGGCGACCACCCAGCCCGAGGCACCCCGGACCACGAAGGTCTCCGGCGACTCACCGAAGGAGCCGAGCACGGGCCGACTGAAGGCGAACACCGCCAGTGCGGCGAGCTCGACCGACAAGGCGAGCTCGTGCCGCCAGCCGGACTCGGCACCGGACGTGTTCGTCGGCGTGTCCGCAGCGGCACCCGCAGCGGACGTCGCCGTCATCGAGGTCGTCGAGGCCTCCATGGCCGGGTGCCTGACCTCGGTGCGGTCAGGGCTTGGCCTCGACCAGGTAGATCGTGCGGGTGCCCCCGGGGAGCGTCTCCTGGCGGTGGACCAGGAAGTGCTCCGACAGCAGACGCTCGAAGGCGTCGCGCTGGTAGTCGTCGAACAAGCCGGCCGGCTTGTTGGCGAGCAGGCGCTTGACCTGCACGTCATCGACGTGGGGGAACTCGACCACGACCCGGCCGCCGAACGAGGCCAGCCACGAGACGACCTCGGGCAGAGGCACGTTGGCGGCGATGGTGAGGTGGTGGATCAGGGCCAGCGCCAGCGTGGCATCCGGTCGGATGCGCTCGATGAACGGCGCCCGCTCGCGGTTGCGCCAGCCGATGCCCCCGGAGGGGTCGACCAGGTTCATGACCAGCGGGAGGACGTTCTCCTTGCCGGCGGCACGCAGGCGCCGGTAGAGGAGGTCGACGACCTTCTCGTCGCCGTCGACGGCCACCACGTAGTCGGCGTGCTCGGCCGCCAGCGCGGAGTACTCGCCGTCGTTGGCCCCGAGGTCGAGGACGACCCGGCACTCACCGTCGTCGAGCGCGGCGCGCACGAACGCCTGCTTGGCGGTGGCGTCGGCGTCGCTGTAGGAGCAGGTGTCGCGGTAGTCGGACCAGACCGAGTGGTCGTCGTCCGATGTCGAGCCCCGCTTGGCCACCTCGAGCCCGTTGACCAGCTTGAGCAGGTTCTTCGTCGTCGCTTTGGCCAGCTCCGTCGAGAAGCCCGACGACTTCAGGTCGGACTTCACGGTCTCGGACGCGGTCGTGACCTTGCGCTCGAGCATGCTGTGCAGGGTGACGTTGCGCAGCACGCCCTTGCGGAAGCGCCGCAGCCCCGAGAACATCCCGGCGACGTCGGACGGGGTGAGCCCGTCGATCGCCCCCCGCAGCAGCGGCTGGTACGGCACGCCGACATGGGCTTGCACGAGCAGCGGGAACAACATCGTCTGGCAGAACTGCCGGTAGCCCGGCCACGGCCCCGTCGAAGCCTCGAAGGAGCCGATGTCGATGAAGGTGGGGCGCGAGCCGACGAACTGGACGTTGTAGGCCGTGCCGTCCTTGAGCGAGAGGTTCTCGTCGAGGGCCGCGGCGAGCACCTCGAGGTGGAGTGCCGCAGCCGCTCGCAGCATGGAGAACGGCCACTCGTAGGGGTACGAGACGACCGGGATCGGCTCGTGTTCGAGCACCCGGGCCCAGGGCTGGCCACGCGGCGAGGGCGGGGCCTCGCCGTCGTACGCAGTGGTGCGCACGATCTGTCCGGCATCGGTCAGGCGCCCGAAGAAGGCGGTCGCGCGGAGCCGGTCCCAGTCTTCGGCAGCCTGGCTGGACAGACCGCGCAGGACCTTGCCGTCGGCGCGGAAGACGGCGCTGTCAGGGTCGCGGAAAGACCCGGGTTCGTATGCGGTCACGAGTGGCGGTTACCCCGGCTCAGCGCTCGGAGCTGACGCTCTCGGGCTCGGCCTCGGTGGATGCGTCCTCGGCGACGGCCGCGGCATCGGCCGGGGCGGAGGCCTCGACGGCCTCGGTCTCGGTGGTGTCCTCGCCGGAGAACTCGGTCTCCTGCTTGCGCTTGCGCCCGAAGCCGCCGGTGAGACGAGCCCGGGCCTGCTTGGCCGCGACCCCGGCGGCGGCGACGCCACCGACGAGAGCCGAAGCGATCAGGCTTCCGGATGCAGGATCGAGGTAGGCGAGCGTCACGTGAGTTCCCCCTTCGGAACGGGCCGGCCCGAGGCCACTCGAAGAGTACGTGACACCTGTGGCCACCCGCTACCCAGCGTTCCCCGAGCCGACATCGGAACGACACCGGCTGTCTGCCGGTCGTTCATGCCGGGCATTGTGGCACACCGACCGATGTGACGCTCAGCCCTGGCCCTCTGCCGCCTCGGCGGGCAGCGTCTGGCAGGGGCCGCCGGCGCACGTGTCCACCAGGGTCCCCTCGTCGAGGAAGGTCATGGCGACGGTCAGCACGTCGACCTGGCCCCGGCCCATCCCGTGCGGGTCCTCACCCGCCCGGTTGGGGACGTTGCCCACAGGCGATGCCTCGGTGCCGAAATCCCAGACGACCAGGTACGAATCGCCGTGATCGGGCATGCGGCGCACCCGGTCGATGCCCCAGAAGGGCTCGACGTCGGGGCTGCGCCCCGGGGCGAGGGCGGGCGTGCGCAGCTCGGCCTCGATCGTGCGGGCCATCACCTCGGTGGCGATGTTGGCCACCTGGTGGTCGCCGAACGCCTCGAACAACATCACCTGCTTGGCCGGTGTGTCGTGGTACGGCCGGCGGGTGAGGTGCTGGGCGTAGCCGTTGTTCTCCCCCCGGTCCCACAGCATCTGCGCGAGCAGGATGGCGAGCTGGCGGTCGACCCAGTCGGGGTAGCTCGGGTCGAACACGGTGCCGAACACGTCGAAGTCGACGCTGCGGTCGAGCAGCGTCGAGTAGTTCATCGCCGGCACGCCGAGGAAGGCGCGGTCCCAGTCCTGGGCCACCGCGGTCGTCGCGCCGCCGATGATGCCGCCCTGGCTGACCCCGTTGAACGTCAGGTTCACCTGGTCGAGCAGCGGCGTGCCGTCGGGCGCCTGGAACGCCGGATCGGACGACAACCCGGCCGGGTGCTTCATCAGCCGGCCGAGGTAGAGGAAGTTGAGCATCGACTGCTGCAGCCGGTCGGGGATCGCCCGGAACGACGACATGTCCTGCAGGGCGGCCAGCACCGCGCCGACGTCGTCCTCGGACATGCCGATCCACCAGGTGGCGCACGTCGTCGTGTTGGCGACGCTCGCCGTGCGCGACCCCGCGCCGAACACCTCCCGCGCCGTGCCGAGCAGCCCGTGGCCGTACAGCATCATGCGGGCGGGGTTGGCGGTGCCGTCCGCGTTGGTGGCCGACGCGGGCACGGTGCAGATGAAGCGGGCTGTGAGGCTGCCGTTGCGGGCGGGGATCGGCGACGAGTCGGCGCCGACGCCGTTGTTGAGCACCGAGCCGGGCCCACCGTCCCCCGTCAGGTAGCTCGGCACCTCGTAGGTGCCCTGCACCTCGGTGGCGATGTGGGCCCGGGTGCTCGGCGCGACGCTCGTCACGGTGAACGCCGGGGCGGCCTCGCCGAGCTGACCGAACGCGTCGTCGCGCATCGCCAGCAGCCGCTCGGACAGGTTCTCGCCGCTGGCGACCGTGAAGTCCCACGCCAAGGTCAGCTCGTCGCGCTGCACCCCGGCGCGGCGCAGCGTGCGGAACAGCCCCTCCATGTGGTCGCGCCGGTCCTCGACCGCGGGGACGTCGGACTCCAGCCGGTCTCGGTACGCGCGGAACACGTCGGTTGGGGCGATCGGTGCGCCGGCACCGTCGACGACGCGCCGGACGGCGACGATGTAGCGGCGGCCCTCCACGAAGTTGCGCGCCGGGCGCACGAACAGCAGCTGGTGAGCGGCGTCGGGCGCCCGGACGTCGAGCTCGGCCCAGTACGGGTGGCGCTTGCCGGTGGCGGCGTCGATGACGACGATCGGCGCGTCGCGGTCGAGCGAGGAGGCCATGTCGGTGATCGGGACGAGCCCGCTCGCCACCGGATCGAGCCCCGGGAGCAGGACCGCGATGGCGGATCCGGGCGAGAAGCCGTCGTTGCGGTTGAGCTCGATCGGGTCGATGTGGGTGCCCGCGGCGTTGGCCGGCGTGGTCGTCGCCCCGAACTGCACCCGTCGGCCCGTGACGGCCGACCGATCGGCGACGGTGAAGTGGTCGTTGGGGAACGGGAGCATGCAGCGGTCGCCGCCCAGCGGGTCGCACGCGACCGGGTCGTTCGTCAGCTCGAGGTCGATCTCGCCCTCGAAGTGGGGAGGACGGGGATGGTGCCCACCCCCGCCGGGACGGCCCGGGCCGCCCGTCACGCACGCCGTCGAGGACAACAGCGCCAGGAGCACCACGACCCACAACGACATCCGGCGATGCCTGAACGAGACCCCGTGCACATGCCCTCCCCGGCGGCCGGCACCCTCCGGACCGGCCAAGCGAACGGCAGGTTACAGGCGAGGGACGCCCGGGTGCGCCAGGCGTGCGGCGTTTGTCCTGGAGACAGCCGTCTCGGCCATGCTCGTACCGTGGCCGAGACGCCCCCCGACCCTCCCCCGCCCCTCACGACGGGCCGTCTGCTGCTCCGAGGCATCGCCAAGCGCTGTCCGGTGTGCGGCGAGACCAAGCTGTTCCACCGCTGGTTCACCATCGTCGAACACTGCCCCCGGTGCGGCTTTCGACTCGAACGGGTCGAGGGTCAGTGGCTGGGCGCGCTCGGCATCAACACAACCGTCAGCTTCGGTGTCGTGCTGATCAGCGTGGTCGTCGCCTTCGTCGCCACCTACAACTCGGGCTCGGTCGCCGCCGCCGTGGGCATCGTGGTGGCCATCGCCATAGTCGTGCCCCTGCTGTTCTTCCCCGTGTCGAAGACCCTGTGGTGCGCGATCGACCTCGCCATGCGCCCGCTCGAGCCCGACGACGACGTCGACCCCCGCTGGATCCCTGGGACGACGCGGCGCGAGAGCTGAGCCCTGCCGGGGCGGTTCAACCGACGAGCGATGTGCCGGACAGGTGGGCGTGGTCGTTGAAGCGCACGAGCTCCCACGCGCCCACGCGGTTGCCGTAGGGGTTGGCACCCCGGCGCCACTCGGTGATCGAGGAGTTCTCGGGGCTGAACCAGGCGCGCTCGGTCTCGCCCATCGGGTCGATCGCCAGCCAGCGGATCATCGCCTGCACGATCACCCCGCCGTGGCAGGCGACGACCACGGTGCCCCCGGCGTGCTGGGCGACCAGGCGGTCGAGGCCGGTGGACACGCGGGCGGCCATCTCGTTCCACGTCTCGCCGCCCGGATCGCGCCGGTGGTCGGGCGTCCACGCGTCCGGGTGGGGGTAGCGATCGTTGAAGTCGTCCCACGGCAGGCCGTCGCCTTCGCCGGGATGGTGCTCGCAGAAGTCGCAGCTCTGGTCGATGTCGGACACGCCGAGCACGGGGGCGAGGATCTCGGCGGTCTCGATGGCCCGGGGCAACACGCTGGCGTACAGCGTGACGGGGCCGCCCATCTCGTCGCGCTCCGCCCACCGGTCCCGCAGGGCCGTGACCTGGTCGCGGCCGCGGCCGGAGAGACCCTGGCAGCCCTTGTGCCCGCCGACGATGCGCCGTTCCTGCGCCACGGATTCACCATGGCGCACCATCACGATCCGCGTCCCGTCCATCGCCCGCACGCTACCGGGAACCGGGGCGCGCACCCATCGCGTTCCGGGCCACCTAGCGTGGCCCCGTCCTACCCCCGCACAAAGACTGGGAGATGCCGACATGGCACTGCGAGACAAGCTGGCCGAGCGCGTCCAACCGCTGCTCGAGCCGGGCGAACAGGTGCAGGAGGTGGCGGTGTCGCAGACCGGGCCGAGCCCGTACCTGGCGATCGTGACCTACCTCATCTTCTTCGCCGTCAAGCGCCGCATCATCGTGGCGACCGACCGGGCGATCGTGGTCGTCAAGGCCGGGACGTTCACCGGCACCTCGGCCAAGGAGGTGCTGGCACGCCTGCCGCGCGACACCCGCGTCGGCCCGCTGTCGGGCCTGTGGGCGAAGGCCGAGATCAACGGCGAGAAGCAGTGGATCCACAAGCGGTTCCACGGCGACATCGCCCGTGCCGACTCGGCGGCGATCGCCGGCGCCACGGCACCGGTACCGGCCCCCGGGGCCTGATCGGCACAGACCCGTGACGCGCAACCGCCGCCCCCGAGGAGGGGGCGGCGGTGGCGCGTCTGGCGGTGATCGGTGGAGCTAGAAGTCCTCCATGCCCCCACCGGGGACGCCCGCGGCGTCCTCCTCGGGCTTGTCGGCGATGACGGCCTCGGTGGTGAGGAACAGCGCCGCGATCGAGG
>CAYUXB010000015.1:0-7008 GCA_964448525.1 uncultured Acidimicrobiaceae bacterium
CTGCACATGCGGGTCGACCACTCGCCCTACGAGGGGCGGGTGGTGCGCGGCTGGCCGTCTCTGGTCCTGTCACGAGGGCGCGTCGTGGCCCGCGACGGGCGGTTCAGCGGAGAACCCGGCCACGGCCGCTACGTCGAGCGGGACGCCCCCGACCTCCAGCCGGTTGCGTGACACGCCACGCGTCGGGGGCAACGGCCGCAGGCCTGACGCGCTCGCGACTGAGCTCCCGGGCGCCGTCGACGCGTGCTCGACGCGCGCGTCGGTGCTCCGCTCGGCGAGGGCGGTCCACCGTCCGACAGTGAGACTTCGTGCCGTCTCCGCGGGTTCGCTACGCGTCCACGCCCTGGATCCGGGCGGCGGCGACGCGGTGGCACGCGAGGACGTCGGCGACGCCGGGCACCCGGAGCTCGCCGGCCTCGACGATCGGGTTGCCGGCGACGACGGTGTGGTGAGCCCGGGTGGGGCCGCAGCGGAGCAGGGCCTCGACCGGGTCGGTGAGCGCCCCGGCGAACGCCAGGCCGTCGAGCTTCCACGCCACCAGGTCCGCCGCTGCGCCCGGTGCCAGGACCCCGAGCTCGCCCAGGCGACCCAGACAGGTGGCCGATCCGCGGGTGGCGAGCTCGACGGCGTCGCGGGCGGTGAATGCGGTGGGCCCGCCCCGCTGGCGACCGAGCAGGAGCGCGCCCCGGGCCTCCATCCACAGCGACGCGGCGTCCGTCGACGCCGAGCCGTCGCACCCCAGACCAACCGGGACGCCCGCCGCGCGGTAGTCGGCCACCGGGGCGATGCCACCGCCGCCGATCATCATGTTGGACGTGGGGCAGTGCGCCACGCCGGTGCCCCAGGCGCCCATGCGGGCGATCTCGCTGTCGCTCGGGTAGATGCAGTGCGCCACCCACGCGCGAGCGGAGCCCCAGCCGACGTCCTCGAAGTGCTCGATCGGGCGGCGGCCGTAGGTCTCCAGGCAGAACGCGTCCTCGTCGGGATCCTCCGCCAGGTGGGTGTGAAGGCGCACGTCGAGGCGCTCGGCCATCTCGGCGGTGCGCCGCATCAACTCCGGCGTCACCGAGAACGGCGAGCACGGCGCCAGCGCGATGCGCACCATCGCTCCGGGGGACGGGTCGTGATGGCGCGCCACCGCCTCCTCGCTGGCGGCGAGGATCGTGTCGTCGTCCTGCACCACCGAGTCGGGCGGTAGGCCGCCGTCCTTCTGGGAGAGCGACATCGACCCGCGCGTCGGGTGGAACCGCATCCCGAGGTCGCGGGCGGCCTCGACCTCTGCCGCCAGCACGTCGCCCCCGCCGGTCGGGTGCACGTAGAGGTGGTCCGTCGACGTCGTGCATCCGCCGACCGCCAGCTCGGCGAGCCCCACCCAGGCCGACACGTAGGACGCCTCCTCGTCGAGCAGCGCCCAGCGGGGGTACAGCGTCGTCAGCCAGTCGAACAGGCTGCTGCTGGTGGCGGGCAGGAACGACCGGGTGAGGTTCTGGAAGATGTGGTGGTGCGTGTTGACGAAACCCGGCGTGACCAGACAGCCGTCCGCGCGCAGCACCCGGGTGGCCGGTGGCGGTGGGTCGGCCGCGGAACCAACCGCGGTCACGAACCCGTCGGTGCACGCCACCCACCCACCAGCGAGCTCGCGGCGGTCGTCGTCCATGGTGAGCACGAGGTCGGCACCGGTGACCAACAGGTCGACCGGGGACGTGGGGGAGAGGGAGGCGTCCATCGGCCTCATGGTGCCAGCGCCAGAGCGGAACGTCAGGGGCGATCAGTGCACGCGCACCAGCTGGAGCGACACCCGCGTGGCGCCGGCAGCGGTGGCCGCCCGCACGATGCGGTCGAGAGCGTCGAGCGCCGCCTCGTCGTCACCGACCGGCTGGAGGGCCACGAGGAGCGGATGACGGAACGGCACAGGGCCTCCCGCGTCACTCGTCGCCCGCGGTCGGGCGAAGGTGCGCCAGCCGCCAGGACGCGATGGCGAGCGTGATCACGAGGATCGTGGCCAAGCGCACGACCGCGCCCCAGCCGTTGGGCGTGCCGTCGCGCAGCAGGCGCCACCCGTCCGCGTCGTCGACCAGACCGGCGTACACCTGCTGGCTCTCCCACATCGGCGAGATCTGGGCGATGCCCGACAGCGCCGCACCGAGCAGCCGCTCGCCGAGGAACACGACGGCCAACGCCCACACGGCCGAGCGCCGGGCCATCACCCCCAGCATCACGAACAACCCGATGTACGCCGCGGAGCCGGACGCGGCGGCGATCACCATCGGACCCACGCCCTCCGGGACGCCCGCGATCAGCGTGGCGATCACGAGCGCCGGGACGAGGGTCACCAGCGCCACCAGCCAGCCGCCGAGCCACCGACCGATGACGATCGTCGAGAACCGCACGGGGGAGAGCCACGTGAACGCGAACGTCCCGGCCCGCACGTCCGCGCCGAGCACGGCGTCGCCGATCACCAGGCAGGTCAGCGGCAGCACGAGGCCGAACAGGCCTTGTTCGGCCACGAAGGCGAAGGCCCGCTGGGTCGATACGTCGGCCACGGTCGCCAACCAACCGAACAGCACCGCGCCGACACAGGGCAGCAGCACACCCCACCACCGCTTGGCGGGCAGGCAGGCCCGCAGCGTGTAGCCGACGACGGCCACGAAGGGGGAGGGCAGGCCGCGACCTCCCTGCGGTGCGACAGCCACGGGCGGCGCCCCCGACGTGCCCGGCGGGCCGGGCGGGGGAGCGGGGGCCGCCGGGGGCGGTGGGCTGACCGTCATCGCAGCAGCTCCCGGAAGACGCTCTCGAGCGAGTCGTCGAGGGGTCGTATCTCGAGCAGGCGGGCACCGGAGTCGCGGGCGACCCGGGGGAGCAGCTCGGCCAGCTCGCCGGCCCGTTGCGAGCTCACGACCACGGTCTGCCCGTCGACCGTGACGCCCCGCACGACGTCGAGCCCGACGAGCAGCCCCGCCAGGTCGCGGGCCTGCGGGCTGCGGACGAGCACCGACCGGGGCCGGTCGGCCAGCCCGTCGCGGATGGCGTGATGCTCGCCCGCGGCGGCCAGTCGGCCGCGGATCACGACGATCTGGCGGGAGGCGAGGCGTTCGACCTCGTGCAGGACGTGCGAGCTGACGATGACGGTGCGGCCCTGGTCGCCGAGGGCCTGGAACAACTCGATCAGCGCCACCCGCTGCACCGGGTCGGCACCGTTGAGCGGCTCGTCGAGCACCAGCACCCGCGGGTCGGTGACGAGAGCGGAGGCCACCTTGGCCCGCTGGCGCATGCCCTTGCTGAACGTCCCGACGCGCCGGTCGGCCACCTCCAGCAATCCGACGGTGGCGAGGCAGCGGTCCGGCAGGCTGCGATCGGACACACGGTGGAGCGCCGCTGTGTAGCGCACGAGCTGGCGGGCGGTCAGGGCGGGCGGGACGGCCTCGTCCTCGGGAACGAGAGCGATCGACCGCTGGACCTCGCGCTCCTGGTGGGGGTCGCGACCCAACACCTGCAGCTGGCCGTCGTTCAGCGGCAGCAGCCCGACGATCGCCCGCATGAGCGTGGTCTTGCCGGCACCGTTGGGGCCGAGCAGGCCGGTGACTCCGGGCCCGAACGAGCACGACAGCTCGGTGAGCGCCACCTTGTGCCCGAACCACACCGATGCTTGCTGGACCACGACGGTGGCGTCGGGCACGAACGCAGGGTCGGCCGGTGCGACGGCGGGCTGCCCGTTGCTGCCGGAGACCGTCACAGATCGACCTCGCGGTAGCGCTGGAAGAGGACCGCCAGCCCACCGAGCACCACCGCCAGGTAGGCCCCGACCGCCAGGATGCCGCCGCCGGCGACACCCGACAGCCCCGAGTCGGTGTCGATGTGGCCGAGGAAGATCAGGTCGCGCACCAACAAGGGCAGGGACAACACGTTGAGGATCGCGAGGGGGCTCCCCCCGTCGCCGGCCGCCTCGACCACGATGGCGGCGACCGCCGAGGTGACGAGCGTGACCCCGAGGATGGCCACCCCGCCGACGATCCGCCGGTCGGTCAGCGATGCCAGGGCCACCCCGACGACGGCGTAGTAGAGAGCGAGCACCGCCACCGAGAGCGGCACCTGCCACAGCACCTCGGCGTGGTCGGTGAGGTACCCGAGCGCCCCGTCACTGACCAGCATCTGCCCCACGAACAGCACGACCTGGGGCAGGAACCCGAAGCCGAAGACGATGAAGGCGATCGCCCCCACCTTGGCGGCCACGTAGTCGATGCCTGTCAGCGGCCGCGAGAACAGCAGGGGCAGCACCCGCTGGGACCGGTCGGGGCAGACGACGTCCGGCGCGGTCAACGCCACGAACAGCAGGAGTGCCGTCGAGACCCCGACGTACTCGTGGTAGGTGATGAACTGGAAGTCCGGGATCTCGAACGGGTTGTCCTTGATGGCGTAGCCGATCCCGACGTTCACGATCGCGGGGACGGTCGTGATGGCGAGAAGGCTCCAGGGGAACACCTTCTGGCGCCACGAGCGTCGCAGCCCGAGCGCTCGCCGCACCGACAGCCGCCACAGGGCGAGCGTCGCCTCGCGCCGCCCACCGCGGGGCCCCTGGTAGGGCCGGTAGCCCCGGTCGTAGACGGCGCCGGAGAGCGTCGGCGGCAACGCGGTCATCGGCGTGTCTCCTGGAGGAACAGGTCGTCGAGCGAGCGGTGGCGCGTCGAGAGCGAGTAGAGGCGCAGCCCCAGGTCGGCCACGGTGTCACGCACGATGTCGAAGGTGTCCTCGCCGCGGTCGGTGGTCTCGATGTCGAGGTTGTGCGCATCGGCGATCTGGCCGCGCAGCCCACGCTCGGCCAGCGCCCCGGCGAGGGTGGCGACGGCGTCGGCCCCGCCGCCGACCTCCACCCGCATCACGCCGGTGGTCTGCATGAGCTGGTCGATCGGCCCTGCGAGCACGAGGCGGCCGGCGTCGACCATCACGACGTGCTCGCACACGCGCTGTACGTCGTCGAGCAGGTGGGTGGCCAGGATCACCGAGATGCCGAAGCCCGCGAGGCGGCCCACCAGCTCGAGCATCTCCTCGCGGCCGACCGGGTCGAGACCGGCAGTCGGCTCGTCGAGCAGCACGAGCTCCGGATCGGCGACGAGTGCCTGGGCCAACTTGGTGCGCTGGCGCATGCCCGTGGAGAAGCCGCCGACGGGACGGAAGCGGGCCTCGTCCAGACCGACGAGATCGAGGACGTCCGAGGCGCGCTGGCGGGCGGCCCGTGCCGGCAGCCCGGCCAACTCGCCGAAGGTGGAGACGACATCGGACGCCGTCTGGTCGAGCGGTAGGCAGTCGTGCTCGGGCATGTACCCGAGGCGGCTGCGGATGCCGACCGGATCGGCTGCCACATGGCGGCCGGTGACCTCGAGCCAGCCGCTCGTCGGCTGCATGAGACCGAGCATGAGACGGAACAACGTCGTCTTGCCCGCACCGTTGGCGCCCACGAGGCCGACCGACCCGGCGGGGACGTCGACCGTCAACCCCGCGAGAGCGGTGGCCCCGGCGTCGTACCTCATCGTCAGATCCGCGGCACGCAGCATCGGGGGACGGGGGGTGAGCTGCATCGGGCCGAAGTCTCGCGCACGTGCATCCACCCGCAGCGCGCGCCTGCCGCACTATGTTCTGTCACTGTGACGCAAACGACCCGGACGGGGACGCAGGCGGGGGACGGTCCGGCCACCTCGAGACGGTGCCGCTGGTGCGCGCGGCCCTTCGAGGTGGTGGCGGGGCCGGGCCGCCCGAAGGAGTTCTGTCGGCGGAGCTGCCGCCAGCGCGACTACGAGGCGCGCCGGCAATCGGCGGCGCTCGGTCTCGACGACGGCCAGATCGTCGTCGCCCGCGCCGATCTCGACGCGCTGCACGATCACCTGTACGCGCTCGAGGCAGCGATCGAGGACGTCGAGCATGACCTGGCGGGCACGGCGGCGCCGAAGGCCGACGACTATTCGGAGGCCCTCCGGTGGGTCCTGGATGCCGCGAAGCCCGTCGTGTCCCTGCGCATCGGCGGCGGGAGCACCTGACGCCGCGGCTGGCCGCCGCCAGCCCCGCATGACCGGGCCATCGGACGTTGCGTCACTGTGACGTTATAACGGGCTTTCCGGGGAAGTGGCGGGGAGGACGCCCCGGTCCCGTCCGTCTCTTGGACCGGACCTGCCGGACCTTCGGCGGCGACGTCTCGAGAACGGGCGATCCGCGGACCCGCCGGGCCGTTTCGCTGAATCGAGCGCAGACCGCCGACGGTCATCCTTCGCCACACGAGTCGGATGGTCGCCAGGGTCGACGGAGCCGGGCGAGACGACGCAGACGCCACGGCAAGGGACGAGTCGACCAGTGGGGACGGACGGGGGCCGACGCATCGGCATGCAGGCCGGGCCCGACCTCCGACTGGCGCTCCAACGTCGTACTTTACAGAACGAGGATTCTGGGCGGTGAGATCGGAGACACGCGGCGCGCCGCAGTCGGCGATCGGCCTGGAGCGCGCCCGCCGAGTCAGCGGATCTCGATCGCTGCCAAACGCGTCGGCGAACCCGCCACGGGGGTGCACCGTAGGTATGCGTGGACCTCTCCGAATTGGATCGCCTGGACGCGAACCGTGCCCAGCGAGCCAGCGGTGCCGTCGACCGTCGCTTCCCTCGACCCGAGGTCGGACGTGCCGTCCAGGTCGTAGGGTGCGGAGAAGCCGCCCGGACCGGACGGCATCGACAACCCCTCCGCAGACATCGACACATGCATGTATGGGCTGACCAGGTTCGCCTCGCGGAACTCGTCGGGCAGATCGTGGGTCGTCACCCGCAGGTCGCTCAGCGACACGGTCTCGCCCTGGTCGGCCCACTCGGGGGCTCCCATCTCGATCCGGATCGTGAACTCGCCGTAGTCGGGCCCCGGATAGCTGAACACGATGCCGATGCACCGGGCCCGCACGTCGATCGTCGTCGTCGCCGCCGGCCCGTGGCAGGCACTGAGCCCACCGATGGCCATGCAGACCAGCGCGATCAGCGT
>CAYUXB010000015.1:7108-21170 GCA_964448525.1 uncultured Acidimicrobiaceae bacterium
TCAGCGGACTGACAGACGGTTTCGGTATCGGCCCCATTTCGCATCCACCACGCATCACGCGTCGACGGCGGCGACACCTGGGAGATCGGCGAAGCGCGCCTTGGCATCGAGGCTGAGCACAGCCCGGCCGGTTTCGGCCGCGTGCGCGGCGATGATCAGGTCGTGGGCGCCCCGGGGCACGCCCAGCCTGCGGACGTGGGCGAGCAGGCGACCGTGGTGCTGTGCCGTGTGTTCGGTGTAGTCGAGCACGTCGATCGTCGCGATGATCGCCGCCAAAGCACGTGACCGCTCTCCCGACCGTGACGGCGAGTCGGCGAGCTCGATGCCGACCCGGTACTCGGCGATCGACACGGCGGCGACCGCCAACGCGTCGTCGTCGAGTGCGCCCTGGTCGATGCTGCCCCGCTCGAATGCGATCAGAGCGGTCGTGTCGAGGATCAGCCGTCGGCCCACGGGTCGCCGCTGTCGGTCGTGAGCAGGGCGCGCATCTCGACGATGTGCTCTGCAAAGCGGTCGTCGGGCGGCGCGATGCCGGCGAGGGCGACGCGCAGATCGGCTCCGAGGCTCCCGCCTGCGGGCCCGATCTCGGCCACCGGCCTGCCACCACGCGTGATGGTGACCGTCTCGCCACGCTCGATGGCGTCGAGGAGATCCGAGAAGTGTCGGGACGCTTGGGTCGCGGTCATCGTCCGCATGATCGCAGTCTACTCAGATAATCAGATTCGGCCGCGCTTCCCCGTGGGAAGTAGGCACCCCGCGGTATGTTGCGCACGATACGGCAACGTGATGGCGAGCGGTCCGACAGGAGGCAACGGCGATGGCGACCATGAGCGCAGCCGAGCGGCGGGCACAGGCGAAGGCCAGCTACGACGCCTTCCTGGCGGAGTGCCCCAGCCGCCAGCTCCTCGACCGGATCTCCGACAAGTGGGTCACGCTGGTGCTGGCCGCCCTCGGCGGCGACGGACCCCACCCCGGCGGCGAGTGCGCCGGTGAGCCGCGGGCGATGCGCTACTCGGAGCTGGCCCGCCGCCTGGCGGGCGTCAGCCAGAAGATGCTCACCCAGACGCTGCGTTCGCTCGAGCGCGACGGCATGCTCACGCGCACGGTCACCCCCACCGTCCCCGTGACCGTCACCTACGAGCTCACCGACCTCGGGCTGTCGCTCCACGGCGTCATGGCGGGCTTCAAGGCGTGGGCCGAGGCACACATGGACGAGGTGCTCACCCACCGCGACGACTACGACGCCGGCGCCGGCGCTGCGTGACCCGAGCGGACACGACGTGGACTACGGCGCGCACCTGCCCCTCATGGATTTCGGCGGGCACCCCTACTCGCTCGACCACCTGACGGACTACGCCCGTCGCGCGTCCGACCTCGGGTTCGCCACGCTCGCCGCGAACGATCACCTCGCGTTCGGCACCCCCTGGTTGGACGGGCCGACGGCCCTCGCCTCGGTGATCGGTGCGTCCGGTTCCATGACCCTGGCCACCACCGTGGCGCTTCCCGTGGTGCGAGGCCCGGTGCCGGTGGCCAAGGCCATCGCCGCGATCGACCGGTTGTCCGGCGGTCGGATGGTGGTCGGCGTCGGGCCGGGATCGTCCCACCTCGACCACGACGTGGTCGGTCTCGACTTCGACGAGCGGTGGCGTCGGCTCGACGAGGCCGTGCTGGCGGATGCGCTCCCTCTGGCGACCGGACGCCGAACCGTTCGTCGGCGACTTCTACTCCACCGCGGACATCGACCTGCGTCCGCTGCCGACCCAACCCTCGGGTCCCCCGATCTGGATCGGAAGCTGGGGCTCTGCCGCCGGGCTCCGCCGCACGGCGCGCCTCGCCGACGGGTGGTTGGCCTCGGCCTACAACACGACACCGGCGGCCTTCGCCGACGCCTGGGTGACGCTGCAGGGCCTCCGCGCCGATGCGGGACGCGACGGCGCGTTTCCCAACGCACTGTCGACGATGTGGTTCCACATCACCGACGACCGGGCGGAGGCCGACCGCGTCCTGCGCGATCGGTTCCTCCCCGTCATCCACAGACCGGAGGACGTGTTGCGGGAGCGCCTGGCGATCGGCCCCGCGGGCGCGTTCGCCGAGAAGCTGCACGCCTTTCGCGAAGCTGGGGTGCAGCAGGTGCTCGTGTGGCCGGTGCTCGACGAGGTTCGCCAGCTGGAGGCCTTCCGCGAGCGGGTGGTCCCGCTCCTCGGGTAGGCCTGCGAAGTCCGTGGCGTCTGGCCCGAGCGCCCGTCGACAATGGCGACATGACGCGCTCGGAGGATGAGACCCAGGCCGGGGCGACCCGGTGGACCCAGGCGACCGTCTACCCCGACATGTGGGTCGACCCGGACGACGACCCCCGTGAGGCGGAGGTCTCGCCGGCCGACGAGCGCGGCATCCTGCTCGACCACCTGCGCGCCTACCGCCTCACGGTGGAGATGAAGTGCGCTGGACTCGACGCCGAGCAGCTCGCACGGCGGTCCGTGCCCCCGTCCACCATGTCGTTGCTCGGGTTGATCCGTCACCTCGCCGAGCAGGAGCGGCACGTGCGCCGGGTGATGGCCGGCGACGACGCGCCGAAGCTGTACTGCACCGACGAGGATCGCGACGGCGACTGGAACGGTGCGATCGCCGATCCAGCGGTCGTCGAGGACGCGTGGCGCCAGTGGCGCGCCGAGATGGCGCGCACCGACAGGTTCGTCGCCGGCGTCGCCGACCTCGGCACCAGGAACGTCGGCACCTCCGACTTCGGGCCCGACGGTGCCGACGTGCAGCTGCGCGAGATCCTGGTGGCCCAGGTCGCGGAGTACGCACGACACTGCGGCCACGCCGACCTCCTGCGCGAGCGCATCGACGGGCGGGTCGGTCAATAGCCGACGACCTCGACGAGACCCAGCGCCGCTCGCGCTGGTTCGTCATCTTTCATGTCATCACACGCGATAATGGTAATTATCGCGTCCAAACTACACCGATGTAACATCGCACGTGTGTTCGAGCTGGTCGGCAAGGAGGCGCTCACCGCGGCGGAGGTCGAGTACGCGGATGCCGCCCGGGCCGAGAACACGCTGCGGGGCTACCGCAGCGACTGGCGCGAGTGGGTCGAGTGGTGCGCGGATGAGCACCTCGCTCCCCTGCCGGCCGACCCCGGCACGATCTCGCGCTACCTCGTCTTCCTGGCCGACCACGGCGTCAAGATCACGACGATGAGCCGGCGGCTGTCGGCCCTCCGCCTGGCCCACAAGCTGGCCGGCACCCCCGACCCGACCACCGATCCCCGCGTCACCACGGTGTGGGAGGGCATCCGCCGCACCCACGGCACCCCGGTCGACCAGGCCGCGCCCCTGATGCCGCCCGAGCTGCACCGCGTCGTCGACGCATGTCCGACCGAGAAGCGCTGGAAGTCGCCGGACCGCGCGCCCGAGCCCGACCTCGCCGGACATCGCGACCGGGCGCTGCTGCTCGTCGGGTTCGTCGCCGCGCTGCGCCGGTCGGAGCTGGCGGCCCTGCGCATCGACCAGGTCGAGGATCATCCCAACGGCCTCGTCCTCGCGCTCCCCCGCTCGAAGACGAACCAGCACGGCGACGAGACCGAGCTGGTGGTCCTCCCCCGGGCCGGTGACCCGCGGCACTGTGCGGTGGCCGCCCTGCGCCGGTGGATCGAGCTGGCCCGCATCGACGCCGGCCCCGTGTTCCGCCGGGTCAGCAAGGCCAACTCCCCCGGCGCCACCGCCCTCAATCCCGGCTCGATCAACCAGCTCGTGCAACGGGCGATCGCCCGGGCGGGCATCGACCCCGCGCCGTACTCCGCGCACTCGCTGCGGGCCGGCTTCGTCACCTACGCCCACCTGCGGGGCGCGTCGGACCGGGCGATCGCCCACCAGACCCGCCACCGCTCGCTCTCCGCTCTCGGTGGCTACGTGCGGGTCAACGAGGCGTGGGTCGACAACGCCGCCACTCAGCTCGGCTTCTGACAGCGGGCAGCGTCGACACGAACCGTCCACACGAGCCGCCCACACGACCGCCACATCGTGTGTACTTCCGGCGATGGCACCGCCCTCGTACTGGCACGACTCGCTCGCCCCCGACGACGACCTCACGCCGCGGCCGTCGCTTCCGGGCGACACCGACGTCGACGTCGCGATCGTCGGGGCCGGGTTCACCGGGCTGTGGACCGCGCACTCCCTGCTCCGCGCCGACCCCGGCATCCGCGTGGTCGTGCTGGAGCGCGAGGTCGCGGGGTTCGGCGCATCGGGCCGCAACGGCGGTTGGTGCGTCGGCGACTACGGCGGACCCGTCGGGCGGGTCGAGCGCACCCACGGCCCCGGGTCGGTCGAGGCGATGGCACGCGAGATGCACCGCAGCGTCGACGAGGTCGGGGCCGTCGTCGCCGGCGCGGGCATCGATTGCGGGTTCCACAAGGGCGGCGCCCTCTACCTCGCCACCGATCGTGGCCAACTCCGTCGCATCCGCCACCACCTCGCCGACCACGAGCGCCACGGCCTCGGCGACGCCTGGACGTTCCTCGACGCGGACGCGGCCGGCGCCATCGTACACGCCAGGGGTCTGCGGGGCGCGCTGTTCACCCCGCACGCCGCCGCCGTCCACCCGGCGCGCCTGGCCCGGGGCCTCGCGACGGAGGTCGAACGACTCGGCGGCGTGATCCACGAGCAGACGGCGGTCCATTCGATCGACGGCGGCGGGGCGCGCACCGACCACGGGACGGTCCGGGCCGAGGTGGTGGTGCGCGCCACCGAGGCGTACACCGGCAGCATCGAGGGCCACGAGCGCGAGGTCCACCCCCTCGGCAACCACATGGTGGCGACCGAGCCGATCGACGACGCCACCTGGGCCTCGATCGGACTCGCCGACCGCCAGCTGTTCGAGTCGAGCGCGATCCTGCTCGGCTACGGGCACCGCACGGTCGACGGGCGCATCGCCTGGGGCGGCCTCGGCGCGCCGTCGTGGTGGGGCGGGCGGGTGCCGCCCTCGCCGATGCAGGACGCGGGCGCGGCCGACCGCCTGCGTCGTGGGCTGGTCGACCTGTTCCCGGCGCTCGACGGCATCGCCGTGACCCACCACTGGGGCGGCGTGCTGGGCGTGCCCCGCGACCTGCTGCCCGGCGTCGGCCTCGATCGCGAGACCGGTTTCGCGTGGGCGGGCGGCTACACGGGCCAGGGCGTGGCGTCGGCCAACGCCGCCGGTCGCACGTTGGCCGACCTCATCCGGGGCGTCGACAGCGACCTGACCCGCCTGCCGTGGGTGGGCCACCGCTCCCGCGGGTGGGAGCCCGAGCCGCTCCGGTGGCTCGGCGTCCACGCCACCACTGCACTGGCGCGGGCCACCGACGTCGTCGACCGCCGCCGGGGGTGAGCGGCACGGTTGCCCCGCATCGCCTAATGGGCATAGGTTTTAGCCGAATGCGTGTAGGGGACTCGGGGAACCGTCGATGGCCCGCCGCTCGCTGACGCCCGAGCGGGTGTTCGCCGCGGCCGAGCGCATCGTCGACGCGCACGGGTGGGCGGGCCTGACCATCGCGGCGCTGGCGAACGAGCTCGCCGTGCGCGGCCCGTCGCTCTACACCCACGTCGCCGGCCTCGACGCCATCCGCGCCGGCGTGCAGGCCCGCACGATGGCGGCGCTGTCGCTCGTGCTCCAGGACGCGGCGATGGGGCGCAGCGGTGGCGACGCGCTACGGGCGCTGTGCGACGCCTTCCGCGCCTTCGCGCTCGCCCACCCCAACCGCTACCTGGCGATGACACAGGCGCCGGTCGACCCGGAGGTGTTCGCCGCGGCGAGCGTCGGGGCCGACACGGCGGTGCGGGCCGCCCTCCGTGGGCTGGGCCTGAGCGAGCACGAGGAGCTGTCGGCCGAGTTCGGGCTGTTCGCCACCGCCCACGGCTTCGTCAGCCTGGAGATCATCGGCGTGTTCACGAGCGTGGTCGCACCGGACGGCGCGGCGGCGCTCTACCGCGAGGCCGTCGACCGGGTCGTCGCGGCCCTCGAACAACAGCAACACCCGCGGGAACCGCGGGAGCAGTCGGCGCGAGCCGACCGGGAGGAGCAGGGATGACCGACCTCGAGGTCCGCAGGATCTCGTTCGACTTCGACGAGACCGTGCCCTTCGCCTGGCACCCCACCAACCCCGAGTTCGGCATCACGATGAACGCCATCGGGCTGTTCATCATCGCCTTCGAGAAGTACGTCGTCGACGCCGTGCGCGCCGCGACGCCGCGCATCACCGACCCGACGGTGGCGGAGGAGGCCGACGCGTTCCTGCGGCAGGAGGCGCAACACGCCCGCGCCCACCGCGGTCACATGCGGGCACTGTTCGGCCGCTACCCCGGCCTGAAGGACACGCTCGACGCGGTGACGTCGTCGTACCAGCAGCTCTTCGACCGGAAGCCGCTCGACTACCACCTCGCCTACGTGGCGGGGCTCGAGGCCACGTTCACTCCGTACTTCAAGGCGCTGCTCGACCACGAGGACGAGTTCTTCCGCCCGGGCGACGAGCGGGTCGCCTCCCTGCTGCTGTGGCACTTCACCGAGGAGATCGAGCACCGCAGCTCGGCCCTGATCGTGTTCGACCACGTCGTCGGCGACCCGTGGTACCGGCTGCGCCAGCTCCCGTCGGTGCTGCGCCACGTGGCCGAGGTGGTGACCACCACCGTCGACGGGTTCAACGAGCACGTGCCGCTGGAGGACCGGCTGGTCGACGCCCGGTGCATCCTGCCCGGCTACCAGGTCCGCCGGCAGGTCGCCGGGGCGCTCCCGTTCCTGGCGACGGACCTCGACCTCTCGCACCCGGCGCCGATGTCACCCGTGCCGGCGGGCGAGCAGGCCCGCGCGTACGCCCGGCTGGTGAGGTCGCAGACGCCGCGGCACGACCCCCGCCACCAGCCGCTCCCGGCGTTCGCCGGTGAGTGGCTCGCCCGCTTCGAGCGCGGCGACGACGTCGCCCGCTGGTACTCGTCGCAGTCCGAGCGGGCCGAGCGGGCCGAGCCGGGGGCCGGGGCCACCTCTGTGCCGACCGCCGAGCAGGCGGGGTGAGCGCCGTGGCCGCGCCGTGCAGCGCCGACTTCGTCCGCCTCGCCGACGAGCTCGGCGGCATCCCGTGCGACGCCGACCCGGTCGTCACCCTGCGGGCTCCGTGGGATCTCGCCGGGTGGACGCTGCCGGTCGTCGAGCTGCTCGTCATCGCCGGCGCCGTGCTCGCTCTCGTGCATGCGCTGTCCCGGTTGCGCCGGCGCGAACCGGCCTGGCTGGCGCTGTGGCTGGCGAGCGTCGTCTACGTGCTCGCCATCGAGCCGCCGCTGTACTTCCCCGAGAGCTTCGGCCTCGAGGAGTACGTGGGGCTCGTCTTCGCCCACAACGTCTTCACCATCGAGTTCCTCTACGACCGCCTGCCGCTCTACATCGTCGCCCTCTACCCCGCCGGCATCTACCTGTCGCACGCGCTGGTCGACCGGCTCGGCGTGTTCCGGCGGCACGGCATCGTCGTCGGCGCGGTGACCGTCGGCGCGGTGCACCACCTGTTCTACGAGATTTTCGACCAGCTCGGGCCGCAGCTCCGCTGGTGGGTGTGGAACGCCGACGCGGCGTCGAACGACCCGATGTTCGCCAGCGTCCCGCTCACCAGCGTCGTCCTGTTCGCCACCACCTCGCCCGCGCTGCTGGTCGGCCTCGCCCGCTGGCTGCTGTTCCGCACGCCGTCCGGAGACGCCGGCGATGAGGGCGACCGCGCCGACACCGCCGACAGCCGCGACACCACCGCGGATGCCGGGGGCGACGGCACGGGGCGGTCGCGTCCGGTGTGGGCCCTGCGGACGCTCGCGGTCGGCCTGGCCACCGTCGTACTGCAACCGGTGGTGAGCCTGCCGGCCACGCTCCTCGGCGCGCTGGACGGCGACGACAAGACGATCGACGCGGCGGTGCTCTGGGCGATAGTCGTGACGATGGCCGCGGTCGCCGTGCGTGCCGTCATCACCGCACGACCCGGCCCCGCAGCGAGCGATCCCACACGGACTCGCCGGATCGACGGCTACCCGATCTGGTACGGCGCCGCCTACCTCGCGGTGTTCGCGGTGCTGTGGCTGACCGCGCTCCCCGATCTGCTCGACGCCGTCGACGGCCGCACCGCGGACGGGGCGCTGACCGGGTACCCGCTCTACGCGCTCGGCTGCGGCCTGGCCGCAGCGTGGCTCATCCTGCGTGCCGGGCGCGGGACGGCCACCAGCGCCGTCGACCCGGACGCGGGGACCGCACCGACGACCACTGTCGACGAGCCCGTCCCCGGCTGACGGTCCCACGCCAAGGCGGTCGGTTCCACACGGAGGTCGAGGGCGCCGATTCTCCGCACCGTGCGGACTGCCGGCGCCATGACCACCTCGCCGGCCGCGCTACGGTGCGGAGGCGGGGCAGCACACGAGGGGAACGGCGTGCCGGATCGCACCACCGACATCGTGAAGATCGACGAATCCGTGCCGCACGCCGCACGGGTCTACGACTACTTCCTCGGCGGCGACACCAACTTCGCGGTCGACCGTGCCGCCGCCGAGGCGGCGGCCCAGGTCGCCGGCGGCCTCGACCGGGTGCGCGCCGAGGTGCAGGCCAACCGGGCGTTCCTCGTGCGCGCGGTGCGGTACCTGGCGGGCGAGGTCGGCATCCGGCAGTTCCTCGATCTCGGCACCGGCATCCCCACCAGCGACAACGTCCACACCGTCGCCCTCGACGCGGCCCCCGATGCCCGCATCGTCTACGTCGACAAGGACCCGGTCGTGCTCGCCCACGCCCACCGGCTGCTGCAAGGCACCGAGGGCTCGACGCGGTACCTGCTGCACGACGTGCGCGATCCGGATCACATCCTGGCCGAGGCCGGCCAGGTCCTCGACCTCCAGGCGCCGGTCGCGGTCATGATGGTCGGCCTGCTCCACCACCTCCGCGACAGCGACGATCCCGCCGACCTGGTCGCCCGCTTCATGGACGCCGTGCCACCCGGCAGCCACCTCGTCATCTCGCACCTGGCGAGCGACATCCACGTCGACGGCTACGTCGAGGCCGGCGAGCAGCTCGACGCCGAGATGGACGAGCCGTTGCTGTTCCGCGACCGCGACGCGGTGGCCGGCTTCTTCGGCGACCTCGAGCTCGTCGACCCCGGCCTCGTGCCGGTGGACACCTGGCGGCCGCTCGACCAGGGCGCAGTGCCAGACGAACCCAACCCGCTGCACGTCGGCGTGGCCCGCAAGGGCGCCGGGTGACGACGACGGCGATGCGCGGCGGCCACGACGGAGATCGGAGACGACGGCCATGGGCGACGCACGGCGACTGACGAGGCGCGCGGCCATCAAGGGAGCGGCCCGCGCCGCCGTCGTCGGGTGGAGCGCCACCCGAGGTTCGTGGGTGACGGCTGCCGATGCGCTCCCCCGCGACGGTGCACCCGGGGGCGATCCGGGCACCGTGCCCATCCCCCGCCTCGACGGCACGCTAAAGACCACGCCCGAGGCGCGCGCCGCGTTCTCGTTCGACTTCGGCCGGATCGTGACCGCCACGCCGCATGCCGTGCTGCGGCCCGGATCGGTGGCCGACATCGCCGCGATGATCGGGTTCGCCCGCCGGCACCGGCTGTCGCTCGCCGTCAACGGGCAGGGCAGCACCGCCGGCCCGCCGGAATCGCATTCGAACTACGGCCAGGCCCTGGTCGACGGCGGCATCGCGGTGGACGCCAAGGGCTTGTCGACGATCCACGCCGTCGGCGACACCGTGGCCGATGTCGACGCGGGCGTGACCTGGGCCGAGCTTGTGGCGGCCGCGGCCGCGATCGGTCGCACCCCGCCGGTGCTGCCCGACTTCCTCCACCTGTCGATCGGCGGCACGCTCAGCGTCGGCGGCCTCGGCGGCACGATGCAGCGCCACGGCGCCGTGGTCGACACGGTGCGCGAGATCGACGTCGTGACCGGTCACGGCAACGTCGTCACCTGCTCGCCGCACCGGCGTGCCGGCCTGTTCCAGGCCGTGCTGGCTGGTGTCGGCCAGGTGGGTGTCATCGTGCGAGCCCGGGTGGCGCTGGCGCCGGTGGCCCAGCGGGCGCTGGTGCTCAACCTGTACTACGACGACCTCGTCACCTACCTCGCCGACCATCGTGCGGTGATGGCCGACGGCCGCTTCACCTACCAGGAGGGCCAGCTCGTCCCCCGCGGCGACGGCAGCTGGGGATACATGATCGAGGCGGGTGTCTACTACTCGCCGCCCGAGGTGCCCGACCAGGCTGCCCTGCTCGCAGGCCTGTCCGACGACCGGGCTGCCCTGGTGGCCACCGACCTCACCTACCTGGAGTGGGTGCACCGCGTGGATCCCCTGGTCGTGGCCCTGCGGGAAGCCGGACTGTGGGAGCAGCCGAAGCCGTGGGTCACCGCGTTCGTGCCCGCCGAGCGGGCGCACGACTTCCTCACGCAGGTCGGCGCCCTGCTCGCCCCGTCCGATCTCGGCGCCGGGCTCGCCCTCGTCTACCCATTCCGCACCGACACGCTGCGCCGGCCACTGTTCGCGGTGCCGTCGTCGGCCGAGGTGTTCGCGCTGTCTCTGCTGCGGTTCCCGTTCCCCGGGGCCGACGTCGATGGCCTGCTGGCGCAGAACCGCGCCATCCACGACCTGGCGGTCGGCCTCGGCGGCAAGCGCTACGTCATCGGGGCGGTGCCCGACATGACCACGGCGGACTGGCGGAGCCACTTCGGACGCCGGTGGTTGCGGTTCGCGCTGGCCAAGCTGGCCTACGACCCCGCCGGCGTACTCACCCCGGGCCAGGGCATCTTCACCTGACCCGGGCACACGCTGACCGTGGCCCGGCCCCGCCGGCGCGCGGGCAGGTCAGTCGTCGCTGTGGTTCACGACGTTGACCAGGGTGCCGTCGGGCGCGCGCACGAAGAACCGGCGCACCCCCCACGGCTCGGTGGTGAGGGGGTGGACGATCTCGTATCCGCGGCGCTGCGCCTCCGCATACGCCTCGTCGATCGCCCCGCCGACGCGAGCGGAGATCGCGGAATCCTCCGGGGCGGTCGCATCCCGCGTGACGAGCTGGACGGATGCCCGCCCGTCCGGTGACGTGAAGCGGGCGACCCACCCGAGGTTGAACTCCTCGACGCTCAGCCCGAGGTACCCGGTGTAGAAGTCGCGGGCCGCGGTGATGTCGGCGACCGGAAGGTTGGTGTGGATGCCGGTGACGCGCATCGGTCCCCCTCGTCTCGTGCGAAGCGCTGAGCCTACGGCGACACCGGCGTCCGGGCTTGGACGTCTGCGACCTCTGTCGGGCTGTCCCGCCGCCGCGCGCGCGCCGCGACCGCGGCCGATCGGGACAGCCCGGATCGCGCCGCGCGGCGCGCCGTCGATCGACGGCGCGCCGGGCAGCGCGGGGCCCGGCCGGCCTCGCGCGTCAGGGGGCGAGGACGTAGCGCCCGCGCACTCACCCGCCCGCGACGGCCCGGTGCGCGGCGCCCGCGTCGGCGAGCGGCACGACCGCCTGCACCCGCGCCGGCAGGTGCCCGCTCGCCGCGGCATCCAGCAGGTCGGCGAGGCGTGAGCCGTCCGGTCGCGACTCCACGACGTGGACGGTGACACCACGCCCCCCGGCCGGGGCCGCGTTCGGTCGCACCCCCACGTAGGTGCCGCCGTCGCGGGCGAGCGCCACGGCCTCCTCCTGGAGCACCGCGGTGTCTGCGACCGCGTCGAAACCGGGGCGGGGCTGCGTCGTGAAGTCGGCACCGAGCTCGCGGACGAACTTCTCGTCGCCGGCACGGGCCAGGCCGGTGACCTGCCAGCCACGGTCCTGGGCCAGCGGGACGACGTAGCCACCGACCGCGCCGGCTGCGCCGGTCACCAGCAGCGACCTGCCGCGGCCGTCGCCCAGCAGCTCGACGATCTGGGTCGCGGTGAGGCCGTTGAGGGGCACCGTCGCGGCCCGCTCGAGGTCGAGATCGTCGGGCACCGGCGCGGCGGCGCTCGCCGCGACGACGAGCTGCTCGGCGTAGGTGCCGAAGTCGCGGTCGAACCCGGCGACCAGTCCGGCGACCCTGGTTCCGACCGGGATGTCGACGTCACGACCCGCGGCCGCGACGACCCCGGCGAAGTCCCAGCCCAGGCCGGAGTGGTCGGTTTGGTGGATCAGGCCCATCTCGTGGAACACCCCGGCGGCGACCGCCAGGTCGACGGGGTTGACCGCCGCGGCGGCGACGGCGACTCGGATCTCGCCCTGGCCGGGTTCGACGACCGGAACGTCGATGATCTCGATGGCGTCGGGCCCGCCGGGGGTGCGGACGACCGCGGTGCGGAAGGTGCGTGACATGAGTCCTCCTCTGGACACGTGGTGCGCCTCCACCATGAGCCCACACTCTCCGATGGGAAGTAGGCACCTTGAAGTGCGTTGCAGCCCTGGCGCGCCGCGAGGTCCGAGGCCTGCTGATGCCGGCCCGTGTCCTCGCGTCAGCGCCGGGAGGACACGTCGGCGGCCTCCGACTCGAGCGCTGTGACCTGTCGGACGAGCGCCTCTGTGATTTCGTGGAGACGGCTCTCCAGCTTCCTCCTCTGCTTGTCGAGAGCGTTGATCTCGCGAAGGACCTCGTGCCTCTCGGTCTCGAGGGCGATGATCACGTTGGAGCCGGAGGCGGCCACCTGCGCGACCGGGCGCCGGCGCCGGAGGTAGTAGCGCCGCTGGCTGAGCTGTTGCGCGGTCCGCTCTTCGAAGCCCGCGGCCGTCAGCGCGGCGTTGACCGCGGGTGCCGGCTGGTTGGCGTGACGGAGGATGATGCGGTCCTCGGCCTCGGTGAACGATGTCTGTCGGGGCACGGGCCTCAACCTCGGATCGGGGATGGAGCAGGGGGACGACGGGACCGGCCGGCGGTCGCACGCGTGCCCGCACAGGAACGAACGGCGAGCGGACCGGTCGGATCGCGTGGCGTGATCAGAAGATGCAGATCGGAATTCATTTCGACATGGATCCGCGGAGATGACCACTGGACATGGTCATCCAACGACGCGCGGCTCGAGGGCTGCGCCCGCGGGTCGCGCGTGGGCGGACGGTCACGGTCGCCGTAGGGCAGCCACACGGTCGGGGCCCGTTGTGCTGAAGTCGACCTGGTCGTGGCCCATGTACCTCCACGAGACCGACCTGGCGCGCCGCGAGAGAACACGCGTGCTCGGACGCGAGCAGGCGGTCGACACGAGGACCACGGAGACGGCTGTGTTCAGCGCAGGTATCGGTGGTCGATGACAGACGACATCAGGAAAGGCGGTAGTACTCGGTGTTCGTGACATCTCTCGTCCGCTAAGTCGTCGTCAATATGGTTGTTTAGAACGATACGCCACCCGGCTATCTCGCGGAACAATCTCGCGTAAACAATGCTCCTGAGATGGTGAAACGGCGCTGCCTGCGACGGTTGGGCACGATAAGCGGGGGTTATCGTGCCTGACTTGTCACGATCATCGACGAGGACGGCGCTGTGGCCGGAGACGACCAGAGGCACACGAACGTGCCGGCCAGCGCGGCGACGGCGGCGCCCACGATCGGCGCCGTCGCCGGGGCCGCCGTCCCGCCGAGCGGGGACCCGACGAGCGGCGTCGTGGGTACCGGGGAGAGGACGAGCGTGGACCGGGCAAGCGGCGTCCCCGCGAGCGCTGACCGGGCGAGCGGCGTCGCGGCGAGCGGCGTGCCGGAGGTGGCCGGCGACACCCACGGCCCCACCCGGGTCGACGTCACCGTCGGCGCGGAGACGTTCCGGCTCTCGCCGGACGCCGCGGCTTTCCTCGGAGCGGCGGCGGCCGAGAACACCAAGCGCGCCTACGCAGGCGACTTCCGCCACTTCGTGCGCTGGTGCGAGCGGCAGGGCCGCCCGAGCATGCCGGCCACCCCAGCCGACATCGCGAACTACCTCGCGGAGCTGGCGGTGGGCACGACCGGGACCGACGACGGCGGCGACGCGGCGGAAGGCGTGTACGGCGAGGCACCCGGCGGCGACACCCGCTCACACAGCGAGGCACCCGGCGGCGACACCCGCTCACACAGCGAGGCACCCGGCGGCGACAC
>CAYUXB010000015.1:21270-28288 GCA_964448525.1 uncultured Acidimicrobiaceae bacterium
GCGAGGCACCCGGCGGCGACACCCGCTCACACAGCGAGGCACCCGGCGGCGACACACCCCGCTCCCCCGGCGCCGGCGGCACCGCCGGCGCCGGGGGCGCCTCGGAACCCCCGGACGTCGGGGACGTCACGACCGGTGCCAGGGCCACGGCCACGATCAAGCGTCGGGTCGCCGCCATCCGCCTGGCGCACAAGGCGGCGGGCCACATCGACCCGACCGGTCATGTCGTGGTCGAGCGCACGTTGGCCGGCATCGTCCGCACGCTCGGGTCACGGCAGGACCGCTCGCAGCCGCTGACGAAGGAGCGCCTCGCCGAGGCGGTGCGTGCCATCGACGACGGCAGCCTCCGCTCCCTGCGGGACCGCACCCTGCTGTTGGTCGGGTTCGCCGGCGCGTTCCGCCGCAGCGAGCTCGTGGCGATCCGGATCGGGGACGTGACGTTCAGCGATGCGGGTGTGCTCATCGACGTCCGCCGCTCGAAGACCGATCAGGTGGGGCGCGGGCACGTCAAGGCGATCCCCCGGCTTCCGGGACCTCGCCGTCTGTGCCCGGCCCGCACCCTCGCCGACTGGTGCGAGCGGGCCGGCATCGTCGCCGGACCGGTGTTCCGCGGTCTGACGCGCTCGGGCGACGTCCGGGGCACGGCGCTGCACGACGGCGAGGTGAGCCGCATCGTCAAGCGCGCCGTGGCCGCGGCCGGCCTCGATCCCACCGGCTACTCGGGACACAGCCTGCGCGCCGGCTTCGTGACGACGGCCCGGGCGGAGGGCGTGCCCGACCACCTCGTGATGACGCAGACGGGCCACACCGATCCCCGCAGCCTCGCGATCTACACCCGCCCGGAGGACCTGTTCGTCAGCAACCCGCTCTCGTGGCTGCGCTGGGATGATCCCTCGGGGGTGGCGGAGGGCCGGGCGAGCGCTCCCGCTGCCGGGCATGCGTCGAGCGAGCCGCCGGCACCCCAGGGTGCCGGGTGAGGCCGACGGGGTCGCGGATCGGCGTCGGGAGCTCAGGTTCGCGGGCGAGGCGCCAGATCGGGCTGGAGGGCGGCCAGCTCGCGTCGGCGGTGCCCGTCGGGGATGCTCATCGGCCGCCGGCCCCGCGTGTCGAAGGCCATGTTCACGATCTCGAACGCCGCGATCAGCTCGGCCCGGTCGACGTCGAAGCACCAGTGCACCCGGTGATTCACCTTGTCGTGGATGGCGACGGTGGCGCCGAAGCTCTGCACCCGCTCGCCCACGAGGGGCAGCCGCCGGGTCTGGATGCGGGTCTCCATCGACGCCCAGCCCATGAGCTCGCCGCCGGGCATCTCCTCCAGCCAGGGGCCGGTGTCCCGGCCCTCAGGCACGCCGCCCCACACGAGCATCGGCGCCATCGCCGGGATGTAGCGGCCATGGTCGTCGCACTCCTCGGCGGTGACGAGCCGTTCGCGGCGCACGGCCAACTCGCGCGCACGAGCCTCGTCGAGGGTGGGCGCCGACGCCACGGCGTCGGCGTCCAGCGAGATCGTGCGCGTGGCGGCATACGGCGGCGCGGGCACCGCCATGTCTTGCGCGACGGAGATCAGCCGATCCGACACCGGCGCACGCTCACCACCTTCGTCGAGGGGGCTGATCCGGTGGACGAACGTGGCGGCCAGCACCCCGGAATCGCGGGCGGCCAGCTCGTGGTGCAGCACCAGCCCGTCGGCGTCGGCCCCGAGGACGGCGCTGCGCACCACGAGGGCCGTGCCCAGCATCTGCTCGCGATGGTGCCGCGTGTAGATGTCGTGGACGACGAACGGCCGCCGCCCCCACCCAGGGAGGTCGCCGAGCAACGCGCCCGTGCCTGCTCGCGCGTTCTCCGCGTAGTACCGCACGTTCATGTGACCGAGGTGGTCGATCTGGTCCTCGGTGACCGTGCTCTCGTGGGTGGTCGGCAGCTCGCTCATCTCACCATTTCCGCCGTCGATGGGTCCCCGAGACGCTACCGGCGGCCCGCGCCGGTGCCACGATCTCGCTGACGATCACGTCACCTCGTGGACGTGGATGGTGACGTCGTCGCGACCTCGCTCGCCCGCGCCGACGCAGAGGATCCGGTTCAACCGGTCCCACCGCGACGACGAGGTGGCCAGCCGGACGGCGGTGCGGAAGTAGTACTCACCCGGATCGACCGGCTCACCGGATGCCAGCCGTGTCGTCACCTCCGGGGTGGCGACGCGGACGCCCTCCGAGGTGACCTCGATCGGTGCGCCGTCGTCGGTGGTCAGCAGGTAGTGGGCCCGGATCTCGATCGTCCCGTCGCCGAGCACCGTCTGCCAGTCGACGCCGCCCGGCGCCACCGCGCCTCGAAGGCCACCGTCCCCGCTGAACGTGCCCGACCGGAAGGGCACCAGGCGGCGCTCGCCGGCCGGGAACGCCCCCAGGTGCGCGAGCGGCTCCAGCTCGATGGCGATCGACATGAGGTGGATCAGCTCCACGGTCCCTCCATCCGATCCGTCAACGCCATCCCTCCGTGGACGGATCGCGGGCCAGCGTACGGAACGGTCGAAGCGATCTCGACCCGAGGTCCCTGGTCCCGCCCCGTCCGCCACCGTCGTGGACGGGGCCCTCGCGCCGTTCCCTCCCCGGCACTAGGTTGCCGGGCGTGATGCGAGGGGGACGTCGTCCGCCGGCGTGGCCCACCGGGGCGACGACCGTCCGTGCCGGGCTGCTCGCGGCCGTGCTGCTCTCCGCCGGCTGCAGCGGCGGCGCCGAGGGAGGATCCAGCCTCGCGGCCACGACCACCACGGCCCCCGCGCGGGAGGCACCCCCCGCGCGGGCCTGGCCGACCGCCGGGGGCGACCTCGCGAACTCGCGGGCCGCCCTCGGCTCCCGCCTGACGACCGGGTCCATCGGTCGTGCCACCGAGCTGTGGCGGGCACCGCTGCCCGGCGCGGGCGCGCTGTCGACCACTCCGCTCGTGGTGGACGACACCGTGTACCTCCAGGGATCCACCGGTCAGGTCGTCGCGGTCGACCTGGCGACCGGCGAGGTCGACTGGGCCGGCGAGCCGACGGGCTTCAACATCGGACCGTTCGGTGTCGCCGTCGACGAGGAGCGGGTCTACGCGCTCGACGGGTCCCAGGGCGTCGTCGCCCTCGACCGGCGCGACGGCACCGAGGTGTGGTCGGCCGACGTGACGCCGACCCCCACGATCGGCATCGACATCCAGCCCATCGTCGTCGACGGGCTGGTCATCGTCAGCTCGGTGCCGATCAGCATCGACGGCATCTACGCGCCGGGCGACCGCGGGGTGGTCTACGCCCTCGACGCGGCGACGGGCGCGGAGCGCTGGTCCTTCGACACCGTCGAGGGCGACCTGTGGGGGCACCCCGAGGTCAACTCGGGCGGCGGAGCGTGGTACCCGCCGGCGGTCGACGAGGCGCGGGGCCTCGTGTACGTCGGCGTGGCGAACCCGGCGCCGTTCCCGGGCACGCCGGAGTGGCCGAACGGGTCCAGCCGGCCCGGCCCGAACCTCTACACCAACTCGGTGGTGGCGCTCGACCTCGCGACGGGCGAGCTGCGCTGGTACCACCAGGTGATCCCCCACGACCTGTTCGACCGCGACCAGGTCCACACGCTGCTCGCCACCGTCGACGGCGAGCAGGTGGTGGTCAGCGCCGGCAAGTCGGGCGTGCTCGTCGGCCTCGATCCCGACGACGGCACCGTGCGTTGGCGCCAGGAGGTCGGCGAGCACCGCAACGACGACCTCGAGGCGCTCGACGGGCCCACCGAGATCGCGCCCGGCACGTACGGCGGGGTGCTGACGCCACCGTCCACCGCGGACGGGGTCGTGTACGCCGCGGTCGTGAACGCGCCGGCCACCCTCGAACCCGACCGCACCGCCTACTTCGGCGCGGCGATGGGCCAGGCCGACGGCGAGGTCGTGGCCGTCGACGCCGAGGACGGCACCGTCCTGTGGTCGACCTCGGTGCCGGGCGATCCACTCGGTGGCACGGCGGTGGTCGGCGACCTCGTGATCACGGCCCTGCTCGACGGCACCCTCGTCGCCCTCGACCGGGTCGAGGGCGACGAGGTGTGGACGATGGCGACCGGCGGCGGCGTCAACGGCTGGTTGGCCGCTCTCGACGACCGCCTCGTCGTCCCGGTCGGCCACGCCGATCCGCCGATGCTCGTGGCCGTCGGCCTTCCGCCGGACTGACCGCCGCCCCCGGGTCCGGGCCGCGGCATGTCCGGGCTCAGGCCTCCTGCGGAGGGACGTAGAAGGCGGTCGTCGCGGCCACGAGGCGGGCGACGGTGTCGGCGTCGACCCCGAGATCCGACACCGCCAGCGCGCTCCCCCACGCCTCGCTGCTGGCGGTGAGCGCCTCGTGCACGGCGGGGTCGCGCTCGAGCTCCTCCGGCGAGCCCATCTCGACACCCGCGAGGTGAGCGGACAGCCCGATGAGGGCGAGATCCCAACCCACACCGACGGCGCCGGGGCCGAACTGGTCCCACATCTCCGGAGGCGCGACCGCGGTGTGCTCCAGGTGCAGCAGCGTGCCACCGTCGGTCGGCCCGAGGGTGATCTCCACCAGGGAGGAATCCTCCGGCCCGGGGGCCTCGCCGAAGATCCAGGTGAGCTGCAGCCGGGTCGGCGGCTCACAGGCGCGGATCTCGCCCCCGGCGTTGCCCTCGAGCTGGTAGGTGCCCCCGAGCCGGAGGTCGCCGGTGACCGGCAGGAACCAGCGGGCGATGCGCTCGGGGTCGGTGAGTGCGTCCCACACGTCCTCGACCGTCGCAGGGTACTCCCGGTCGATCGTCACGACCTTGGCGGCACCGGCGGGCAGCGTGGCCGTGGCGACCCCGCGGCTCGCTGCCTGCAGTTCGGCTATCAGGTCCTTCATGTCGTCCTCCTGGTGTGATCGGATTCCTCGGCAGCCCGCCGGCGCGCGCGGGCGCCCCGGGCCAGTTCGGTGCCCAACGCGTCGAGGCGCTGCTCCCACGTCCGGCGCAGCGCGCCCAGCCACTCCTCGACCTCGTCGAAGCCGGCGGCATCGACCGAGTACAGGCGACGGGTGCCGGCGGCGCGGACAGTGGCGAAGCCCGCCTCCCGCAGCACGCGCAGGTGCTGGGAGACGGCCGGCTGGCTGATCCCGAACTCGGCGCGGAGAGTGGCCGCGACGTCCCCGGCGGCCCGTTCGCCGTCGGCGAGAACCTCGAGGATTCGTCGCCGCACCGGATCTCCGAGCACGTCGAACGCCTCCATGGGCCCTATATTTCAGTCAATGCTTATATAAGTCAAGGGCGAAATCCGGAACGGCATCCCGGGAACATTCGTCCAAGCCCCGACGCGTCCTGCCCCCTAGCGTCGTCCGGGTGGCATCGAGGCCTGCGCGGCCCACCGTCACCTCGGCCCGGAAAACCGTTGGTGCCCGGCGTGGCGGACTGCGACCATGCCATGTTCCCAGCGGGAACACGGTGGCCGCCCCCTTGACCTCAACCGTGCTTCACCTCGTACGTTCCCCCCAACAGCTCTCCCCGCTCGAACTCGACGGAGTCCCCCATGACGTCATCCCTTGCCATCGAGGCCCGCGGCCTCGTCAAGCGCTACGGCGCCAAGACCGCGCTCGGCGGTGTCGACATCGAAGTGCCCACGGGCACCGTCACCGCCGTCCTCGGCCCGAACGGGGCCGGCAAGACCACGGCCGTCCGCATCCTGACCACGCTCGCGGACCCCGACGAGGGAGCCGCCACGGTCGCCGGCTTCGACGTGGTGGCCGCCCCCACCGAGGTCCGCCGGCGCATCGGGCTGGCCGCGCAGGATGCGACGGTCGACCCGCTGCTCACCGGTCGCGAGAACCTCGTGATGATCGGCGAGCTGCACCAGCTCAAGCGCTCCGAGGCCAAGCAGCGCGCCCAGGAGCTGCTCGAGCAGTTCGACCTGGTCGACGCCGGCGAGCGGGTCACGTCGGGCTACTCCGGCGGCATGCGCCGCCGGCTGGACCTGGCCGCGACCCTGGTCGCCCGGCCGCAGGTGCTGTTCCTCGACGAGCCCACCACCGGTCTCGACCCCCGTGCCCGCAACGAGCTGTGGGCGATGCTCGACACCCTGGTCGGCCGCGGCACGACGCTGCTGCTCACCACCCAGTATCTGGAAGAGGCCGATCGCCTCGCCGACGACATCGTCGTCATCGACCACGGCAAGATCATCGCCCGCGGCGACGCCCGCAGCCTGAAGCGTCAGGTCGGCGGCGACAACATCGGCGTCACGGTCGCCGACGCCGAGTCGATCGAGCAGGTCGCCGCTGTGCTCACCGGCTGCACCGGCGCCGAGCCCGTGATCGACCGCTCGATGCGGACGATCACCGCACCCACGAACGACGGCGTCGCCGGCCTGGCCGCAGTGGCCAACGCGCTGACCGACGCCCGCATCGCCGTCGAGGACCTGAGTCTGCGCCAGCCCACGCTGGACGAGGTCTTCCTCACCCTCACCGGCGAGGCCATCGAGTACGACGAAGACGCTCTCGAGGAGGCACGCACGTGACCACCCCCACCGACACACTCACCGTCTCGACCAACGGCAACGGCACCCGCCCGGTCGTCGACCTGACCGACGGCCCGGCCACCGAGCTGCACCGCTCCCGGGGTGTGATCCACGACGTATGGGTCATCGCCCGGCGTGGCCTCACCCACATGAAGCGCCAGCCCGAGGCCCTCAGCGACGCCACGATCCAGCCGATCATGTTCGTGCTCCTGTTCGGCTACGTCTTCGGCGGCGCCATCGACGTGCCCGGCGGCGGCAGCTACCGCGAGTTCCTGATGGGCGGCATCATGGCCCAGACCATCGTGTTCACCGCCTTCGGCGTGGCCATGAGCATCGCCAACGACCGCAAGAACCAGGCGGTCGACCGGTTCCGCTCGCTGCCCATCGCCAAGGGGGCGGTGCTCGGCGGACACGCCGTCGCCAACCTGCTGAAGTCGCTGCTCCCGATCGCCATCATGTCGCTGACCGGCCTGCTGGTCGGGTGGCGCATCCGCGGCAGCATCGTCGACGC
>CAYUXB010000016.1:0-11567 GCA_964448525.1 uncultured Acidimicrobiaceae bacterium
CGTCGGCTACTACGCCCAGGAGCACGAGGGCATCCGCAGCGGGGCGTCGGTGCTCACCCACATGGCGGAGGCCTCGCCCGGCCAACCCGAGCAGGTGCGGCGCCGCCTGCTCGGCATGTTCGGGCTGTCGGGCGACAAGGTGCACCAGGACGCCTCGACCCTGTCCGGCGGCGAGAAGACCAAGCTGGCGCTCTCGCTGCTGGTGGCCGGCCGCCACAACCTGCTGCTGCTCGACGAGCCCACCAACAACCTCGACCCGCCGTCGCGCGAGGCCGTGGCGGCCGCGCTCGCGAGCTGGGGCGGCACGATGGTGATCGTCAGCCACGACGCCGGCTTCGTCCGCGACCTCGCTCCCGACCGGGCGCTGCTGATGCCCGACGGCGAGCTCGACCACTGGTCCGACGACCTGCTCGACCTCGTCGAGCTCGCCTGACCGGGACGGGGGCGTGCGACTGCCGTGACGGGGAGCGTGCCGGCGTGGCAAGAATGACGGTGTGGGCGAGCGACTGATCAGGGGCCGGACGCTGGCCGAGCGACGGCAGGAGCGCCGGGAGGCGCTGCTCGACTCGGCGCTCGAGCTGTTCGGGACCCGCGGCTTCGCGGCGACGACGGTCGACGACGTCTGCCGCCACGCCAACGTCAGCACGCGGAACTTCTACGAGGAGTACGACAACCGGCTCGCGCTCCTCTCGGCGCTCGTCGACGAGCTCGCCGAGCGGGCGCTCGTCGCGGTCATCGCCGTCGACATCGCGCCGGGGCCCGACTTCATCGCCCGGCGGACGCAGGTGCGGGTGTCGTCCCTCGTGCACGCCCTGGTGGACGACCCGCGCGTCGCCCGGGTGGTGTTCGTCGAGAACGTCGCCGGCTGGGCGCAGTTCCCCGACCTGATGACCGACATCCTGGGCCGGTTCAGTCGCTGGTTGTACGAGTTCTGGCGCGACCACCTGGACGCTCAGGGCGTCGCCCCGGCCCGGCAGCGTGCGTTCGCGATGGCGGTCGTGGGGGCCGCGGTCGCACTGTTGGCGGACTGGGTGCGTTCGCCCGGCGAACGGGCACCGGTCGACGAGATCGTCGACCACATCGTCGAGCTCGCCACCGTCATCTTGCTGTTGCCCCGTGTGGGCGACGAGGCCGGAGGCTGAGGATCGGGGCCTGACCAGGACCGGGCCGGCACGATGAAACGTGTTCTTTTCGTTTGGCCGACGACCTGTCAGTATCTCCGCAATCCTGGCTGCGGCAGTCAGTAGCGAACCGTTCGGTCGCTGCGCCGCCACCGGGGAGGGGGAGGTTCGCCCGTGGACGCCACGGTGGTGCGCGCACGCGCAGATTCGGATGTCGTCGTCGCCGATCCGATGCGGCGATCACGTCCCCGCATCGTCGTCGCCGCACTGCGGGCGGGGGCGGTCGGGGTGCTCGACATCGGGAGCGACGCGACGGCTGCGGCCGACGGCCACGCGCTGGCCGACACCGTCGAGCGGATCCTGACGCGCACCTCGGGCCACCTCGCCCTTCGGCTCGACGCCACGCTGTCCGCGGCGGAGCCCGTGGACGGGGCGGCCGCCATCGACGGCGTCGCCACCCTCGTCCTCACCGGCCCCGGACCGCGCGCGGTCGCCGCCTGGCGCGCCGCCTGGCCGGGCCGCCGGATCCTGGTCGAGGTGACCTCGCGGGCGGAGGCGACCGCCGCGGTGGACGCCGGAGCCGACGGCCTGATCGCCAAGGGCAGCGAGAGCGGCGGGCGGGTCGGCGACGTCGAGTCGTTCGTGCTGCTCCAGCAGATCGCCACCATGGGCGTGCCGTTCTGGGTGCAGGGGGGAATCGGCCCCCACACCGCGGCCGCGGCCGTCGCCGCAGGCGCCTCCGGCGTGGTGCTCGACGCCCAGGTGGCGCTCACCCGCGAGTGTGATCTCGACGAGACGACTCGCCGCGCGCTGCGGGCGATGGACGGCAGCGAGACGCGCGTCGTCGGCGGCCACCGCATCTTCACCCGACCCGACCTCCCCGCCGCGGCGCTGGCCGCGGACACGCCTGCCGCCGAGGTGGCGGCCCGGCTCGGCGCGGACCTGCGCCGCGACCTCGCGCCGATCGGCCAGGACGGCGCCATGGCCTCCGGGCTCGCCGAGCGCCACGTGACGGTGGGCGGCGTGGTGGCGGCCGTGCGCCGTCAGATCCGCGACCAGATCGAGGCCGCCCGTCTCGCCGATCCCCTCGCCCCCGGGCACGGGGTCGCCCGCACGCACGGCACCCGCGTGCCGGTCGCCCAGGGGCCGATGACCCGCGTCAGCGACCAGGCGGGGTTCGCCCGCGCCGTGGCGGAGGGCGGCGGCCTGCCGTTCCTCGCCCTCGCGCTGCTGCGCGGCCCCGAGGTGCGGACCCTGCTCGACCGCACCGCCGACGAGCTCGGCGACCGACCCTGGGGCGTCGGCGTGCTCGGCTTCGTGCCCCCCGAGCTGCGCGAGGAGCAGCTCGAGGCCATCCGCGCCGTGCGCCCGCCGTTCGCCCTGATCGCGGGCGGCCGGCCCTCGCAGGCCGCGCCGCTCGAGGCGGACGGCATCCCCACCTACCTGCACGCCCCGTCCCCCGGGCTGATCGACAGCTTCGTGAAGGCAGGCGCCCGCCGGTTCGTGTTCGAGGGGCGCGAGTGCGGCGGCCACGTCGGCCCCCGGTCGAGCTTCGTGCTGTGGGAAGCCGCGGTCGAGCGGCTGGCCGCGATCGACGACGCCGAGCGGCTGGACGTGCTGTTCGCCGGCGGCATCCACGACGAGCGCTCGGCCGCGGCCATCGCCGCGCTCGCCGCGCCCCTCGTCGAGCGGGGCGCGCGCATCGGCGTGCTGATGGGCACCGCCTACCTGTTCACGCAGGAAGCCGTGGCGCACGGCGCCATCACCCCGACCTTCCAGCAGGCCGCCGTCGATTGCGACGACACCGTGCTGCTGGAGACCTCGCCGGGCCACGCCACCCGCTGCGCCCGGTCGCCGTACGTCGACGCGTTCGGCGAGGCCCGAGCCCGGCTGGAGGCGAGCGGCGCCACCCCCCAGGAGATGTGGGGCGAGCTCGAGGGGCTGAACCTGGGCCGCCTGCGCATCGCCAGCAAGGCGCTGGTGCGCGACGGCGACGAGCTGCGCTCGGTCGGCGACGACGAGGTGCGAGCCGAGGGCATGTTCATGCTCGGCCAGGTCGCGACCCTGCGCGACACGGTGACCTCGGTGGAGGAGTTGCACCGCTCGGTCAGCGAGGGCGCCGGCTCGTTCCTCTCGGCGTCGACCGCGGACGCGGCCCGGGGAATCGAGCCGCTCCGCGTCCGCGAACCCGAGCGGCTCGACGTCGCCATCGTGGGGATGGCGGCGGTCATGCCGGGCGCCCCGGACGCCGAGTCGTTCTGGGCGGACATCGTCGCCGGCAGCGACGCCGTCACCGAGGTCGACCCGTCCCGGTGGGATCCGGACGTGTACTGGTCGCCCGACGCCACGACCGTCGACGCCGGCCGCCGCACGCCGTCGAAGTGGGGCGGGTTCCTCCCTGCCGTCGGCTTCGACCCGCTCGCCTACGGCCTGCCGCCCGCCTCGCTCGCCGCCATCGAACCGGTGCAGCTGCTGGCGCTGGAGGTCGCCTCGCGGGCCCTGGAGGACGCGGGGTACGCCACCCGCGCCTTCGACCGGGACCGGGCCTCGGTCATCTTCGGCGCCGAGGCCGGCACCGACCTGTCCGCCGCCTACGGGCTGCGCGCCGCGCTGCCCGGCTACCTGCCGCCCGGCACCGTCGAGCCCGGCCGCCTACCCGACGCGCTCGACGCCCACCTGCCCGAGCTGACGGAGGACTCGTTCCCCGGCGTGCTCGCCAACGTGATCGCCGGGCGCATCGCCAACCGGCTCGACCTCGGCGGGGTGAACTACACCGTCGACGCCGCCTGCGCCGCGTCGCTCGCCGCGCTCGACCTCGCCTGCAAGGAGCTGGTGTCCGGCACCAGCGACCTCGTGCTGTGCGGCGGCGCGGACCTGCACAACGGCATCAACGACTTCCTCCTGTTCGCGTCGGTGCACGCCCTGTCGCCGCGCGGCCGGTGCCGCACCTTCGACGCCACCGCCGACGGCATCGCCCTTGGCGAAGGCGTCGCCTGCCTGGCCCTCAAGCGGGTGGCGGACGCCGAGCGCGACGGCGACCGCATCTACGCGGTGATCGAGGCCGTGCGCGGCGCCAGCGACGGCCGCGCCCTCGGGCTGACCGCGCCGCGGGCCGACGGGCAGCGCCGGGCGCTGGAGCGGGCCTACGCCCAGGCCGGCCGCTCGCCCGCGTCGCTCGGACTTGTCGAGGCGCACGGCACCGGCACCGTCGTGGGGGACGCCACCGAGCTGGCCACGCTGACCGAGGTGTTCATCCAGCACGGCGCCGCGCCGGGATCGTGCGTGCTCGGGTCGGTCAAGTCCCAGATCGGCCACACCAAGTGCGCGGCGGGGCTGGCTGGTGTCATCAAGGCGGCGCAGGCCGTGTACCGGGGCGTGCTCCCGCCGACGCTCGGCATCGAGGAGCCGAACCCTCGCTACGACGCAGACAAGAGCCCGTTCCGCTTCAACGACGCCGCCCGGCCGTGGGCCACCGATGAGCGGCGGGCCGGCGTGAGCGCCTTCGGCTTCGGCGGCACCAACTTCCACGCCGTGCTGACCCGCTACGCCGGCGAGGACGACCCGGCCCACGGCCTCGACGCCTGGCCCGCCGAGCTGTTCCTGGTCCGGGCGCCCGACGGCGCGACCGCCCGGACCCGGATCGAGGCGCTGGCCGGACTCGTGGCGCGCCTCGTCGCCGACGACCCGGCCGGCGAGCGCCACAAGCTGCGCGACCTGGCCCGGACCGTCTGCGAGGAGGGGGATGCCGGCCAGCCCGTGCAGGTCGCGCTCGTCGCCGACGACCTCGACCACCTCGACCGGCAGCTCGCCAGGGTGCTCGACGGGACCGCGGCCGCGGCCGACGGGGTGTACGCCGCCGCACCGGCCACCGCGGGGGCCCGGCCCGGGGACGATCCGGGTGCCGGTCCGGGCGACGTCGCGCTGCTGTTCCCCGGGCAGGGCAGCCAGCGGGTGGGCATGCTCGCCGACCTCTTCGTCGCCTTCCCCCGGTTGCGTCGCCACCTGCGGTCCGGCGCCCGCTGGGCCGACGCGGTGTTCCCGCCGAGGGCGTTCACCGACGAGGCCCGCACCGCCCAGGCCACCGCGCTCACCGACACGCGGGTGGCGCAGCCCGCCCTCGGCATCGCCGGGCTGGCCGTCGCCGACCTGCTCGCCCAGGTCGGCGTCACCCCCGGGGCCACCGCCGGGCACAGCTACGGCGAGCTCGTGGCCTTGTGCGTGGCGGGGGCGATCGACGAGGCCGCGCTGCTCGAGCTCAGCGCCGCCCGGGGCGAGGCGGTGCACGACGCCGCCGCACGGGAGGACGACCCGGGCGCGATGGCGGCGGTCGCCGCCACGGCGGACGACCTCGCCCCCCATCTGGCGCGCCACCCCCAGGTGGTGCTGGCCAACCACAACGGCCCTCGCCAGACGGTGGTCGCCGGGCCGACCGAGGCGATCGACGCCCTGGTGGCCGACCTGCGCGCTGTCCGGGTGACCGCCCGCCGCCTGCCCGTCGCGTGCGCCTTCCACAGCCCGCTCGTCGCCGCGGCCCGCGAGACCCTCGCGGGCGTGCTGGCGGACGCGCCGATCGGGTCCGCCCGCGTGCCGGTGTGGTCGAACACCACCGCTGCCCCCTACCCCGGCGACGCCGACGGCGTGCGCCGCCTGCTGGCCGACCAGGTCGGCGAACCGGTGCGCTTCGTCGAGCAGATCGAGGCGATGTACGCCGCGGGCGTGCGCACGTTCGTCGAGGCCGGGCCGGGACGCGTGCTCTCCGGGCTGGTGCGGTCGATCCTCGGCGACCGTCCCCACCGCGCCGTCGCCTGCGACGCGAGCGGTGACGGCAGCCTGCGCGGCTTCCTGCGCGCGCTGGCGGAGCTGGCGGCCCACGGTGTCGCCGTCGATCCCGGGATGCTGTTCGCCGACCGGGCCACCACCGTCGAGATGGCGAGCCTGCCCCGGCCCCGCCCGGGTTGGACCGTCGATGGCCACCTGGTGCGCACCGCCGCCGGCGAGCCCGTCACCGGTGGGCTGCGCCCCGCCACCGAGAACCCGGACCTGGTCACCGCGCTGGGCGGGGTGGCCGGGATGGCCGGGCCGGCCGGGCCGGCCGGCGGCGGCGCGGCGCTCGCCGGGCTCGGCGCCGCCGACGTGGTCGCCACCTACCTGGAGAACCTGCGCCGGACCGTGGCCGCGGAACGGGACGTGATGCTCCGCTACCTCGACGGCTCCCCGGCCGGCACAGCCGCCCCGGCTCTCACGGCGATCCCGGTCGACGGGGCGGGCGCCCTCGGTGGGACCGCCCCGTCCTCGTCCCCCGGGCCGCAGCGGGCGGCCGTCGTCGAGGTCGTCGAGACGGAACCGACGACGGCACCCCCGGTCGACCTGCTGGTCGCGCTCACCGACATCGTCGCCGAGCGCACCGGCTACCCGCACGACATGCTCGCTCCGGACCTCGACCTGGAGGCCGACCTCAGCATCGACTCGATCAAGCGGATCGAGATCATCGGCGAGGTCGCTGAGCGCATCGGCCTCCCCGGCGCCGCGGTCGGCGTCGTCGACGACGACATGGTCGAAGAGCTCGCCCGCATCAAGACCCTGCGCGGCATCGTCGACTGGCTGGCGGAGGGCTCGTCCGACGCCGGACCCGACCCGACCGGCGTCACCGCGCCGGACGGCAGCCCGGCCGGCGCGCCGGCCCCAGCGGCGGACCGCGGTCCCGGCCTCGCGGCGTCGACGGCGCCCGGAAGCCCGTCCGGCAACGGCCTCGCGGCGCCGGCGGCGACCGGAGGCCCGTCCGGCGACGGCCTCGACGGTGCGGCGGAGGGCCTCCCCGTGCCCGAGCGCGCCGTCCGGGCGGTGGTCGAGCTGGTCGACGCCCCGCCGGCCCCGCCCGCGGGTCCCGGCGCGTTCGCGGGCGCCCGGTTCGCGATCGTCGACGACGGTTCGGGCATCGCCGGTCCGCTCGCCGACCGCCTACGTACCGCGGGCGCCGTCGTCGCCGAGCGCCGAGTCGAGGCGGGAGCGGAGGTCGCCGGGCCCGACCTCGACCGCGCACCAGGGACTGCGAACGCCGATGGCCGGTCCCAGGCGGGCGCACTTGGCTCAGACGGGGACCCCGACGCAGGGGCGGTCGACGGCGTGATCCACCTCGCGGTCGCCGACACCGGCGGTGCTCCGCTCGCGTTCGCCGAGCTCGGTCCCGCTGCACTCGCGGGGGCGCGCTGGCTGGCATGTGTGACGCCCGTGGGCGCCGTGGGCGGCGAGCCCGGGCTCATGCGGGCGCTCGCGCACGAGGTGCCGGACCGGGTGGTGCGGGCCGTCGCCGTCGATCCCGCGCTCGACGTCGATGCGATCGCCGACGCGGTGGTCGCCGAGCTCGCCGCGGACGGCCCAATCGACGCCGTCCACACCACCGCCGGTCGCCACCACCGGCGCGCCATCGTCGCCGAGCTCGAGGCGCCGCCCGACAGCTCCGAGGCCGAGAGGTCCGGCGGAACCCTCGGTGCCGACGGGCTGCCGCCGCTCCCGGAGGGTGCCGTCGTGCTCCTGACCGGTGGCGCCCGGGGGATCACCGCCGGCGTGGCCGTGGCGCTCGCCCGGGCCGGTGCGGCCCACCTCGAGCTGGTGGGCCGGACGCCACTGCCGGAGGGTGACGAGCCCGCCGACACCGCCGCCGCTCCCGACCTACGAGCCCTGCGCGCCGCGGTGCTGGCCCGGGGCGAGGCCCGCACCCCCGGCGAGGTCGAGGCCGTCTGCCGCGGCATCCTCGCCGCCCGGGCCATCCGCGCCACGCTCACCGAGGCCACCGCGGCGGGCGCCACCGTGCGCTACCACCAGGCCGACGTCGCGGATCGCGCCGCGCTCGAGGCCGTCGTCGCCGACATCTACGAGCGGCACGACCGCCTCGACGGGGTCGTGCACGGGGCCGGGGTGATCGAGGATCGCACGCTGGCCGACAAGACGACCGACTCGTTCCTCCGGGTGTACCGCACCAAGGTCGACGCGGCCCGGGCGCTGCTGGGGGCCGTCCGGGCCGACGTCGGCTTCGTGGTGCTGTTCGGATCGGTGTCCGGCGTGTTCGGCAACCGCGGCCAGGTCGACTACGCCGCGGCCAACGACGCCCTCGACGCCCTGGCGCTCGACAGCGACGGCGGCCGGCTGGCCGGCCGGGTGCTCAGCGTCGACTGGGGGCCGTGGGGCGGCACCGGCATGGTGTCCGACGAGCTGGCCCGGGCCTATGCCCGCCGCGGTGTCGGGCTGGTCGAGCCCCGCGACGGGCTCGCGGCGCTCGGCGCCGAGCTGGCGGCGCTCCGGGCCACCGGGAGCTTCCCCGCCCCGCAGGTGATCGTGGCCCGAGCCCTGCCCGAGCGCTTCGCGGCCCCGACCGGTGGGGACGGCGCGTGACCGGCGCGGGCCCCGCGGCGCACGGGGAGGCCGTCGCCGTCGTCGGCCTCGGCTGCGTGTTCCCCGGGGCCGACGACGCGGACGCCTTCTGGCGCAACATCGTCGGCGGGGTCGACGCCGTCGCCGCCGCGCCCGAGGACCGGGTCGACACATCCACCTTTCCCGCCGACCGGGGCGGCTTCGTCACCGGGGCCGGCCTGACGTTCGACCCGGCGCGCTTCGGCATCATGCCGATCGCCGCCGAGGGCAGCGAGCCCGACCAGCTCATCGCCCTGGCCACCGCGGCCGCAGCCCTCGACGACGCCGGCGGCACCGACCACCTCGATCGCGCACGGGTGGGCGTCATCCTCGGCCGGGGCAGTTACCTGACCCCCGGCCTGGCCCGCCTCGACCAGCGGGTGCGGGCGGCCGACCAGCTGCTCACCAGCCTCCGCGACCTCCTGCCCGACGTCGACGACGACCGCCTGGTGGCGGTCAAGGACGCCTTCACCGCCCAGCTCGGCGAGCCACGCCCGGAGGCAGCGATCGGCCTCGTGCCCAACCTGGCGGCCTCGCGCATCGCCAACCGGCTCGACCTCGGCGGCCCCGCCTACACCGTCGACGCGGCGTGCGCGAGCTCGCTGCTGGCGGTCGACGCCGCCCTGGCCGAGCTGCGCTCCGGCCGCTGCGACATGGTGCTCGCCGGCGGGGTGCACCACTGCCACGACGTGACGCTGTGGTCGGTGTTCCACCAGCTCGGGGCGCTCAGCCCCACGGGCACGATCCGTCCGTACAGCCGCGATGCCGACGGCATCGTGATCGGCGAGGGCACCGGCATCCTGGTGCTCGAACCGCTCGCCCGGGCCGAGGCGCGGGGCCACCGCATCTACGCCGTCGTCCGGGGCACCGGGGTGGCGAGCGACGGGCGCGACACCTCGCTGATGACGCCGCGGGTCGAGGGGCAGGTGCTGGCGCTGGACCGTGCCTACCGGGCTGCCGAGATCGACCCGGCATCGGTCGGCCTCGTCGAGGGGCACGGCACCGCCACCGCCGCGGGCGACGCCGCGGAGCTCGACACGATCCGCCGGGTGTTCGGCAAGGTCGACGACGCCGTCGGGGCCGGGTCGCGCGGCGTGCTGGGCTCGGTGAAGTCGATGATCGGCCACGCCATGCCCGCTGCCGGGGCGGCCGGTCTGATCAAGGCCGTCCTCGCCGTGCACCACGGTGTGCTGCCACCGACCCTGCACGCCGGCGACCCCCATCCGGCCCTGGCCGACTCCCGCTTCCGGTTGGTCGACGAGGCCGAGCCGTGGGCGACCGCTGGCCCCCGCCGCGCCGGGGTGAACGCCTTCGGCTTCGGCGGGATCAACGCCCACGTCGTGGTCGAACAGCACGGCTCCGGCGGACCCGCCCGCCGAGTCGGGCACCAGGACGCCGCCACCATCCCGCGGGCCGCGGACCGGGCCGACGGCGATGCCGGCCTGACGCGTGCCGGACACCACGCAACCGGTTCCACCGAGCACCTCGCGGAGACGGCCGTCGACCACGAGACCGTGCTCCTGCTGGCGGGGCGCGACAGCGCCGATGTCGCCGCCCAGCTCGACCGGGTCGTGCTCGGGGGACCGCTCCCTCCCGCGCCCGCCGCCGATGCCGGGCCTGCCCGGCTGGCCGTCGTCGCGCCGAGCGAACGGCGCCTCGAACTGGCCCGTCGGACCGTGGCCAAGGGCAAGCCCCTGCGGGGCCTGAACGACGTGTGGTTCGAGCCGGAGGGACTGGTCGCGGCCGGCGGACGCGTGGCCTTCCTCTTCCCCGGCGTCGAGCCCACGTTCGACGCCGACCTCGGCCCGGTCGCCGAGCGGTTCGATCGCCCGCTCGCCGCGCTGCCCGAGGGGTGCACGCCCCTCGAGGCGCAGGGTCGGCAGATCTTCGCCGCGGGCCGCCTGCTCCACGGGGTGCTCGCCGACCTGGGTGTCGCCCCCGACGACATGGCGGGCCACAGCATGGGCGAGTGGACGGCCGCGTTCGCCGCCGAGCTCGTTCCCCCGGACGACGCCGACCGCGTCATAGACGAGCTGGAGCCCGGCGCGCTCGAGGTGCCCGGCGTCGACTACCTGGCCCTCGGCTGCGGCGCCGACGACGCGGCCGAGCTGATCGCCGGCGTCGACGGGATGACGGTGTCGCACGACAACTGCGTGCACCAGTCCGTCGTGTGCGGGCCGGGGGACGGCGTGGCGGTGGTCCGGCAGCGGGCCGGCGCGCGCCAGGTCGTCGCGCAGGACCTCCCGTTCCGCTCGGGTTTCCACTCACCGGCGTTCGCGCCCCACGTCGGGGTGGTCGGCCGCCACTGGGCCCAGGCCCGCCTGGCGCCACCGCGGGTGCCGCTGTGGTCGGCCACCACCTGCGAACGCTGGCCCGACGCGCCCGACGCCGTCCGACAGCTCGTCGAGGACCAGCTCGTGCAGCCCGTGCGCTTCCGGGAGCTGATCCTGCGGATGCACGCGGACGGCGTGCGCGTCTTCGTGCAGCTCGGGGTGGGGAGCCTGGTGGCCTTCGTCGACGACACGCTGCGCGGCGCCCCCCACCTGGCGATCCCCGCCCACACGGCCAAGCGGTCGGGCGTGGCCCAGCTCCGCCGCGTCCTCGCCGCGCTGTGGGCCGAGGGCGTGGCGTGCGACCCGCTCCGGATCGAACCCCGCACCGCGCACGCCCCGGCGCACCCGACGCCGGGCCGCGCCGCGGCATCCCGGGGGCCGCGCCTCCAGCTCGAACTGGGCACGACGCTCGTGCGGCTCCCCGAGTGGGTTCGGCTCACGGGCGCGAACCCGGTGGCGGGCGCGACCGCGACGACCCCGGTGCCATCGACCGGAACCGGCGCCATCCCGATCCAGGCAGCGGTCGCGGCCGGGCGGGCGACGGACCTGGCCGGCACCCCGGCCGAGGTGCGCGACGCCCACGAGTCGCTGCTCGCCGAGGCGTTGGCCGCCGGGAGCGAGGTCACGGCCGCCCTCGCCCGGCGGGCCGCCGCGCCCCCCATGCCGGGGTCCACCACACCCACCGCACGATCTGCGTCCACCGCAC
>CAYUXB010000016.1:11667-27337 GCA_964448525.1 uncultured Acidimicrobiaceae bacterium
CCGGCGGCCCGCGCACCGTCGACCCTCACCCGCACGGTCGAGATCGGCACCGACAGCCACCCGTGGCTCCTCGACCACTGCTTCTACCGTCAGGCGCCGGGCTGGCCGGACACGGAGGACCTCTTCCCCGTCGTTCCCATGACGACGATGGTCGAGATGCTGGCCGACGCCGCCCGCGAGCTGGCGCCCGACCGGCTGGTCGTCGCCGTCGAGGACGTGCGGGCCCAACGTTGGCTCGTCGCCGCGCCCCCCGTCACCGTCACGGTGTCCGCCACGCCCGTCGACCGGGACCGCGTGCAGGTCAGCCTCGACGGGTACGCCCGCGCCACCGTCCGTCTGGCCGACGAGCCCCCGCCGGCCCCGGCCCCCACCGCCGCGCCGCTCACCGAGCCGCGCCCGTCGCCCCGCGACGCCGTCGAGCTCTACGACGAGCACTGGATGTTCCACGGCCCCAGCTTCCAGGGGGTGCGCCACATCGGCGACCTGGGCGACGACGGGGTCGACGGTGTGATCGAGGCGCTGGCCACCCCCGGCGCGACGCTCGACAACGCCGGTCAGCTCTACGGGTGGTGGGTCATGGCGACGGCGTCGTCGGACTTCCTCGCCCTGCCCCAGTCGATCGAGCGGATCGACCTGTTCCGCCCGCTGCGGCCCGGACGCCGCTACCCGACCCGGGTGCGCATCACGGCGCTCGACGACCGCACGGTGCGCGCCGACCTCGACGTGATCGACGACGTGATCGACGGTGACGGCGGCGGCGATCGCGACGGCGACGGCCGGGACGACGGCCACCGTGACGGACGCGTGGCCGTGCGGATCACGGGCTGGGTCGACCGGCGCTTCGACAGCGATCCGGCCCTGTGGGACATGCTGCGCGATCCCGAGGACCACCTCGTCGGCACCGTCGCCCCCGCCGGGTTCGTGGTCGTCGACGAGCGGTGGAAGGACTCCGCGTCGCGTGAGCTGATCGCCCGCCGCTACCTCAACGGCGGCGAGCGCACCACCTACGAGGGGCTGAACCCGCGGGCGCAGCGACACTGGCTGCTCGGCCGCATCGCCGCCAAGGACGCCGTGCGACGTGCCCTCTGGGACGAGGGGCACCCGCCCGTGTTCCCCGCCGAGATCACGATCGGCAACGACCCCGACGGCGCCCCGCAGGTGGTGGCCGGACCGGGACGGGGACGTCCGCTGGCGATCAGCCACACGTCGTGGGTGGGCGCGGCCCGGTGCGGGCCCGTCGGTGGCGAGAGCCTCGGCGTCGACATCGACACGATCGCCCCCCGGTCCCCCAACCTCGCCGCCGTCGCGCTGACACCGGCCGAGGAAGCCCTGCTGCCCGCCCTCGACGACGAGTGGCTGACCCGCGCGTGGGCGGCCAAGGAGGCGGCGGGCAAGGCCACCGGCCGCGGCCTGGCCGGGCGGCCACGAGATCTGCAGATCCGCGCGGTCGACGGGGAGCGCCTGCTCGTCGACGACCGCTGGGTCGCCACCGCCCGCCTGGCCGCCCCGGTGCAGCGCACCTGGGGAGGGCCCGGCGAGCTCCCCGACACCGAAGCCGAGCGAGAGGACCACGTCGTTGCCTGGACCGAGCACACCGCGCACTCCGACGATGCCGACCACCCCCGTTGACCCCTCCGACGTCCTCGCGGACGTCCGCCGGATCGTCGTCGAGGTCATCGGCGAGGACTACGTGTCCGAGCTCGACATCGATCGCGACACCGCCTTCCGCGCCGACCTCGATGTCGAGAGCATCGAGCTGGTGGCCCTGGGCGAGGCCCTGCGCGCCCGCTACGGCGACGGCATCCGCCTCGCCCAGTGGATCGGCGACATGGAGCTGGACGAGATCATCGCCATGACCGTCGGACAGCTCGTCGACCACGTCGTGAGCACCCTCGGCGCCCCGGCGGCCGGCGATGCCTGACGTGACGGTCGGCGGCGTGCGCTTCAACACCGTGCGCCTCACCCGCAGCGACGTGACCGACGAGCCCGCCTCGCCGGACGAGGCGGCGCGGCCGCCGGTCGTGTTCCTGCACGGGCTGATCATGGACAACCTGTCGAGCTGGTACTACACGCTCGCCCCGGCGGTGGCCCGCGACCACGAGGTGGTCTGCTACGACCTGCGGGGCCACGGGCGCAGCGAGCGTCCCCCGTCCGGCTACCGCCTGGAGGACGCCGTCGAGGACCTGTTCGGCGTCGTCGACGCCCTCGGCATCGAGGGCCCGGTCCACCTGGTGGGCAACAGCTTCGGTGGCACGATCGCCATCGCTGCCGCCCTCTGGCGGCCCGAGCGGGTGGTCGGCCTGGGCCTGATCGAGGCCCACCCGGCCTTCGCCGGCTGGGGCGACGAGATGGTCGACGACCTCGAGGACCTGGTCGAAGGGTTCGACGATCCGGGCGTGCGCGAGCACCTGGCCGAGACCGCTCCCCGGAGCCTGCGCCGCATGGTGGCGACCTGCGAGGAGCTCGTCGGCGCGTCGACGATGCCCGACGACCTGCTGGCCTCGCGCCTCACCGAGCCGGACGATCTGGCCGCGCTCGCCTGCCCGACGCTGCTCGTCTACGGCGACAGCTCCGACATCCTCGACCGGGCCCGGCGATTGGCCGCCGCCATCCCCGGCGGCGAGATGCACGTGATCGAGGGCTGTTCGCACGCCCTGCTCATGGAGGCGCCGGACCGGGTCGAGGCCCTGCTCGTCCCCTGGCTGGCCCGGGTGTCGGCGGACTCCCCGACGGCCCGGACGGCATCGGCCCGCGCGGCGGTCCCCGGGTGAGCACCGTCCTGTTCGTCGTGCCGCCGCTGACCGGCCACGTGAACCCCACAGTGTCGGTGGGCGCCGCGCTGGCCGCCCGGGGCCACGACGTGGTGTGGGCCGGCATGCCGGGCGTCGTCGACCGGCTGCTGCCCTCCGGTGGCCGCTTCGAGCCCGTGGTCGGCTCGTTCGGCGCGGACGAGCTGGATCGGGTGCAGGCGACGTCGCGGGGACTGCGGGGGCCGGAGGCGCTCAAGTTCCTGTGGGAGGACTTCATCGTCCCCTATGCCCGCGCCACCGCCCGGGAGCTGCGCACGGTCGTCGAGCGGGTGGCGCCGGACGTGCTCGTCGTCGACCAGCAGGCGGTGGCCGGCGCCGTCGTCGCCCGGCAGACCGGCATCGCCTGGGTCACCTCCGCTACCACCTCGGCCGAGCTCACCGACCCGCTGGCGGAGCTGCCCCACGTCGACACGTGGGTGCGGGGCCAGCTCCGCGACCTCCAGGTCGACCTCGGCATCGACCCTGCGGTCGCCGCGTCGGGCGACCTGCGGTTCTCGGACCGGCTCGTCCTGGCCTTCACCACCCCTGCCCTGTGCACCCCCGCCGCGGGGCTCGGTGACCGGGTGCGGTTCGTCGGACCGGCGATCGAGCAGCGCCCCCAGACCGTCGAGTTCCCCTGGGAGTGGCTGGACGGGCGTCCCGCCGTGCTGGTCTCGCTCGGCACCGTCTACGCAGAGGACGGCGACCGCTTCTTCGCCACCGCCATCGAGGCCCTGGCGGGCGAGCCGCTCCAGGCGGTGATCGTGGCGCCGGAGCGCATCGCCGCCCTCGTCCCCGCCGGCGTCGACAACATCGTGGTGGCCGAGAGGGTGCCGCAGCTCGCGCTGCTCCCGCGGTTGGCGGCCGTGGTCAGCCACGGTGGCCACAACACCGTGTGCGAGGCGCTGGCGCACGGGCTGCCCCTGGTGGTGGCGCCGATCCGCGACGACCAGCCGATCGTGGCCGACCAGGTCGTCCAGGCGGGTGCCGGCCTGCGAGTGCGTTTCGGCCGAGTGCGGGCCGCCGAGCTGCGCGCCGCCGTGCAACGGGCCGTATCCGACCCCGGCCTGCGGCGCGGCGCCGTCGCCGTCCGAGATTCGTTCGGCGACGCCGGAGGGGCGCCCGACGCGGCCGCGGCCATCGAAGAACTGACCTGTGGAGTGACATCATGACCAGGACGACCAGAGCCGTCCGCGGGCTGCGTCCGCACGGACGCGAGTGGGTGTGGGCGCTGTCGGCCGCGGGGCTCGTGCTCAACGGCCTGCGGCTGCGCGGCCGGGTCGAGGCGCTGCGGGTGATCGAGCGCGCCCGCGCCGACCACGACGACGCCGATGCAGCCATCGCCGGCGCCGCCGCGCCCTCGCGCCTCGTGCTGTTCACGGTCGAGGGCGCGACGGTGACCGAGGAGGCCCTCGCCGACGCCGTCGTCCACGCGGACACGCACGGGCTCGACCTGCTCGAGCTGGTACCGGCCGACCTCGACCCCGACCGCGTGCTCGACGTGGTGCGGCAGGTCGACCCGGCCACGTACCGGGACGACCGGCTGGCCCCCGGGCGCGGCGCGGCCCAGGCGGTGCTCGTCGACGAGCACCTGCTCCTCCGGCTCGACGCCCGCGACCCCGACCGGGCGCTCGACGAGGCCGACGTCGCCGAGCTGACCGCTCAGGCCAAGCTCTTCGCCCCCACCGGCTGCGACCTGGCCGTGTCGGTCGGTGTGCACGCTGCGCCCGACACGCCCGACCGGCGGCGAGCGCGGCTGCACGCCGAGCTCGGTGGCGGCGCGCCGATCGCCGTCGGCTTCCCCCTCGCGGGGTTCGCCGGCCTGGCCGCCGGCGCCGTGGCCGCACCGGGCTGGGCCGCGCTGGCGGCGGCCGCCTACTGCGCCCAGCCCCACCTCGCGCTGCGCGGCGGTCCCCTCGGGCGGGGCCTCTCGGTCCGCCGGGCCGCCGCCCGCCCGATCGCCAGCTTGCGCCGGGCCGTGCACGTGGCCGGCAGCACCGCCCGTCCGCACGGCACGCTCGTCGGCCGCGAGCAGGAGAGCGAGGAGGTCACCCGCAAGCAGGAGGAGGCCGCCCGCGCCCGCTACAGCGAGGCGCTCGCCGGCGGGACCGACCGGTTCTTCGACCCCCGGCGCGACGACTGCCCCTGGTGCGGGTCCGTCGACATCGACCTGATGCTGACCTGCACCGACGTCCTCCAGCAGAAGCCGGGCACGTTCCGGCTCGACCGGTGCGGCGCGTGCGGCCACGTGTTCCAGAACCCCGCTCTCTCGCTCGCCGGGCTCGACTTCTACTACGGCGACTTCTACGACGGCGTCGGCGCCGACGAGCTCGAGGCCGTGTTCGCGTCGTCGGCCACGCCGTACGAGGGGCGCACCGACCTGGTGCGCCGCCACGTCGAGGAGTCCGGCCCCGCCACCTGGCTCGACGTCGGCACCGGTCACGGCCACTTCTGCCTGATGGCCCGGCGGACGTTCCCCGGCACCCGCTTCGAGGGGCTCGACCTCGGCGACGCCGTGGTCACGGCCGCCCGCCGCGGCTGGATCGACGACGCCCACCAGGGCATGCTCCCCGAGGTGGCCGGTGACCTGGCCGAGCGGTTCGACGTGGTGAGCATGCACCACTACCTCGAACACACCCGTGACCCGTCCGCCGAGCTGGCCGCGGCCCGCACGGTGCTGCGCCCGGGCGGCCACCTGCTGATCGAGGTGCCCGACCCGGACAACCGGGCGGGCGCCCTGCTCGGCAAGTGGTGGGGGCCGTGGTTCCAGCCCCAGCACCAGCACCTGATGCCCCTCGCCAACCTGTGCGAACGCCTCCGCGAGGAGGGCTTCACCGTGGTGGACACCGAGCGGGAGCCCGCCCACCAGCCGATCGAGGCGTCGATGGCCGCGTGGCTGGTGGCGAGCCACCTCGGGCCGAAGGTCGGCCAGCCGTGGCAGCCCCCGGCGACCGCGGCCGGCACGGCCCGGCGCGTCGCGGTGTTCGCCGCGGCGGCGCCGGCCATCGCGTTCGGCCTGGTGTTCGACAAGCTGGCGGGACCGCTGATCGGGCGGATGCACGGCGGGTCGAACGCCTACCGCGTCCTCGCCCGCCTGCCCGCCGCGGGTCCGACCGCCACGGGTCCGAACCCGACGACCGGTCTCGCGAACCCGGCGGACACCGCCGCGCCCGCCGACGCCGCCACGCCCGATGCACCCGTGGCCACCGTCCCGAGCCCGGCCGACATCGCGCGGCGGGAGCGCCGGCAGCGGCGGGCCGAGGCCGATGCCGCCGACGGACTGGTCCCGGCACCGCACCCCGACCCGCGGACCTGGCAGGGCGCCCTGCTCGACCAGATCGCCGCCCGGACCGGGGCCGGGGTCGCCTACGCGCACGAACCCGAACCGCTCGACCATGCGCACGGACCCTGGGCGTTCGGGATCGAGCTCGCGCCCGGCGCCCCCGGGTCCGCCGCCTGGGCGGGTCCGCTGACCGTGCGCCTCGCGGACGACCGCGCCGACGTCGAGCGCGAGGCGGCCGCGCTCGCCGCCAGCTCCTCCCACGGCCTGCGCGCTCCGGCGGTGCTGGGCGGCGTCGACCTCGGGGACGGCCTCTGGGCGCTCGTCACCACCCGGCCGACCGACCCGTTGCTGCCCGACCTGATCGGCCGCAACCTGAACGACAGCGACGCCCTCCTCGTCGGCTTCGCCCACCACCACGCCGACCTGCACGACCGCACCGCCGGCGCGCCGCCCGCGTGGGTACCGGTCCTCGATCCGGCAGCCGAGGTCGAGCGGCTCGACGTCACCCACGACCCCAAGGCCGTCGCCTGGCTGCGCGCCCGCCTCCCCACCACCGCGGGGGGTGACGGCGGGGTCGACGCCGTGCTGTGCCACGGCGGCTACCAGCCCCTGAGCGTGCACGGCCCCGGTCCCGACACGTGGGACGAGCACGGCGGCCCGGGGCGCCGGCTGACCGTGACCAACTGGGCCGGCGCGGTCGTGGCCGAGCGCGAGTACGACGTCGCGTTCACGCTGGTGGCGTTCTGGTCGGCCCCGTTCTTCGCGCCGAGCCGGGCCGAGCGCACCGCGGTGAAGATGATCCGCAACACGCTGGCCAACACCTACCGCCAGGCCTACCTCGGCCGGTACCCGCTCGACCCCGAGCGCCTGGCGTTCTGGCAGGCGTTCCACGCGCTCCGCGGGGTGGCCCGACTCGACGGCGCCTACGACTCCACCGGTTCGCCGTACGCGGCGGCGGACCGTGGCCCCCTGCCCGCTCTGCTGCGCGACCAGCTCGCCCGCTACGCCCGCCTGGTGATGGCCGGCTGACCGGGGATCCGGCGGGACGCCACCAGGCGCTCGTAGTGGGCGAGGTGGGCGGCCGCCACCGTCGCGGGCGCGAACCGGCGGACCGCGTACGACGCCGCGCCCGCCCCGAGCGCCTTGGCCCGGGGCCGGTCGGCCAGCAGGGCGTCGATCTGTCCGGCGGCGGCGCCCGGCGCGTCGTCGAGCACCAGCGCGGTGCCCTGCCGGTTCATGTCGAGGGATCGCCCCACGTAGCCGGACACGGCGCACGGCACCCCGAGCGCCATCGCCTCGACGAGAGCCACCGACAGCCCCTCGACCCGTGACGGCTGCAGGAACAGGTCGGCTTCGCGCAGCACCCGCAGCTTGTCGTCGCCGTGCACGGGCGGCCGGAACGCCACGTTGGCCGGCGCGGTGGCCATCAACGACTCGGCGGCCGCCGGTGCGTTCTTGTCGGTGTGCCCGTAGATGTCGAAGGCCACGCCCGGCAGAGCCTCGGCCATGGCGACGACCCGGTCGAGCCCCTTCTGGTAGACGTCGAAGCGGCTCAGCATGACCAGCCGCGGCGGGCCGGCACCGTCGATCCGACCGGTCCAGCGGGGCGCGGCCGCCAGCGACGGCGCGCACGGGTTGGGGATGACCTCGACCGATCGCTCCGGGTCGCCGCAGTAGCGGAGGACGTCGTCGCGCTCGACCAGCTGGAGGGTGTGGACGCCGTCGGCCACCCGGTGGAAGCGTCGCTCGACCGCCCGGCCGTAGACGGCCTTGCGCCAGCGGTCTCGGGCCAGCAGGTCGGGGGCGAGACCGGAGTGCGGCGACAGGACCACCGGAACGTCCAGCCGCCGGGCCTGCCCGGCGAGCAGCCGGTGGACCGGCCGGAAGACCGAGTGGAGGTGCACGACGTCGGGCCGGGTCGCCGGGTCGTCGAGCAGCGCCGCCGCCAGCCGCCGGGCATCGGCGGGGGCGTCCGTCAGGGACAGCGCCACGGTGTCACCGGCCGCGGCGCACACGGCCGGGTGGTGCTCGGCCGCCGCGGTGACGATCAGGCGCACGTCGTGGCCGAGGCGCGCCTGATCCTGTGCGAGCTGGGTCGAGATGACAGCCACGCCGTCGACCGGGCCGGCGTGGTTGCCGATGTTCACGTGCCAGATCCGCATCACAGCATCGCCGCGAGCGTGGCCGTCACCGTCACCGCGAACACCCCCGCAGCCGTCACCAGCACGGCGCTCACCAGCCGCCGGCGAGCGTGCGACGCGGCCACGGCGTCGACCGCCACGGCCTCGCGCCACATCAGTCCCGCCACCAGCACCAGCGTCGCGACCACCCCGACGATGCGGATCACGGGGACACCACCTCCGCCGGGCGTCGCAGCACGAGGGTGTCGCCGGAGCGGAACGCCACCACCCACTCGCCGTCCGCCAGCAGCTCGGCGGCCAGGTCGTCGTGCCAGCCGTCCGGGTACCCCTCGGCGATCTCGCCGTAGCGCGCCGAGGCCGCCCCGAGCACCAGGTAGGCGTCGGCGGGACCGTCGCCGAACACGCCGTCGGTTGCGCCGGATGTCCCGTCGCCCAGCAGGTCGTCGAGGCCGTCGGCATCGGGCATGCCCGGCGCCAGGTCGGCGTACACGCGGTAGTCGAAGTCCATCAGCCCCCGGTAGCGCCACGGACCGGCGAAGTCCGGCACGACCACGATCGACCCCGGCAGGGCTCGGGTCGCCAGGTGGTCCCAGGCGGCGATGTCGGACGACTCGATCCGCTCGAACGCCTCGTTGCCGTAGCGGGCGACCACGAAGGCCGGCACCACGAGCACGGTCGCCACGAGCACCGCCGCGCCACTCAGGCGCGCCGTGCGGCGCGAGCGGGCCTGTTCACCTTCCCCGACGAGCCCGAACGCGGCGAGCACCGCCAGGAACGGCAGCGAGAACAGCGAGACCCGCAGGATCATCTCGCCGCCGTACGAGTTGAGGACCAGCAGCGCGATCGGCGCCGCGGCCATCCCGAGCAACCCCCAGTCGAGGCGCCCGCGCCGCCACTGGCGCGCCGCCCCCACCAGCGCGGCCAGGCCCACGCCCGCGGTGAGGGCCAGCCGCGTGCCCAGCACCAGCTGGCGCAGGGGGTCGGGGCTCGTCCGGCTCTCGACGTTGTCGCCGACGACCGCGCCCAGGTCGCCGACGCCGGAGGTCAACTCGACCAGGTTGGATTCCAGGTAGCTCGTGGTGCCGAACATCAGCCAGCCCGCGGCGCACACGCCGAGCAGCAGAGGCACGACCGGCCGGTCGACGCGCCCGACGACGACGAGCACGGTCACCGCCGCCGGCAGGATGATCGGTGTGAGCTGGTGGCTGAAGGCGAGCGCGGCGCCCAGCCCGGCGATCACGACCACGAGGCCCAGGCGCTGGCCCGGACCAGCCGGCGGGCTGGGCGTCGTGAACCCGGCCAGATCGCGGTCCCCGGTCGACCCCGGCCAGCGCCGCCGCGCGGCGGCGACCAGATCGACCCGCGATGCCGCCCCGCCGGCCGGCCGGCGGAACCAGCGCAGCAGCACGCCCACGACCGTGAGGTAGCCGAGCATGGCCAGCGCCTGGGGAGCCAGGTAGTCCTGCCCGACCCAGCCGGTGATCACCGCCAGCCACAGCGCCACCCAGCGCACCCGGGGGTCGCGGGTGACGTGGCGGACGATCAGCGACAGCGGCGCCAACAGCAGGAGGTTGACCACCAGCGGGGCGAAGCGCAGCAGGTCGCGGGCGGATTCCGCGCCGGTGACCTCCACGAGCAACGCGCCGAAGCTGAACGCGCCCGGCCAGTTGTAGCGGGCGTCGTAGCCGGGGTCGACCTGGCCGGTCTCGACGATGTGGTCGACGAAGCCGACGTGCGTCCAAGCGGTCGGGAACCGGGCATGGGGCTCGATCAGCCCGGGCACCGCGTGCAGGGCGACGATCATCACCACGAGGTGGGCACCCAGCCAGACGTGACGTCGGGGCGCCGCCACCAGCAGGCGCACGAACCCGACGGACACGGCCGCCACCGCCAGCCACCAGGCGACCGGCAGCACCTCGATCAGGCCGAGCACGCCGCCGGAGGTCGTCCGGTCGGCCTGCACCACCGCCACCACGAGCAGCGCCACGCCGAGGACGAGGAGGGCCCCGGGTGCCACCGGACGGGGCCGTCCGGCGGCCGGAGGTCCGATGGCGACCGCTGCACCGGCGCCGACACCGGCGTCGGTGCCGGCGTCGGTGCCTGGGTCGGTGCCTGCAGCGGCGTCGCCCGGGACCCGGGTGTCGGCCCCAAGCGGCGGCGACGACGACCCGGTGGGGGGCGTGACGGTGCGGCCCGGCGCCGTCGCCGCGCGGCGGTCGTCGCGCACCTCGGGCCAGTGGACGGTCATCGCACCGACCTCGAGGCGGGTGCCGAGACGGGTGCCGAGGTCGGTGTCGAGGCCGGGGTCGGGACCGGCGCCGGGGTGGGGGTGGGGCTGGGCGCCAGGTCGCGCAGCAGCGTCGGCGTCACCAGCGCAGCCACGACGATCGACGCCGCCAGGTAGGCGATCCCCGGCGCGGCGAGCCCCATGCCGTCGAGCAGGATGAACGAGCCGGCGAGGGTGCCGAGCGCCAGCGCGGCCTGGATGCCGACCACCGCCCGCACGTTGCCGCGCACCCGGGCCAGCACCACCGCCACCGTGCAGAACAGGCGGGGGACGAGCGCCAGGCCGAGCAGGCGCAGCAGCCCGCCGCCGTCGGCCGCGTACTCGCCGCCGAACAAGGCGAGGATCCACGGGGCGCCGAGCGCGACGACGGCGGCCATCGGCACGACGACGGCGGCCGACCGGGTGAGCAGCTCGCGGCTGAGGCGGGCCAGCTCGCCCGGGGCGGCTGCCGCCTCGACGGTGAGCGACGCCCCGAAGTGCATGACGACGTGGTCGAGGGTCGTGCCGATGAGCCAGGCCGCGCCGAACACGCCGGCGGCGGCGAGGCCCAACTGCTGGGCGATGATCAGGGGGATCACGTTGGCGACCGCCAGCTCGCACAGCGCGCCCGCGTACTCCGCGGCGGTGAAGGGGGCGAGCCGGCGCACCGACAGGTCCTCGCCCTCCACCTCGAGGGCAGCGTTGGCCGGCAGCAGACGGCGGAAGATCAGCAGGTTGATCGGCACCAGGGCCAGCAGGGTGGGCACGGCCCAGGAGGCGAAGATCCCGGTCGACGGCAGCGCCGCCGCACACGCCACGACGATCACCAGCTTGAGCGCGCCGTGCGCCCCGTTCTCCAGCGGCACCCAGGTGGCGCGGCGCACCCCGGTGAGCACGGCGTCCTGCAACGTGAAGATCGCGAACGCAACGACCGCCAGCACGAACCACACCTGGGCGAGCGGCGACCCGCCCACCAGTTCGGACATGGCGATGATGCGGTGGTCGACCAGCAGGTAGCCGGCGCACACCACGAGCGTCGCCCCCACGGCCAGCAGGTACGAGCGCCCGACGAGCCAGGCCGACCGCTCCCGGGCCCGGGGCAGGAAGCGGGTGAGCACGTTCATCAGCCGCAGGTTGCCGAGCCCCGCCAGGATGACCATGGCGTTCACCGCGCTCTGCCCCCGACCGACTTCGGTGACCGGGTACAGGCGGGCGGCGGCGATCCATCCGAGCATGCCGAGGCCGGTCGTGAGGAACGTCGAGCCGATGAGCGCGTAGGCCGTGCGGAACATCGGCACCCGCAGGTGGGCACGCCCGGCGGACACCGCCGCGGCGAGGCGCGAGGGCCGTCGGCCGTCCGCGGGGGCGACGTCGCCATCGCCGGGCACCCGGGTGTCGAGCCCCCGGGGCCAGGCGATGGCGGGCGCCGGTTCGAGAGGAGCGAACACCGCGCGGGGAGCGGCCGAGAACGGCGCGCCGGGCGGCGTGTCGCGGTACTGCAGCGCCAGGCCGACGAACGACACGACCCCGAGCGCGTACAGCGCGACACCCACGCTGTAGGCCCCCACCCACACCAGGACCTGCGCCGTGGCGATGCCGAGCGCGACGCTGCCGGCGATCGACAGGGCGACCTCGGTGGCGACGTCGCCCAGGCGCAGCAGCCCGACGAGGGCGAACCCCGGCACGACCAGCAGGTAGACGAGCCCGAAGGGCAGGCGCACCGCCGCGGGCGCGTCGACCGCCCATCCGGCGAGGACGACGACCTGCACCACCAGCGCCGCCGCGAGAACCTGGCGGCGGCCGACCAGCGCACCCGTGGTGCCGCGCGCGAGGTGGGCGATCACGCCCCGGCGACCTTGCCCCGCACGAAGCCGGCGACCGTGAAGCCGAGGCCGGCCACGATGGCCGCCGACCGGGCGGCCCCGTCGAAGCTCCGGTCGTCGACCGACGCGCGCAGGCCCTGCACGAGGCCGCGCGGCAGCGCCCGGGTGACGTAGGTGCGCTCGGACGACAGGCCGTCGCCGGCGCCGACGGCCTCGGTGACGACCGCCTTCGAGATCCCCTCGGCGTAGCAGCGCCGGCGGAAGTAGGTGAAGCGGTGCCGGTCGGGGGTGACGAAGTGGTCGACCACCGCGCCCGGCACCGACACGATGCGGGCGGTCGGCGTGGCCTGGCGGAGACGGATGCACAGCTCGGTCTCCTCGCACCCGAGCGGGCGACCGCCGATCCGGCCGACGTCGGACCGGAAGCCGTCGACCGCGCTCAGCGCGGTGCGCCGGAAGGCCATGTTGCACCCGAGCGGGTTGCGGATGTCGGCCACGCCCGGGGCCTGGCCCTCGTAGCTGCACCCGACGACCCAGTCGAACTCGCGCGGGAACCAGGCCGGCCGCCCCTGCGACCACGCGGGCCGGGCGACGCCGCCGGTGGCCGCCACAGACCGATCGGTGAACGGTGCGACCAGCGCGCCGAGCCAACCGGGTTCGGGCACGGCGTCGTCGTCGAGGAAGGCGACGATCTCGCCGTGTGCATCCTCGACCCCCGTGTTGCGCGCCCCCGACAGGCCGCGGGCGTGGCGGTTCTCGACGACGGTGATGCCGGCGTCGGCGAGCTCGTCACGTGCTCGCTCCGCCAGCGCGTCGTTGTGGTCGACGACGAGCAGAACCTCGCACGGCCGGTGGGCCTGGAGGGCCGCGGCACGCACGGCGGCCGACAGCAGTTCCCAACGGTCGAGGGTGTAGGCGCACACGACCACCGATGTGGTCGGTGCGGCCGGCTCCCCGATCGCGGGTTCGGGCCCGCTCACGCCCCCGGCCGCAGGACGAACGAGCGCAGGCTCTCGCGCCCGAGGGTGCGAAGCACCCGGATCCCGTCCCGCACCGGGTGCAGGTTCGAGTCGCCGTACACGCGGCGACCCTCGTGCGAGGGCACCTCGACCACCCGCAGGCCGCTCTGCGCGGCCCGGACGTTGAGCAGGGTCTCGACCTCGAAGCCGTCGCAGTCCGGCATGATCGCCTCGAGGTGGGCCCGCCAGAACGCCATGTAGCCGTAGCAGAGGTCGGTGTGGCCCGTGCCGTGGATGCCGTTGAACACCCAGCCGAGGGCCTTGTTGCCGAAGGCGCGGATCGGCGTGATGTCGGCGCTGCCGCCCCCGGCCATGTTGCGCGACCCCTTGGCCAGGTCGGCGCCGTTGACCAGCGCGTCGACGAAGGCCGGGATCTCGCGCGGGGTCATCGACCCGTCGGCGTCCATCATCACGATGATGTCGCCGGTGGCAGCCCGGAAGCCCGCGGACAGGGCGTCCCCCTTGCCCCGCCCCGGCTGGTCGACGAGGACCACGTCGGGCCAGAGCTCACGGGCGATGTCGGCGGTGCCGTCGGTCGAGCGCCCGTCGACGATCACGACCTCGGTCCCCGTGCGGGGGATCTGCAGCAGCACCGAGGGAAGGTTGAGCGCCTCGTTGTAGGTGGGGATCACCACGCTGACCGTCAGGTCGACGTACGAGTCCGATTCGGCGCACCACACCGACCAGCCCGGCCGGGCGGGGTGGCTCACCGAGGAGTCGTGCACCAGGGCGTGCGTGACGTGCGCTGCACCGACCCGGCGCCGGCCGCGGGCGACGAGGTCACCGATGTCGCGCGGCACTGCCCGGCCGACCGGTGCCACCCGGCACCGGTCCTCGTCGTCGACAACAAGGAGAGCAGGTGTGGGTACGCCCGCGTCGAGTCCAGTCATGAAGTGCCCGCCTTTCGATCTTGCTTTCGGGATCGATTCGCCGTCTGGGAGCGGCGCATCTCTCGATCTCGTCTGTCCGGCCGAGGCGGATTTGACCATCTACCAGTCGGGCATGTCAATCAAGCGACGGACGCTTGGCCGTGGTGTAACACGCTGTTCATGGGCATGCACCGCAGGTCACATACGTGATTGACCCTCCACATGTGGTCAACGAAACATCACCAGCCGTGGTCGGTCGAGCCATTACCAGGCCGGACGCGCAGCCCGCCAGTGACGCTGGGCACACGATGTGTCGCCTGCCCAGCACGCTGACGCCGTATCGGTGAGCATCAGCACGCGCTAACGCGCCAGTAACGTCCCGTCCCGAGGGCCTTGCACAGCGCCGCTGAGGCGTGTAAACCGCCGATGATTTCGTCGATGAGTGCGGACCAGTCGACGCAATGGCTGTGCGAAGCTGCGATGTAGCGGTCAAGCAGCACCAGCAGTGGAACGATGAAGGGCGGGCGAGTGCGACCAGGGCGGCACGGCACGAGCAGGCGGACGCGCGCGGGGGTGGGCCTCCTCCTCGCCCTCGGGGCGAGCGGCCTGGTGGCCGCGGCGCCACCGCCGGTCGACGCCGCCCCGACGGCGCAGGCGGTGGCCCCCGGATTCGCCGTGTCCACGATCAGCAGCGGGCTGACCCACCCCACCAACTTCGCGGTCGCCGGCGACGGCCGGGTGTTCGTCGCCGAGAAGGCCGGCCGGGTGGTCGTCCTCGACGACCTCGACGACGAGACGCCGACCGAGGTCGTCGACGTCGGCGGCGACATCCACGCCTACGAGGACCGCGGGCTGCTCGGCCTCGAGGTCGACCCCGACTTCCCCGACGAGCCCTACGTCTACCTGCTGTACACGCTCGACGAGGGCGACAGCTGGAACGACGAGTGCCCCAACCCGCCGGGCACCTTCGACGACGGCTGCGTCGTCGACGGCCGCCTCTCGCGCATCGAGGTCGACGCCGACAACGAGGTGGTGGGCGACGAGCAGGTGCTGCTGCAGGACGTGTGGTGCGCCCAGTTCCCCAGCCACACCGTCGGCGACCTCGAGTTCGCCCCCGACGGGGCGCTGCTGGTGAGCGCCGGCGAGGGCGCCGACTACAACAGCGTCGACTTCGGCCAGAACGGCGGCGACGACGACAGCCCCACGCCGGCCAACCCGTGCGGCGACCCCCCGGGCGGCTCGGGCACCGCACCGACCCCGCCCACCGCCGAGGGCGGGGCACTGCGCAGCCAGGATCTGCTGACATCGGGCGACCCCCTCACCTACGACGGCACGGTGCTGCGGGTCGACCCCGACACCGGCGAGGCGATGCCGGACAACCCGCTGGTCGGCGGAGAGATCACCGACGACGACCCGATCGTCGCCCACGGCATGCGCAACCCGTTCCGCATCACGAGCCGCCCCGGCACCGACGAGGTGT
>CAYUXB010000017.1:0-26318 GCA_964448525.1 uncultured Acidimicrobiaceae bacterium
CGATGAGGGTGTCGACCTTCTCCTTCAGGCGCTGGATGCCCTGCTCGGCCTGCACAGCCCGGCGCCGACCCTCGAAGCTGAAGGGCCGGGTGACCACGCCGATCGTGAGCGCCCCGAGGTTCTTCGCGATCTCCGCGACGACCGGAGCGCCGCCCGTGCCGGTGCCGCCGCCCTTGCCGGCGGTGATGAACACCATGTCCGCGCCCTTGAGGATCTCCTCGATCTCGTCGCGGTGCTCCTCCGCGGCCTGACGGCCGACCTCGGGATCGCTGCCCGCCCCGAGACCGCGCGTCAGCTCGCGGCCGATGTCCAGCTTGGCGTCGGCGTCGCTCATCAGCAGCGCCTGGGCGTCGGTGTTGATGGCGATGAACTCGACGCCCTTCAGCCCCGCATCGATCATCCGGTTGACGGCGTTGACGCCGCCGCCCCCGATGCCGACCACTTTGATCACGGCCAAATAGTTCTGTGGATTGCCGGCCATGGGTCGTTGCCACCTCGCATTCAGGGGAACTATCTGGGGAGAAGATGACGCACTCGGACCGCCACGACCCGGGTGAATCGCCTGAACCTACCAAGGCCGAAGCCCCCCTCGACATCGGCTGAATCTCAAGTTAAGGTCGATACTTTTCCTCAACCTCTGGTAGTTCTCGCAGCCTACGGACACCTCTGGTTGCGGGTCAAGGCCGGACTTCCGGGAACCCGGACGTCGAGGAGCTGCAGACAGGAGGTGTCCACCTCACCGAGCACCGTCATGGCCGCGGTGATCTTGTCGTCGAGGTCCTCGAGCGACCCGAAGCGGATCGCTCCCCCCTCGACCAGTTCGGCGTCGAGGTCCGTGGACACCGCGGCGACGATCCCCGGCATGCGGTCGGCCGCGGCCACCGCCACCGTCAGGGCGTCGCGGGCACCGGCTTCCAGGCGCTCGCCCTCCGCCACGGGTTCCTCGATGCCGGTCAGGACGAGGGGGCCGGCCGGATCCGTCGAGTCGGCAGCGTGCGCCTCGACCCCCACGACCCAGCCGTCTGCGTCGATCATGGCGGCCAGGTCGTTCGTCACCTGCACCATGGCCACCGGTTCACGCTCGGTGACCTGGATCTTCACCGTCGAGGGCCACGACCGCGAGACGTCGGCCGACGCCACCCAGGGCAGCTCCTCGACGCGCGCGGCGACCGCTCCGGGGTCGATGGACAGCAGCGGTTCGCCCAGCCGGATGCCCGCTGCGTTACGCACGTCGTCGACCGAGGTGCGCTCGATGCCGGCCACGTTCACCCTGTCGACGTCGAGCAGAGGCGTACGGGTGGCCACCAGCGCCAGAACCACCACCGCGACGAGGGCGAGCACGAGGGTGATGCGCCGCAGCCGGCGTCGGCCCGCGTCGCGTCGCACGCTGATGCGCCGCGAGCGCATGCGGGGGTCGACCTCGACCACCGTCGCCACCGGCCGCTCGTCGCCGTCGCCGCCGTCGTCGCCGCCATCACCGCCTGCGGCTCCGCCGGTGCCGGGCCGCCCGTCGGCGGCGCGAACCCTCAACCTTCGACCTCAGGTCGAGGTCGAGGTCGACGTTGCGCCCGAGGGCTCACGGCCTGTCCTCGAGCAGGGCGACGATGCGGGGCGCCAGGCTGGTGAGGTCACCGGCCCCCAGCGTCAAGCACAGGTCACCGGGGCGCAGCACCGCCCGCAGCCACACCAGGACGTCGTCCAGGTGCGGCAACCAGGCCACCTGCGCCCACGGGTGCGACTCGAGCACGGCGTCGACGATCAACTTGCCCGACACCCCCGGCCGAGGAGGCTCGCCCGCCGGGTACACGTCGGTGACCGCCAGCAGGTCCGCATCGGTGAAGCAGTCGGCGAACGTGCGCCACAGGGCCTCGGTGCGGCTGAAGCGGTGGGGCTGGAACACCGCGACCACCCGTGACCACGGCCCCCAGGCCGCCGCGGCGAGCGCCGCAGCGACCTCGGTCGGCAGGTGGTCGTAGCTGTCGACCACCGTCACCCCGCCCGCCTCGCCGCGCAGCTCGAACCGTCGGGCGACGCCCTCGAAGCCGGCGAGAGCCCGGGCACCCTCCGCGAGCGGCACCCCGTGAAGGTGGGCGAGAGCGAGCGCGCCGGCGGCATTGGCGGCGTTGTGCACGCCAGGCGCCGAGGGGACGATCACGTCGACCTCGTCGCCACCGTGGCGCAGAGTGAAGCTGACGCCGGTGCCCGCCGGTGCGGCGCGGACCACCCCGTAGTCGGCGTCGGGATCGAAGCCGTAGGTGATCGGACGGGCGGCCGAGGCCACGAGGGCGCGCGAACCGGGATCGTCCGCGCACAGCACCGCCGGGCCGGGCAGGGCCGCCACGAAGCGCTCGAACGCGGCGCGCAGGGGTGCCTCGCCGCCCCAGTTCTCCAGGTGGTCGGGCTCGACGTTCGTGACGATGGCCGAGGTCGCGCCGAGGGCCAGGAACGTGCCGTCGCTCTCGTCGGCCTCGACGACGAGCGGGCCGTCGCCGCCCCACGCCGCGCTGCACCCCAACTGCGGGATCGACGCCCCGACCACCCACCCCGGATCCCGCCCGGAGCCGGTCAGGATCGTCGTCAGCAGCGCCGAGGTGGTGGTCTTGCCGTGAGTGCCCGCGACGGCCAACGTCGTCCGTTCGGCGCACAGGCCCCCGAGAGCGGCCGCCCGGTGCACGACCGGCACCCCGCGCCCTTCGGCGGCGACGACGTCGGGATCGTCGGTGGGCGTGGCGGTCGACACGACCACCGCCTCCACGTCGTCGGGCAGCGGCGGGCGATCGGCGCCCGTGGTCACCGCGACGCCCCGTGCCTCGAGCATCGGCAGGAAGGGCGTCGTCGCGGCCGGGTCGTGGCCGCTCACGCGGTGGTGGCTCTCGGCGAGCAGGGTCGCCACCGCGCTCATGCCCGCACCACCCACGTTGGTGACGTGCACGCGGCGGGGATGCGACAGGTCGAGGGTTCCCCCCAGACGCCCGAGGCGCTCGACGGCGGAGCCGGTGGCGCCGGTGGCGCCGTTCGCCACGGCCGCCCTGTCCGTGCCGTCAGCCACGGGCGTGCTCCTCCACGAGCTCGGCGATGTCGGCCGCGGCCCGGGGGCGGGCGGCGGCGTGGGCGGCGGCGGCCATCGCGGCCATGCGGCGCGGGTCGCCCAGCAGGGCGTCGACCGCGCCGGCGAGACGGGGCCCGTCGAGCTCGGCGTCGGGCACGACGACAGCGGCGCCGGCCCGCTCCATGTGGCGGGCGTTGGCGGCCTGGTGGTCCGCGGTGACGAACGGCGAGGGGATCAGGACCGAGGGCAGCCCGACCGCCAGGAGCTCGAAGCTCGTGCTGGCGCCCGAGCGGCACACCACGAGGTCGGCGGCGGCCAGCGCGGTGGGCATGTCGTCGTCGTACTCGAGCGCCTGGTAGTGCAGCGGCGCCCCGGCGGGCACCGGGGAGCCCGGCGCGGTGAGCTCGGCCCAGTCGCGCTTGCCGATCACGTGCCGCACGTGCAGATCGCCACGGCCCGCCCACAGGCGCACGGCGTCGAGCGCGGCCCGGTTGATGCGCAAGGCACCGAGCGACCCGCCGAAGATGAGGACCACGCGGCGGCCCGGCTCGATGTCGAGCTTGGACCGGGCGGCGGGCGCGTCGCGCCGGCGGTCGATGGCGAGCACCTCGGGGCGCACGGGATTTCCCGTGACGACCGGGCGGGGCAGCGGCGTGTCGGGGAACGACACGGCGCAGGCCTTGGCGAACCGGCTGACGAGGCGGTTCGCCGCGCCCGGGGCAGCGTTCTGCTCGGCCACCACGACCGGCACGCGGCAGACCACGGCCGCGAGCGCGCACGGCACGCTCGCGTACCCGCCGACCGACACCACGACCTGGGGCTTGCGGGTGCGCACCAGCTTCCACGCCCGGCGGAACGCCACCACGAGCGACGCCACGGACTTCACGTTCTGCCAGCTGACCTTGCGCTCGATGCCGCGCCCCGGCAGCAGCGTGAGCTCGAAGCCGGCCTCGGGCACCAGCCGAGCCTCGATCCCCCGCTCGCTACCCACCAGTTCGATCGCCGTCTGCCGGTGGCCGCGGTCGACCAGCGCCTTGGCGATGGCGATCGCCGGCTGGACGTGGCCGGCCGTGCCGCCGCCGGCGATGAGGGCGAAGCAGCGGCGACTGTGGCGGCCGCCTCCGTCGGCGCGCCGGCTCACCGGGCGCTCCGGCTCTTGCGCGCCGGCGGATGCGGAGGCAGCGAGCGCACGGTCGCATGGCGCGCCACCGAGAGCAGCAGGCCGGCGCCGGCCATGCCGAAGACGAGGGATGATCCGCCGGCGCTGACGAAAGGCAGCGGCACGCCGGTGATGGGGAGGATGCCGATCACAGCTCCGATGTTGACGAACGCCTGCACGCAGAACCAAGCCGTAACGCCCATGGCCAGGAGGAGGCCGAAGCGGTCGGGCGCGTGCAGGGCGATGCGCACGCCGATGATGGCGAGCAGCACGAACAGGCCGACCACGACGGTGGCGCCCACGAGGCCCAGCTCCTCGCCGATGATGGCGAAGATGAAGTCGGAGTGGGCGTAGGGCAGGTAGCCCCACTTCGCCCGGCTGGCGCCGAGTCCGGAGCCGAAGAACCCGCCCGAGGCGATGCCGACCAGCGACTGGATGTTCTGGTAGCCCTTGTCCATCGGGTCGGCCCACGGATCGAGGAAGGTCAGCACCCGGTCGCGCCGGTACTCCGCAGCGAGGGCGAGGCCCACCGCTGTGGACAGGCCGAAGGTGCCCCAGCCGGCGAGGGGCAGTGCCGGCGTACCCGCGACGAAGCACAGGGTCAGGGCGATGGCGGCGATGACCAGGGTCGTGCCGAGGTTCGGCTGGAGCATCACCAGGCTCGCGACCAGCGCCAGCACGACGATGACCGGCCGCAGGGTCGCCCGCGTGTTGTGCATGTAGGCGGCCCGGCGCGAGAGGAGGTCGGCCACCCAGATCAGCACGGCCAGCTTGGCCAGCTCGGACGGTTGGATCGTGAGCGAGCCGACGCCGATCCAGCGCGTCGCCCCGTTGGCCCCGACCCCGACACCGGGGATGAACACGACCGCCAGCAGCACGAGCGACACGACCAGGAAGGGCCCGGCGAAGCGTCGCCAGCGGTGGTAGTCGATCCGCGCGATGACGACCAGGGCGACGACACCGGCCGCCGCCCAGGCCGCCTGGCGCAGCACGAAGTACCACGACGAGCCGTACTCGTCGAGCGCCACCACCGACGAGGCCGACATGACCATGACGAGGCCGAGCAGGTTGAACACGGTGACGAGGAAGGCGAGCGCCAGGTACAGGCCCGACCGCCCGGCGGGAGCCGGCGGCGTGCGACCGCTCGGGTGGCGGCGCCTCGCCCCGGGTGCGCCACCGCGGGCACCGGCGCCGCGGGTCTGGCCCCGTGCCTCGCCCCGTCCCTTCGTGGGGGTGCTCACCCGACCGTCCCCCTCGCGTCGATGGCCGCGGCGGCCGAGTGCGCTGGCCCTCGTCGGGGCGCGGGGCAGCGGTCGCCGGGCATCGCCCCAGCCTCGCCCACCCGGCCTGCCGGGTGGGGGACGGTGCGGGGGTCGTCAGTCGAGGACACCGGCGGAGATCGAGTCGGCGTAGAACAGGCCCAGCGCCACCGCCATCGACATGATCGCCAGGATCCAGAAGCGAATGATCACCGTCGTCTCGGGCCAACCGCCGAGCTCGAAGTGGTGGTGCACGGGCGCCATGCGGAACACCCGGCGCCCGAACAGGCGGAAGCTCCCGACCTGCACGATCACCGACAGCGTCTCGAACACGAACAGCGCGCCGACGATCGGCAGCAGGAGCTGCACGTTGAGCGTGAGCGCGAGGGTGGCCAGGCCGGCGCCGATGGCGAGTGACCCCGTGTCGCCCATGAAGATCTGCGCGGGCGGGGCGTTCCACCACAGGAACCCGGTGATGCCGCCGACCATCGCCGCCGCGATCACCGCCAGGTCGAGGGCGTGGTTGACGTCGTACACGCTCTCGTGGCGGAACGCCCAGAAGGCGATGACGGTCATCGTGATGAAGGCGTAGATCGACGACCCCGCGGCCAGGCCGTCGAGCCCGTCGGTCAGGTTCACCGCGTTGGTGGTGCCGGCGATGAGCAGGACGGCGAACACCACCCAGCCCGGCCGCGTGAGCTGCCACCCCGGCTCGCTCCACCGCGTGAAGCTGACCGTCGTCTCGACGTCGGTCCAGGCGACGCAGGCCACCGCGAACGTCACCGCCACCACCAGCAGGCCGCCCATCTTGGCCCGCTTCGACAGGCCCAGGTTGCGCTCGTTGCTGACCTTGATCCAGTCGTCGAACGCCCCGACGACCGCGGCGCCGGCGATCGCCAGCATGACCAGCACCCCGCTGCGCGTGAAGACCAGGCCGCCGTGCACGTGGGCCGCCGCGTAGCCGGCCACGGCCGCCACCACGATCGCCACCCCGCCCATCGTGGGTGTCCCCGCCTTGGTGATGTGGCCGTCGGGCACGTCCTCGTGGATGGGCTGGCCCACGCGGTGCGCCCTGAGCCAGTCGATCAGGTACCGGGTGCCGAGCAGCGACGCGGCGAGGCTGATGGCCCCGGCGATGAGGAGGGGGACCACGGCTCAGTTGCCTTTCGTGGGTTCGGCGGCCGGCAGACCGCCGGGCGACGTGCGAGTGACGAGTGCCTCTCTCGTTACCACGCGGTCGTCGAACGGCACCGTCACGTCGCCGATGACCTGGGTCGTCTCGTGGCCCTTGCCCGCCACGAGCACCACCCCGCCGGGGCGGGCATCGGCGACCGCGGCGGCGATGGCGCGCCGGCGGTCCGGCTCGACCCGCACCGGTGCGTCGGGCGGGGCGCCGGCGCGGATGGCGGCGATGATGGCGAGGGGATCCTCGGAGCGCGGGTTGTCGGAGGTCAGCAGAACGTGATCCGCGAGCTCGGCCGCCACCCGGCCCATCACGGGTCGCTTGGCGGTGTCGCGGTCGCCCCCGCATCCGAAGACCACGGTGAGCTCCCCGTCGCCGGAGACGAGCTCCCGGGCGGCTCTCAGGGCCTTGTCGAGCGCATCGGGCTTGTGGGAGTAGTCGACGATCGCGGTGAAGGACTGGCCGGCGTCGACGGCCTCGAACCGGCCGGGCACCGGGGCCGCGGCGGACAGGCCCCGGGCGATCACGTCGGGAGCGATGCCGAGCACCGCGGCCGTCGTGGCGGCACCGACCGCGTTGAGCACGTTGAACCGGCCGGCGAGCGCCAGAGAGACCGCCTGGCCGCGCCAGGTGAACGAGGCCCCCGCGGGGGAGAGGCGCAGGTCGCGGGCATCGTCGAGGGCGTACGGCACGACCGTGACGGCCTCCCGGGCACCGACCTCGGCGGCCAGCCGACGGCCCCAGTCGTCGTCCACGCACACGACGGCCCGGTCGGTGGCGGACGGCTCGAACAGCCGAGCTTTGGCCGCGAAGTAGTCCTCCATCGAGCCGTGGAAGTCGAGGTGGTCCTGCGAGAGGTTGGTGAAGACGCCCGCAGCGAACCGGGTGGCCGCCACGCGGCCGAGCTCGAGACCGTGCGAGGACACCTCCATCGCCACCGCGACGTCGCCGCGGCGTCGGTGCTCGGCGAGGAGGGCCTGCAGCTCGGGGGCCTCGGGTGTGGTGCGGGCGCCCGACAGGGTGCCGATGACGCCGCACGGTCGCCCGTCGGCCGCGAAGACGGCAGCCAGCAGGTGGGTCATCGTCGTCTTGCCGGCCGTCCCGGTCACCCCGACGACGCTCAGGTGCCGCGACGGGTGGCCCCAGAAGGCGGCGGCCACGGGTCCGAGCGCAGCCCGCACGTCGTCGACGACGAGCTGGGGGACGTCGAGCGGCAGCTCGTGGTCGACGAGCAGCGCGGCCGCGCCCTGCTCGACCGCGCCCGCGGCCAGGTCGTGGCCGTCGACGCGGGAGCCCCGGACGCAGCAGAACAGCGTGCCGTCGGTGACGGCGCGCGTGTCGTGCACCACCGCAGCGATCTCGGGGTCTCGGTCGGGACCGGCGCTGCGAACCCTGACCCCCTCGACGGCGGTGGCGAGGTGGCGGAATCGCATCTCGCTACCCCCCCGGCGAGTCCGCTGGGGGCCCCGTTCCGGCAGCCGCCGCGGCCGCCGCGGCGTCGGGCGCGGCCTCGGGAGCAGCGCCGGCGGGCGGGAGCGTGGTGGTGGTCGGAGCGCCGGGGGGCACGGAGGTCGGTGCTGTGGGCGGCAGTGTGGTCGACGGCGGCACCGTCGTCGGCGGCGCGGCCGGCGTGGCCCGCACCCGGCCATCCGCGGTGGAGATGGCGAGCGGGGCCTGCTCCTCCGGCAGCGACGGCGCGACCGCCATGGTGCGGGCGGCGCGTCGACCGATGTCCGCGAAGGCCGGGGCCGCGACCTCGCTGGCGTAGTAGCCGTTGGCCGGCTCGTCGATCACCACGATGATCGACAGCTTGGGGTCGTCCGCCGGGAAGAAGCCCGCGAACGTGGCGATGTAGTCGTAGCTGCCGTCGGGGTTCTCGTAGCCCCCGCCTTCGGGCTGGGGCTTGCGCGCCGTGCCGGTCTTGCCGGCCACGTCGTAGCCCTCGATGTCGGCGGCCGCGCCGGTGCCCTGGTCGATCACTTCAGTCAGCATGGCACGCAGCTGCGACGCGGTCGTCGGCGACACGACGCGGCGCGAGTCCTCGGACGCGACGGGGTTCCGCTCGCCCTCGGTGTCACGGGTGGCGGCGACCAGGCTGGGCGGCACGTACACGCCGTCGTTGGCGAGGACGTTGTAGGACAGGAGCATCTGCAGGGCCGTGACGCCGATCCCCTGACCGAGGGGGATCGATCCGATCGAGGTGCCCGACCAGCGATCGAGCGGGAGCATCAGGCCGTTCTCCTCGTTGGGGAGGCCCAGCCCCGTGTCGCGGCCGAACCCGAACCGGCGAAGGTACTCGTCCAGCCGCTCGGCGCCCAGCTCCTGGGCGATCTTGATCGTGCCCACGTTGGACGACTGCGCCACGATGTCGGTCACGCTCAGGTTGCCGGGGTGGGCGTCCTCGTAGGTGTGGTCGGCGACCCGCAGCGCGGCGGGCACCGAGATGACCTGGTCGGGGGTGACCAGGCCCTCCTCGAGCGCCGCGGCGACCGTGATCACCTTGTTGACCGAGCCCGGCTCGTAGTTGGCGGTCACCGCGAGGTTGTTGCCGGTGTTGTGGACGATGCCGGTCGCCTCGTCGGTCGCCTGGTTGGCGAGAGCGAGGATCTCGCCCGTCTCGGGGTTCATCACGATGGCCGTGCCCCCGCGGGCGCTCGCCGCCGTGACGTGGGCCTGGAGGACGTTCTCGACCTCGTACTGCAGGTCGTGGTCGATCGTCAGGATGAGGTCGTGACCCGGCCGTGCGGGATCGATGTGGTGACGTCCGGCGGGGATGGTGCGCCCCTGCAGGTCGCGCTCGACCACCAGCCGGCCGGATTCGCCGGACAGCAGTTCCTCGTAGGCGAGCTCGACACCCGACACCCCGGTGCTGTCGCGGTCCACCGTGCCGAGCAGCGAGGTCGCGAGGTCCCCCGACGGCGTGAACCGGGCCTGCTCGTCGAAGAGGATCACGCCGGGGATGTCGAGCTCGCGCACGGCGTCCGCCACGTTGTCCTCGACCTGGCGGGCCAGCCACACGAAGCGCACCTCCTCGGACATGCGGGCCCGCAGCTCGCTCGCCTCGATGCCGAGGATGGGTGCCAGCCGGGCGGCGGTCGCGGCGGGGGCGTCGATGATGCTCGGGTCGACCGCGATGCTCGACAACGGGATCGAGATGGCGAGGTCCTCGCCGTTGCGGTCGTAGATCGCGCCGCGCCCTCCGGCGACCTCGATCGGCTGGATGCGCTGGGCCTCGCCGTAGGCGACGTAGCGACCGGGGCTGATGACCTGGACGTAGGTGAGGCGCACGACGATGGCCAGGAACATGACCGACAACAGCACGAGCAGCGTCAGCGCGCGCGACCGGGGGCTGGCGGGCCGGCCCAGGCGGGGCAGCACCCAGCCGCCGCTCCCACCGGCCGCCGAGCGCGCCCGGTCGCGGTTCGGACGCCGGGGCGCGGCGCGGTCGCGCCGGCTCGCGGGACCGGTGCCGACGGCGCGGCGCGCCGACCGGCCCGCCGTCGTCGACGACGAACGGGCCGGCCGGGTGGACGCCTTCTTCGTCAGCTTCGTCGAGGAGGTCGCCGCCGAGCCGCGCCGCGGGGCGGACGCCTTGGTCGAGGACTTGGTGGACGACGCCCGGGTGGACGACGACCGGGAGGACGACGACGACCGGGAGGACGACGACGACCGGGAGGACGACGACGACCGGGAGGACGACGTGCGGGCGGAGCGGGTGGTGGACCGGGCCGGGGAGCGCCGTGATCCGCTGGGCCGTGCGCCGCCTCCGCCGATCGGCGTGCGCCCGGAGCCGCTCCGTGAGGTCATCGGCGCACCCTTCGGGATGCGACGATGACATCGGCCCTTCGGGCCGGGTAGGTCACTGTGCTCATGGTTCGCTCGCTGCGCTCGCTCACGGCGTGGCCTCGAGGTACGGCTTGACGCGCGCCGCGCTCGTGTCCGGCGAGTCCTCCGCTGCCTCGTCGGTGGCGTCGCCGGAGGGCGCGGGCTCCTGCGGGGTCAGCCACACGGTCTCGCTCGGGGGCACCATGCCGAGGCGCTCTGTGGCCTCGGTGCGGATGCGCGCGGGCGCCTCGAGCTCGGCGACCTCCCGGCTGAGCTCCTCGTAGCGGGCCTGCTCCGTGGCGACGCGCGCGTCCAGCTCGTCGATCGACGCCTGCCGCTCGATGAGCAGCGCATGGCAGACGGCGACCGCGAACAGGGCGATGAACGCCAGCACCGTGAGGATCACGCCGGCGCGCGGGCTGAGCCCGAGGCCGTTGCGGGCGCCGCGCACGAGGCGCAGGGGGGCGCGCTCCGCGGTGTCCTCGCGGGGCTGGTGGAGGGGGAGATGTAGGACGCGTGCTGTGGCCATCAGGCCACCTCCTGCAGATCGAGCTTCTCGACGGCACGGAGGCGGGCTGCCTCCGCGCGGGGGTTCTCGGTGATCTCGTCGTCCGACGGACGGCGAGCGCTGCGGCGGAGCATTCGGACCGTTGGCCGCACATGCCCCGGCGTGGGCAGGTGCGAGGGGCCGGTCCAGCCCCCGGTCTCGGCATGGCGGAAGCGGTCCTTGACGATGCGGTCCTCGCCCGAGTGGTAGGCGATGGCGACGCACCGTCCGCCTGGCACGAGGACGTCGATGGCGTCGTCGAGCGTGCCGGGCAGGATCGCCAGCTCGTCGTTCACGGCGATGCGGATCGCCTGGAACGTGCGCTTGGCGGGGTGACCACCGCGGCGGCGCGCGGCGGCGGGCACGGCGTCGCGCACGATGTCGGCCAGCTGGCCCGTCGTGGCGATCGGGCGGTGGGCGACGATGGCGCGGGCGATGCGCGCGGCGAAGCGCTCGTCGCTGTTGTCGCGCAGCACGCGAGCCAGCGAGGCCTCGTCGGTCTCGTTGACCAGCTCCGCGGCGCTGAACGGCTGGGTCGGGTCCATGCGCATGTCGAGGGGGCCGTCGCCGCGGTAGCTGAACCCGCGCTCGGGTTGGTCGAACTGGGGCGAGCTGACGCCGAGATCGAAGAGCGCTCCGCTGGCGCCGTCGTGGCCGAGGCCGGGGAGCACCTCGGACACCACGCTGGCGATCCGGTCGAAGCGGGTGCGATGCACGGTGACGCGGTCGCCGAAGCGCGCCAGCCGGGAGCCCGCGGCCGCGATGGCCGCCGGGTCGCGGTCGAGCCCGAGGATCGACAGGTGCGGGTGCGCGTCGAGCAGCGCCTCGGCGTGGCCGCCCCCGCCGAGGGTGGCATCGACCACGATGCCGGGAGGCACGGGGGCGAACAGCTCGACCACGACGTCGACCAGCACCGGCCGGTGCACGAAGTCAGGTGTGGGCCCGCTCACCCGTCGACCTCCGGTCGGACGGCGCCCGCCGGGATGTCTCCCCGGAACGGGCTCGGCGGCAAGCAAGCGGAGTCGGTGCCGGGCGGCACCGGAACGGGGCCTCCCCCCGCGCCGGCCGAAGGCCTGCGGGAGAGCGGGACCGCACCTGTGTGGTGGTGGGCTGACCTCGATGTGAGGGTGGGGGCGGCGGTCGGGATCACAGCTTCAGATCCCTCGCCGCCTGGCGGAGGGCCGCGTCGGGGCCGTCCGGGATGGTGTCCATGCGCGTGTCCCAGCGGTCGCGCGCCCAGACGGCCAGGCGCCGGCGGGCGCCGACGACCATGACGGGGCCGCCGAGCGAGGCGAACGACCGCAGGTTCTTGTGCACGACGATGCGGCCCTGGCCGTCGGGCTGCACCGGGAAGGTGGAGGCGACGAACGCCTCGGCGGCCTCCTCCGAGACGATGCCGAGTGCGACACCGTCGTCCCACTTGGCGAAGACGGCCTCGATCTGGTCGTCGGGCCAGAGACCGAGGTAGCCGTCGAGGGGGCCGAGGTAGGCGCCGGCCGCGAGGCGTGGTCGGAACGGCGCGGGGAGCACGAGGCGGCTCTTGTCGTCGACCGAGTGCTCGAAGGAGCCGGTGAAGAACCGGGGACCGGCCGGGCGCGCTGCCGTTGCGACCGCGCCATCGGCGGTCGGATCGGCACCTGGAGAGGCGCCTGCGGGCGTGCCACTGCTCTCCACTTCGTGGGAAAGTACCCCACGTTCTCCCCCGCTACAAGGCACTTGCGCACATTTGCCCAGGTCGGAGCGTTGTGGGGTCAGATCTCCCGGTGAACGCATGCCGAGCGCCGGAGACGGGTAGGGACAGGCAGCCGGGGCGTGAGACCGGCCTTGACCTGCCACGGAGCGACGTCGGAACGCCGCTGAACGTCGCTGTCAGTGAGGCAGGTTGCGCAGGAGAGCGTCGATCACGTCGGCTGGTGACCGGCCGACGCCGACCGCGGTGTGCTCGATCGCGCGGACCCCGTCCGCGTCCAGCCGTAGAAGCGCCGCGAGGGGTTCCGGGTCCCAACGTGTGTACGCCGCGCACTGGAAGCGCGCCGCGGTCCGCGTTCGGCGCTGGCTGATGCCCACCACCTTGCGACGGTCCGGCAACGTCACCTCGCCGGCCCCGACCGTCCCGAAGCACACGAGGCGACCGAGCGGGCCGCACGCCAGCGCCCCGGTGTGCACCTCGACCGGCGCGAGGCCGAGCTCGGCCAGCGCCGACCGCCACGCCTCCCCCACCCACCGGGCGGCGCGACCCACGTCGTCGTCCCACAACCGGTCCCCGGCGGGGACGACGAGGTCGACCCACGCCATGGCGGCGGGGTCGATGAACACAGCGCCCCCACCCGACCGCCGACGCACCACCTCCACCCCCCGGGCCGCCGCCTCTTCCACGTCGACCAGGTCGGTGCCCTGGGTCGAGCCGAGCACCAGGGCGGGGGCCTCCGCGTCGAGCACCCACACCGCCCGAGCCGGGTCGTCGGGCAGCGGCTCGGCGTGGAGGGCCTCGGCGGATCCGCGCAGGCGGCGGACCGTCCATCCGCCCGGCAGGACGTCCGGTGTCACGCGGCGATCTGCAGGTAGGGCGTCCACGTCTCCGGGACCGCCCCGACCGCGAACGTGAGCCAACTCGTCCCCCGCGGCTCGCAGGGGGGGTGACGCAGGCGCATCGAGGTCTCCGCGAGCAGGCGGTCACGCTTGCGCACGTTGCACGGGCGGCACGCGGCCACCACGTTGTCCCAGGTGTGCTGACCACCCCGGCTGCGGGGGACGACGTGGTCGATGCTCTCGGCCGGCCCGTCGCAGTACTGGCAGCGGTGGCCGTCACGGGCGAAGATCGACCGGCGGTTCAGCGGGGTGCTCCAGCGGTAGGGCACCCGCACGAACCGCCGCAGGCGGACCACCGACGGCACAGCCATCACGAGGTGTGCCGAGTGCATGAGCGCATCGCTGGCGTGGAGCATCTCGGCGGTCTCGCCCAGCACGAGGACGACCGCCCTGCGGTCGCTGACGACGCAGAGGGGCTCGAACGTGGCGTTGAGCACGAGCGCCCGGCTCATCCCGCAAAGCTACAAGCGCCCGATGCGACTCCGCTGGCCGATTGCGCGGCGAGAACCTGCCGACCGCGGGCGGACCGCCGCGCGCGGCTCACGCCATGGCCCGGCACCACCGGAGGTAGGTGACGAGATCCGACGGCGCGGGCGCCCTGTCGCCGTCGCCGCCGTAGGCGGTCTGGAGGCGGAAGCGCATGTAGTCGGGTGACGGCAGCGGCAGGAAGGGCCGTCGCCGCCACCAGCCGGGCTCCGCCAGGACCAGCGCCTGGCGCACGGCGGTCGCCCAGAGGGAAGGGTGCCGAGCGACGGCGGCCACCGCCGCCACCCCCCACTGTCGATCGATCGCGCTGCCCGGTCCGTCCACAGGCGGGAAGGCTAGTGACCTGTCACGCGATGCCGATGTCGTGGCCCTCGCCCCGCAGACCGACCGCGGCCGCGCCGACGAGCGGTCCGGCGTCGCCCAGGCCGGCGGGGACGATGCGGGCACCCCGGGCGAACTCGATGCGGCAACGAGCGTCGATCTCCGCCTGGGCGGCGCCGAAGAACGGCGCGCCGTAGCCGAGCGCCACCGACCCGGCCACCACCGCCAGGCGCAGATCGAGCAGGTTCACGACCGAGGCGACCGCCCGGCCGACCAGCCGTCCCGTCCGCTGCCGCAGCTCCTCGTCCGCCTCGGCCGGCGCCGCACCGGTGGCGGCGCGGATGCCGGTGCCCGACGCCTCGGCCTCGAGGCAACCACGCGCCCCGCACCCGCAGACCCGGCCCTCCGGCTCGACGATCACGTGGCCGATGTGGCCCGCGTTCCCGCCCGCCCCGTCGAGGAGGCGACCGTCGAGGACGATCCCCCCGCCGACCCCCGTCGACACGACGAGGGCGACGAAGTCCCGCACACCGCGAGCGGCGCCCACCCAGCCCTCGCCGAGGGCCAGGGCCTTGGCGTCGTTGTCGACGTGCACCGGTCGGCCGGTGAGCTCGACGAGTCGCGCGTGCAGCGGGAAGCGGCGCCAGGCCGGGATGTTGAGCGGCGACACGGTGCGACCGTCCGGCTCCATCGGACCGCCGCAGCCGACACCCACGGCCACCTCGTCGCCCCGACGGACATCGGTCACCAGCTCGACGAGGCGCTCCCACATCGGCTCGGGACCACCCTGAGCGGGAGTGGGAGCGCTGCGACGGTCTGTGAGGACGCCGGTGGGACCGACGCGGCCGACAGCGAGCTTGGTGCCGCCGATGTCGACGGCCAGGGTGGTTCCGAGGGTCGCCACGACCCCGCGACGCTACCCCGCGTGGCCCCGCCGTCAGGTTCGGTCCACCGAGCGCGTAACCTGGCCTGGCTCACCCACGACAGAGGGAGACCGAGGACGTGGCCAGCATCGAGACCGCGCCACCCCGGGGAGCGACCTTCTCCGACTACTTCGAGACGATCGTCGGCAACGTCGAGCGCGTGATCCAGGGCAAGCACGAGGTCATCGAGATGATGCTCCTGTGCCTCGTCTCCGAGGGGCACCTCCTCCTCGAGGACGTGCCGGGGGTGGGCAAGACCAACCTGGCGAAGTCGCTCGCCACGTCCATCGAGTGCAGCTTCGGACGTGTGCAGTTCACGCCGGACCTCCTGCCCTCGGACGTCGTGGGGCTCACGGTGTGGAACCGGGGCGACAACACGTTCGACTTCCGGCCGGGGCCGGTGTTCAACAACATCGTCCTCGCCGACGAGATCAACCGGGCATCGCCGAAGACGCAGGCCGCCCTCCTCGAAGCGATGGCGGAGGTCCAGGTGACCGTCGACGGGGCCACCTACCCGCTCGCGCCGCCGTTCATGGTCATCGCCACGCAGAACCCGATCGAGCACGAGGGCACCTATCCCCTGCCCGAATCGCAGCTCGACCGCTTCCTGATGCGGGTGTCGGTCGGCTACCCCTCCCCCAGCGCCGAGCTCGAGATCCTCGACGCACACGGCGACCACGAGCCGCTCCGCGACATCCGGGCGGTGGTCACCATCGCGGACGTCGAACGCATGGCGGCCGCCACCCGGCAGGTCCACGTCGCCCCCGGCCTCAAGGCCTACCTGGTCGACCTGGCCCAGGCCACCCGGCGCAGCAACCACCTCGCCCTCGGCGTGTCGCCACGTGCGACCCTGGCCCTGCAGCGCGTGGCCCGGGCCCGGGCGGCCGCCCAGGGCCGCGGCTACGTCATCCCCGACGACGTGAAGGCGCTGGCCGTCCCCGTGCTGGCCCACCGGCTCCTGGTCACCCCCGAGGCCCAGTTGCAGGGCGTCACGGCCGCCGAGGCGCTCGGCGAGGTCCTGCGCGCGGTTCCGGTCCCGGGCGGCCACTGAGGTGAGCGGCAGGGGGGAAGGCGCGGCGTGCTGACCCGGCCCGGGTGGCTGTGCGTCTGGGGCGGCCTCACCGTGATCGTCCTCGCGTGGTTGCTCGGCATCGGCGAGCTGTACGTGTTCGGCGCCGTGGCCCTCGGCCTCGTCGGGGTCGCCGTGCTCTACGTCAGCCTCACCCGGCTCGACCTCCAGGTCGACCGCGTGGTCCACCCCGCCCGCGTGCACGTCGGCCAGGTCAGCCGCGTCGAGGTGCGCATCCGAAACCTGCGGCGCCGGGCCACGCCCGTGCTGTCGCTGCGCGATCCGGTCACCGGCACCGCCGGTGCCGAGCTGCTCGTCTCCCCGCTCGATCAGGGCGCCGCGTCGGTGGCCACCTACCGCCTGCCCACCGAGCACCGGGGCATCGTGACCGTCGGTCCCCTCGAGGTGGCGATCGGCGACCCGTTCGGCCTGGCCGTGGCCGCGACCCGGGGCGCGCCCCAGGTCGAGGTCACCGTGTTCCCCCGAGTCGACGAGATCCGCCCCGTGCCCTTCACCAGCGGGAACGACCCGCTGGCCGGCGCGCTGCACCCCCACGCGCTCGGTCGCGCCGGCGACGACTTCTACGCCCTGCGGCCCTACGTGGTCGGCGACGACCTGCGGCGCATCCACTGGCCGTCCACCGCCCGGCACGACGAGCTCCTCGTTCGCCAGCAGGAACAGCCCTGGCAGGCGCGCACCACCGTGCTGCTCGATGTGCGCCGCGCCGCGCACGACGCCGACACCTTGGAGACCGCCGTGTCCGCCGCGGCCAGCATCGTCAGCGCCAACGCCACCCGGCGCGATCTGGTGCGGCTCGTGACCACGGAAGGGACGGACTCGGGGTTCGGCACCGGCACGGTCCATCTCCAGGCCCTGCTCGAGCACCTCGCCGTCGTCGAGGCGGCGGGGAACGCCAGCCTGCGCACCATGCTCGACCTCCTGCAGCGCGACGGGCAGGGTGCCCTGATCATCGTCGTCGCCCAGACCGCCGGGGACGAGATGGCGGCGACCGCCCGGCTCCGCCAGCGCTTCGGCCTGGTGTCGGTCGTGTGCATCGACAGCGCACCGCACCACCCGGGCAACGGTGGACCGCCAGATGCGGTCGGAGCAGCCGCAGCCGCCCGCGGCCACCTCATCCGGGTGCCACCCGGCACGGCGTTCCCCCACGCCTGGAACCGCAGCATCGCGACCGCGGCACGCTCGCGCCGCACGGTCGGCAGCGCCCGATGAAGCGGTCGCGCGACCACCTGCTCCTCGCCTCCGAGGTCTCGCTGGCACTCGTGGCGCTCGCGGCGATCGTCGGCATGCACCGCGTGTTCGAGGACGGCTCGTACCGCGGCCCGCTCGCCGTCCAGGCGATCGTGGCCAGCATCGTGATCGCCGGTCTGCGTCGGGCGGGCGTCCGTCTGCTGCCGGCCGCCGGTCTCACCGCCCTCGCCGCCGTGCTCTTCATCACGTGGACCCACTTCGCGGCCACGACGCAGTGGCTCCTGCCCACGCCGGACACCGTCAGCCAGGCAGGCGACGACCTCGGCGCCGCGTGGCGTCTCTTCGGCGAGGTACGGGCGCCGGCGCCCGTGGAGAACGGGTTCCTGGCTGCGACGGCGGCCGCACTGTGGCTCCTCGTCTTCGTGGCCGACTGGGCGGCGTTCCGCGCCGCGGCGACGTTCGAGGCGCTGCTGCCGGCCACCACCCTGTTCGTCTTCGCCGCCGCTCTCGGCGGATCCGGAAGCCCGGTGGCCAGTGCGGCCGTGTTCGCCGGCGCCGCCCTGCTCTACGTGCTGCTGCACCGCACCGCCAACCAGGAGCGCAACTCCCGCTGGGCCGGCGGACGCCGCGCCCAGGGTCGCACGTCGCTCGTGGGGACGGGCACGATGATCCTCGGCGTCGCCGTGATCGCCGGCATCGTCGCCGGACCCAACATGCCCGGCGCCGGCGACGACGCCGTCATCGCCTGGCGCGACATCAACCGCACCGAACCGACCCGTGTGGTGCCCAGCCCGATGGTGTCGTTGCAGACCACCCTGGTCGACCAGTCCAACGTCGAGCTGTTCACGGTGCGCAGCGAGAAGCCGTCCTACTGGCGGCTCACCGCGCTCAACGAGTTCGACGGCGAGATCTGGCGGTCGTCCTACGGCACCGACTCCGCCGACGGCACGCTGCCGCGGGCACTCGACCCGGAGACCAAGGGCGACCTCGTGACCCAGGAGATCACGATCAGGGCGCTGGGAGGCGTGTGGCTCCCCGCGGCGTACGAGCCCCTGGAGTTCCACGGCGCCGAGGACCAGCCGACCGTGTACGACGATCGGTCGAGCACGCTCATGGTCGAACGGGGGACCGCGACCTCCGACGGCTACTCCTACACGGTCACCTCGATGTACCCGGACTTCGACGCGGACACGTTGCGCGGCACGTCGACCGACATCCCGGACGACATCAGGGAGACCTACCTCCAACTCCCCGACGACTTCCCCGACCTGGCCGAGACCGAGGCCTACCAGCTGACCCGCGACGCGCCCACGCCGTGGGACAAGGCGCTGGCCATCCAGAACCACCTCAAGACGTTCGACTACAGCCTGCAGGTGCCGCCCGGCCACGACGAGGACTCGCTGCTGCGGTTCCTGTTCGAGACCAGGACCGGTTACTGCGAGCAGTTCGCGGGCGCGTTCGCCGCGCTCGCCAGGTCCGTCGGCCTCCCGTCCCGGGTCGTCATCGGCTTCACCCCCGGCGTGCAGGACCCGAACGACCCGACCCTCTACCGCGTGCGGGGCATCCACATGCACGCCTGGGTGGAGGTGTACATGGGTGAGTACGGCTGGGTCCTCGTCGACCCCACCCCCGACCGCGGACCGCCGGGCGCCGAGTCGTGGCTCGGCATCGCCCCGGGACAGGACACCAGCGCCGGCGGCGTCGCCGCGGGGGCGGAGCCCCTGGAGGGCGCGGGCGACGGCCTCGGCAGCTCCGGTACCCCGGCCGGCATGGACGGCGCGGGCCTCGACCCCGACGCCGGCCTCGACGCAGGCGCCGTCCCCGCGCCCCGTGCCGAGGCATCCGATGAGGAGTCGTGGGCCGCCGAGCCCGCCCGCCACGTCGGCCGGCCTGTGGGCGTCGGGGCCCTCCTCTATCTGCTCGTCGTGCCGGTGGCCATCGTCGCCCAGCGGGCCGTCCGGCGGCGCCGGGCCGCCACGCCCGCGGCCCGGGCGCAGAACCGGTGGGCCGAGAGCACCACCAGCGCCATCCGGGCCGGTGTCGCGCTCCCGCCGTCGCTCACGATCGCGGAGCAGGCCGACCGCATGGCCCACGCGCTGCCGGGCGCCGCGCCGGCCATCCAGCAGCTCGCCCGCACCATGGAGGCGATCGCGTATGCCGAGGTGCCGCCGTCTGCAGACGCGGTCGACGACGCCGAAGCGTCGTGGGCGTCGATCGTGAGCGAGGCCAACCGGCGTCAGGGCTGGCTGCGCCGTGTGCTCACGTACCTCGACGTCCGGATGCTCTTCACGCACCGTGGCACACGGCGCGTCGCCCAGGAGGGGCCGACGGTCAGCCCGGTCGCCTGAGCCAGACCCTGGAACCCTGGCTGCTAGTCGGCGTCGCGGTCGGGATCGTCGTCGTCGCGGTTGAACCGCTCGCGCACCCGCCGCCCGGCCCCACCCAGGGCGTCTCGCATGCCGTTGGCACGCACGGTGCGGGTGAGCTGATCGAGCCCGGCCTTGCCCAGCTTGCGCAGATTGCGCTCGAACACCAGCGCGCAGAGCAGCATCACCAGGAAGCCGGCGAACGACATCAGGTACGACACCGACAGGGTGGCGACGAGGAACACGGCGCCGACGACCAAGCCGACGATCGACCACTTCATGCGGCGAACCGTGTGCCGGTACAGCGTGGTCTCGCTGACCTCGCGGGCAAAAGTTGGATCGTCCTCGTAGAAGCGCTGTGCGATCTCCTGGAGGATGCGTTCCTCGTCCTCGGAAAGCGGCACCTGAACCCCTTGTCGCCCGGCTGACCGAACCGGCACGGACAAGTGTTCCACAGGGTCGCGCAAACGACAACGCGTGAACGCCGGAGAAATCGTCATTTCGGGAGATGTTCGCCCGACTCCGGGGGATCATCCGGCCCCCACTGGGCGTCACCCCGTTGCTTCACTCGCAAGCCTTGCTGCCCGAGCACCGACGCGGGACCGATGGCACGGCCACCGAACCGCTCGCGGATCGCATCGACCGCCCCGCTCGCGGCGTGCCAGGACGGTCGGGTCGCGTCGTCGAAGCTGAGCTGCCGGGCACCTGCGGCCACGAGTCCGCTCGCGCTCACCCCGAGGAGCCGGACCCCCGGCGTCGGGTCGATCGTCGCCAGCAGGCCCCCCGCCGCCTGGGCCAGGGCCGGTCCGTCGTCGAGCGGGACCGGCAGCGTGACCGAGCGGGTGATCGTGCGGAAATCGCCGAAGCGGACCTTGATCGTGACCGTGCGCGCCGCCCGGTCGGCCCGGCGGAGCCGCCACGCGACCGCGTCCGCCATGCGCACCACCTCGTCGCCGAGCGCGGCGCGGTCGTGGCGGTCGTTCGGGAAGGTCTCCTCGTGGCCGATCGACTTCGCCTCCTGGTCGGGCTCGACCGGGCGGTCGTCGATGCCGTGGGCCAGCCGGCCGATGTGCCGCCCGGTCGAGGCGCCGAGCAGCCCGACGAGGGCCGGCTCCGGCAGGTCGGCGATGTCGCCGACCGTGCGCACGCCGAGGCGTTCGAGCTTGCCGAGCGTGACCGGGCCGACGCCCCAGAGGGCCCTGGCCGGCAGGGGGCGGAGGAAGTCCCGCACGCCTGCCGGCGGCACGACGTGCACCCCGCGGCCCGGCACGGGCCCCGTCGGGGTGGCGGTCGGCTTGGCCGCTTCCGAGGCCAGCTTGGCCACCAGCTTCGACGGAGCGACCCCGACCGAGCACGTGAGCCCCTCGCCGTCGAGGACGGCCGAGCGGATCGATCGCCCGATGGCGGCGCCGTCGCCGAGCGCCCGCCGCGCCCCGGTGACGTCGAGGAACGCCTCGTCCAGGCTGAGCGGCTCGACGAGCGGGGTGAACGAGGCGAAGATCGCCATCACCCGTTCGCTCACCTCCCGGTAGCGCGCGTGGTCGCCCGGCAGGAACACGGCCTGGGGACAGAGGCGCTGCGCCCGGCTGCTGGGCATCGCCGAGAAGACCCCGTAGGCCCGGGCCTCGTAGCTGGCGGCCGCCACGACTCCCCTGCGTCCCGAACCGCCCACGACGACGGGTCGGCCGCGGAGCTCCGGGCGCGCCAGCAGCTCGACCGACACGAAGAACGCGTCCATGTCGACGTGGAGGATCGTGCGGCCGGCGGTGCTCAACGCGCCTCGCCCCCGCATCGCCTCGTCACCGGCGGGTGACGACCGAGCGGGTGGGGTCGTCGCCTTCCAGCAGGTAGCGGAAGCGCCGGGGCGGGATGGATCGCGCCGGCTCCCAGCGCTCGGCCAGCCAGGCGCCGAGCGGCTCGCTCACCCACGGGTGACAGCCGGCGAGGTGACCGTCGCAGGCACCCGGGTCGACGAATGCGGCGTCGACGACGATGCCATCGGGGTCGTCGATGCGCACCTCACCCGCGAAGTCGACCGCCACGTGGGCCTCGACCCGCAGGTGCCAGCCGAGGCCCGGCGCCTCGACCTCGACCTCGTACACCGGCCCCTGCCAGCGGGCGACGACCACCCCGGTCTCCTCGACCACCTCGCGGGTGAGGCCGGCGAGCAGCGTCTCACCCTCGTCGATGACGCCGCCGGGCGGGCTCCAGTCGAGCTCGCCGTTGCGGCGACGGTTGCGGACGAGCAGGAGCCCGTCGTCCCCGAGGATCAGACCGCCTCCTACCACCCACTGTCGCATCGCCACAGTCTGGCACCGCAGGCCCGTTGTACTCCGGCCAGGGGACACAGCCGCGGCGCGCCGCCGAGTTCCGGCTCGTGGCCGGCCGCCCCGTACGATGGCCCCGCCATGGCCGACACACCGTCCGACGTCCCCGCCCCCGACGACGAGTACGCGCCGAGCGCGCTGCCCTCGACCACCGCCCGGGTGCTCGCCTTCGTGTCGATCCTGGTGGGCGGCCTCTGCGGCGGGATGATCGGCTGGGCGTTCGTCGACCTGCAGTGCGAGGGCGACTGCGGCACCGTCTCGGGCGCGTCGGGCCTGCTCGGGGCAGTGATCGGCGCCGGTGGCGTCGCCGTCGTGGCCGTGCTGGCGCTCCGGGCCATGGGCGAGTGGCGCACGATCCAGCACCGTCAGCCCGGCAAGCCGGACTGACGGCCTCACCCGAAGCGCAGGCGGCGGAAGCTCTCGGCGTGCTTCACGCCGGCCTGGGCGCCGATCTCGGCCGTCCGTAGCCGCAGGAGCTCGGCCACCAGCTCGGGGTCGCCGGCCAGCCGGCTCTCGTGGCACGCGACCGCCGCGATCTTCGCCTCGATCGCGTCGGTGACGTCGACCCAGGCGTCGGCCTCGAACGTGCCCGACAGCAGCAGCGTGGACACGTGGTGGGCCGGACCGGCCTCGGGGAAGTAGAGCGGGCTGCCCGCCGCGGGGGCCACCGCGTCGACCACGGCCCAGCCGACCTCGCGGTGGTCGCGGTGGTTGATGTAGCTGTCGCCGAAGAACACCGCGGTCGGATCGGGGCCGATGACGGCATCGGGCCGGTACGTGCGCACGAGCTCGACGAGGCGCCCGCGCTGGTCCAGGTCGTTGGCGGCCTCGCCGTCGGGGATGCCGAGCAGGTCGACGCCGGCGAGGCCGAGGACGGCGGCCGCGGCCCGCACCTCCTCCGCCCGCTGCGCCCCGAGCGCCGTCGGGTCGGTGTCCGGGTCGTGCGAGCCCTTGTCCCCCGCGTTGACCACGACGAGCCGCACCTCGGCCCCGTGGGCGGCCCAGTGGGCGAGGGTGCCCCCGCAGGACACCTCGGGGTCGTCGGGGTGGGCGTAGACGGCCAGCACCCGGGCGGGAACCTCGGTCAGCAGCGTCACGGCGCGTCCCCGATGGCGGCGACGGCGCGCTCGACGGCCGCGTCGTCGACATCCGCGTGGGTGACCAGGCGCACGAGACCGGGCCCGAGCGTGACGGCCCCGATGCCCCGGCCGGCGAGGAAGGAAAGCAGCGCGTCCGGGTCGTCGTGGCGGAACAACACGATGTTGGTGGACACGTCGGCAGGATCGCACCCGGCGTCGGGCCAGCGCTCGGCGACCGCCGCGGCGAGCCGACGGGCCCGGCGGTGATCGTCGGCCAGGCGGTCGACCATCGTGTCGAGCGCCACCAACCCGGCCGCCGCGAGCACGCCGACCTGGCGCATCCCGCCGCCGAGCCGCTTGCGTTCGAGCCGAGCCCGGGCGATGACGTCCGTCGGCCCGGCCAGCAGCGAGCCGACGGGGGCGCCCAGGCCCTTCGACAGGCAGGCCGTGACCGTCGTGGCCGGCGCCGACCGTTCGACGAGCGTGGTGCCGGTGGCGACCGCCGCGTTGAACAGCCGGGCGCCGTCGAGGTGGACCGGCACCCCGACCGCCGCGACGGCGCGCAGGCGGTCGAGCGGCCAGGGGCGACCGCCGGCGCCGAGGTGGGTGTCCTCGACGCAGACGAGCCCCGGAGCGGGCCAGCGGTGGTCGGTGCCCGCCACGAGGTGGGTGAGCATCGCCGGGTCGAGCGTGCCGTCGTCGTCGTCGACCACGTGCAGCTGCGCCACCTGGTTGATGCCGAACGCGCCTCCCTCGTGGGTGACGAGGTGCTGGCGGCGGCCGGCGACGACCAGCGTGCCCGCGGGGGCGAGGGCGCGCACCGCGACCTGGTTGGCCATCGTGCCGGACGGCAGGAACAGGGCCGCCTGCTTGCCGGTGCGCTCGGCGAAGGCCTCCTGGAGCCCATGGACCGTGGGGTCGTCGCCGAACCCGTCGTCGCCGACCTCGGCCTCGGCCATGGCCCGGCGCATGGCGGGCGTGGGGCGGGTGACGGTGTCGCTGCGCAGGTCGACGCGCGGTGCGGTGGGGGGTGGGGGGTTGGCCGCCATCGGGCGCACGGTACCGTCGGCCGCCATGACCGAGCGCTCCCCGTCCCCCGCCGAGCCACCGGCGCCGCCGGTCTCTCCCGACCTCGGGGCCCTGGTCGCGCTGGCCACCGACGTGGCGGGCCAGGCCGTCGGGCTGCTGCGCGCCGGTGTCGAGCGCGCCCGGGCGACGGTCGAGACCAAGGCGACGGCCACCGACATGGTCAGCGCACTCGACCGTGCGTCGGAGCAGCTGATCGTCTCGGCGCTGCTGGCCGAGCGACCCGACGACGGCGTGCTGGGCGAGGAGGGCAGCGAACGAGCGGGCACGAGCGGCCTGCGCTGGGTGATCGACCCCCTCGACGGCACGACCAACTACCTGTACGGCCACCCGGGGTGGAACGTGTCGATCGCCGCGGAGGACGCCACGGGCGTCGTCGCCGCGGTCGTCGCCGACGGCGCGCAGGGCGAGGTGTTCACCGCCTCGCGCGGCGGCGGCGCCCACCGCGACGGCGTCCGCCTGACGTGCGCGCCCGGCCCCGACGTCGCCACCGCCCTGGTCGGCACCGGCTTCGGCTACGACCGGGAGCGCCGGCGCGCCCAGGGGGCGGTCGTGGCCGAGCTGCTGCCCCGCGTGCGGGACATACGGCGCATGGGCGCGGCGGCCGTCGACCTCTGCTCGGTGGCCTGCGGACGCCTCGACGCGTACTACGAGCGGGGCCTGTCCTGGTGGGATCTCGCAGCCGGTGGCCTCATCGCTGCGGAGGCGGGCGCGGTGGTGACGTCCCTCGACGGGGGGCCGGTGACGGCAGGCTCCGTCGTCGCGGCCGGGCCCGCGTTGGCAGCCCCTCTGCGTGACCTCCTGCGCTCTCTTGGTGCACAAAATGTGCCGTGAGTCACCGAGAATGCCAGTCGTCACCAGATCGCAACGCCGTGAACCGCGCGTCGACACGAACTGTCGGCAGACTGTGCCGCAATGTCCGCCGCACCCGCAGGGGCCTCCGCCGGCCTTCCCGCCGCCGGTGGCGACGCCGCAGCCGAGCTTCCCGTCAGCGACGACCGCCCGCCGATCGATGTCATCCAGGCCGGTGACACCGTCGTGCTCGCCGTCATCCGCTGCCTCGACGAGGCAGCCGGCGGCGCCCTCGTCGATGCCGCCTCGGCGGCCGTCGACAGCGGGCCCAGCCGCATCGATGTCGACCTGCGTGCGCTCGACTCGTTCACCGACGCCGGCGCCCGGGCGCTGGTGAGCTGCCGCGACCTGGGTGCCCGGCTGCCCGAGGGGCTGCACTACCGCACCGGGCGGGGCCCCGGCCGCGAGGCGCTCCTGGCCGCCTACACCGACGCCGGTCTTCCTTGACCCAGGGTGCCCGCCGCGCCCTCGAGGCGTACCGTCTGCACATGCCGGCGTCTGATGAGGCACGATCTTGACCGTGGGTACTCGCATCCTTTCGGTCGAAGACGACGAGCGCATCCGTACCGCGGTCAAGTTGGCCCTCGAAGACGAGGGCTGGTCGGTCGAGGAGGCCGACACCGGCGAGGAGGCCCTCAACGCCTTCCAGCGCCAGCCCGCCGACGTCGTCCTGATCGACATCATGCTCCCCGGGATCGACGGCTTCGACGTGTGCCGGGCGATCCGGCGGGTGTCCGACGTCCCCATCGTGATGGTGACGGCGCGGGCCGACACCCACGACGTGGTGGCGGGCCTCGAGGCCGGCGCCGACGACTACCTCACCAAGCCGTTCGCCCCGAAGGAGCTGTCGGCGCGCATCCGGGCGCTGCTCCGCCGCACCCGCTCCACCGACGGGGCCAACGCCCGGCTCCGCTTCGGGTCGCTCGAGATCGTGCCCGCCGAGGGCCTCGTCACCAACGACGGTGAGGAGGTCCACCTCACGAAGACCG